>CAYWLQ010000025.1:0-42395 GCA_964458775.1 uncultured Myxococcales bacterium | reverse complement strand
CGAAACGGTCAAAGGCGTAGCAGGTTGTCATGGGGGTCCAGACGTTTACTGATGATGCGTCCGGTTTTATTCTGGGTTCGCAGGCTAGGCCGTTGTTGGGTGTTGTTGTTTGTTCGCAGGCTCTCAGACATACGAAGTGAGCTGTTTCTTTTTTGTCTTGAGCGCAGATGTAGCCTTCGGGGCAGTCTATTTGTGCTCCGCAGGTCCATTTATCTGACTGCACAAAACAGGTGCAGGTGTTTTGTGGAGAGCATAGTCCCAGGGGTGAGTTGAAAGGGTATTCTCTTTCTCTGCAATGTGAGTTGTCTAAACATTCAACGCAGGTTCCGTTGTTTAAATTTGTATTGCAAAAGGGTGTTGATGTTTGTGTGCAGTCCAGACATCCGGGTCCGCAGGCGTTGTGTTCTGTACCGCAAGGGATGCATAGACCTTGTTCGCATATAGAAAAATCGCCGCAGGAGTTCGGTTCTGCTGTGCATTCGCAAACGGCTGTATCGGGAGATTGTCCTGTACACATTGGATAGTCTTGAGTACACGGCTCGCAAGAAGAGCCGCAAGCTTCGTCTGTTATACAAGGAGTGCAGACGCCATCAAAACATCTTGAACCCGGATTGCATGAGGAGTCATTGCATACGCAGTTACCATCAGTACAAACCGGAGTTTCTCCTGAGCATGGAATGCAGTCATCGCCGCAGAAGTCATTTGAAATGCATTCAAGACAGAGGTGATCTTGGCATCTGGAACCTTCAGAACAGTTTGGGCAGAATATCTCATTGCCGCAAAAATCAAAACCGGAGCCGCACTCCCACTCTAAAGCTTCGCAGGACATGGGCTCATTGCAGGTGTCTGTTTCAGAGTCGGTGTCAGTATAAGTATCAGTGATAGTGTCAGTATCGGTGTCAGTATCAGTGTCGGTGTCAGTGTCAGTGTCAGTATCTGTGTCAGTATCTGTGTCAGTATCAGTGTCGGTATCGGAATCAGTGTCAGCATCAGTGTCTGTATCGGTGTCAGTGTCGTTGTCTGAATCAGTGTCAGTGTCGATATCAGTATCTGAGTCAGTGTCGGAGTAAGTATCGGAATCAGTGTCAGCATCAGTGTCTGTATCGGTGTCAGTGTCAGTATCTGCGTCAGTGTCAGCATCAGTATCGCTGTCGGTGTCAGTATCAGAGTTGGAGTCAGTAATGGAGTCAATATCAGAGTCAGTACCCGTATCAGAATAAGCGGAAGCATCCGGATAAGAGGAAGAGTCGGTATCGATATAGAAAAAAGAAGGGGACTTACAATTTGCAAAAAACAAAGAAAAAAACAAAAAAGGAAAATATTTCATAAAACCTCACAACGCATATAGAACAAAAAAGAGAATAAAAGAATAACTGCCACAATAAGGGAAACGTTGCAAGAGAGATAAGTAAAGTTCAAAAAGAAAAGTAAGATACCAAACAAGCCGCAAATGCAAACGAACTTAACAACATGTTAAGAAAAAATGTTAAGGAAAAAAAACTTAACAAAAAACTTAACAAAATGTTAAGTAAAAAACCCTTCAAAAAATCCGCAAAACTTTATCAAAAAAGCGCCTAAAAAATAAAAAGAAAACAAAACCGTACAGTTAGAAGAATAGAAATAGAAAAAACCGAAACGGGCACGAATCTTTCATAGATCTAAGGCGCAAAGAGCGAGGCAGACTATGAAAGAAGAAAAAATAAAAAAGGCAGAAAAAGAAGTAAAAAAGAATAATCTGCTTATAGTGGGTGAAAACCCAAATAAGTTAAAAACAAAAACCATATTTCCCAAAATACAATTCGAAGAAGTGCTGACAGCCGAAGATCCGGTAAGCGCGCACAAGATATTGGAAAAGAAAACCATAACCCACCTTGTATGTAAACAAGACCTGGGCGGAACGGTAAGCGGAATAGTGTTTCTAAACTTCTGGAAGCAGGAATTTCCCAAGATTGAAGAGGGGATATTAATTGTAGAAGTACAAGAAGACAGACAAGAGCAAGATCAATCTGAAAATAGCAGAAGAATAGAACCAAGAAAGAACCAAACAGAAACCGTAAATCATGAAGATTTGAAATTACACCAAGGAGACCTACCGGGAGGAAGAAGATGACAATACTCCCGGAAGTAAGAGCACGCGGGCCTCCTGCTCGGTTGAGAATGATATTTGAAATGTACCTATGAAAAGTAAAGGATAAAAAATATGAAAACGAAAAATGAAATAGAGGAGAAGAAAAGATGACTTACACAATGAATGTAAGAATATTGAAAATTGCATTTGCGATGGTGTCGTTAATGGCAATTTCTAAACAGTCAAATGCAACGACAGTAAAGCCAATGAGCTTTGAAGAGTTGATGGAAAAAACCGCACTTGTCGCGGAAGTACAGTGTACGGACGCTGATTATTCACAATATGATTTGACAGACGGATCGCCGTATACAAGATATCAGTTTCGAATAATAGAGGTATTTTACGGGGACTACAAGGAAGGAGAGAACCTTGAATACTTTATTCCCGGCGGTTTTTATCCTGACGGGAGAGTCGGCATGTATCAGGGAAGCCCTGTATATGAAAAGGGAGAAAAGTATTTAATATTTTTTAAACAGGGAGAATGGACAATTACTCCTGTAACCGGTTGGTGGCATGGCTCATTTAAGAAAAAAAGAATAGACGGCACTGTGCGATATCTGACTCAGACCTCGCTAATAGTATGTGATTTGGACAATAAAAGTTTCAAAGCATCAAAAAGTCAAAGGCTTCCGCGAGAATTTGTATCTGAGCTATGGGGAGAAGATGCGACACCGCCTGTTTCGGGAGGAAACGTAGAGACAGAAGAACAAGATACAAATGAAAAACTCAATGTTGAAGTTACGAGTGAGAGCGAATTGTTGAGCAAGGAATGTTCGAATGCAGATGAAATAGGAAATTTGCTAGATTGGTTTGTACAGAAATACCAAGAAGTTTATGCTTCAAAAGAGTCAAAAAAGGACAAGAGTTTACATTTTAAGCCGAAAAACAAAGGCAAAAGAAAAGGTATTTCTACAGTGCCTTATGAAAAGGACGGTGGCAAATGATAACCGCAAGAAAAATAATTTTATTGGCTGCTATTAATGTCATAATTATGGGTTATTCAAGTATTGGAATTAGCTGGACGACTCGACCGATTTGTGACGGAAAAATAATGGGCGCCAATTACGATATTACAACCTATCGCTTAAATAGATGTTCAATACCTGTAGGCAGTACAAGGGAGCAAGATGTTACATCATCAATTGAAGGATGGAATGATCTACGAGGAGTAAAAACAAGATTTTATTCTATGGGCGGAAGTTCTTCTTGTTATATTGAGCATGGAGATGGTCTACATGAGATTGGATATACACTGTCTTCTAATATTGACGGTGCGCAAGGAATAAATCATTTAATAATGAGAGAATGCAGGAGTCCATACTGGAGTAATGACGGACGTTTTTTGGAGAGCGATATATTGATTGCAACGGACAATACGACTGGGGTAAGAAATTGCGATGAGGATACAACTTATGATCTTCCTGCAAGAGCGGTAGCGTCTCATGAGTTGGGGCACACAACCGGAATGGATGAAGAATGGATCCATCCGGCAAGAATGAATACTAAAACTGCTCAGATTATTTTTTGTGGGCCCAACCAATCGGACCCTTTACCGGACGATATTAATTTTGCGCAAATATATCATGGAAACACTACAACCGGTGATGATGTTGTGGTAAGTTCATACTATCGTGTGGGTGTTGATAATATTCCTACTACCACTCCAGGAGTTCTCAATGTATGCCCGGGAAATCAAGTGGCTTACAGATATTCTGTTGGAAACAGAGGTACATCGAATTTAAGCGGAAGCAAGACTATTCAGGTAAAGACAGTTCTGTCCACAGATACAGTTATTAATAACAATGATATTGCCGTGCAGTATCCCACTCACACCAGAAATGTAGGCCAGTTTAGCGTGTCTCCATGGTTTTACCTAACTGTGCCCAATACGGTATCATATAACACCACTTATTATATTGGTGTTATAGCGGATTGGAATAATACTATTCCTGAATGGGATGAGACCAATAACGCTACATATCTCGCCGGAAAAATAAGAATAAAACTGCAAAGCCAGTGTCCTTAAAAGAGACATAGCTTTAAAAACCAAAGTCAAATACCAAGCGCATTTGTAATGTATAGATAAATACTGTATTATCTAGTGTTAGAAAGTGTACAAAATATAATATTTGCAAAAGTATCTAACAAGGAGATGTTTCATGAAATTATGGATAAAAAAAATCAGTTTGTTTTTTGTTATTATTAGCACCGCGCTGCAATGCGATGATGAGAATAATACAGAAGATCTAGAAACTACGTGTGAGGCCTACGCAGAAAAGTATGTAAACTGCTATAATGAAACGCTGGATGATGATGAAATATTGACTGAAGAAGAAATATTGGAAGGGAAAAATTATGTTGCAAATCAGTGTATTATTACAGCAGAAGATGACGAAATTATGAAGTGTTCGCTGTCTTGTGACATTGATAAAGACTGTGGAGTGTGGGGCGCTTGCACATCGGAATGTGCATTGGAGGATCCGCAGAGGGGATGAGTAGTAGTCAAAATTGAAGAGGTTGAAAAAAATTATATAAATGACTGATAATGTTTCATAATTGATAGATATCAACTTATGAATTTCAAAAAAATATAGATCCAAAAAAGAGATGAAGAATAGGAGAACAAGTTATGAAAACAATAGTTTTAGAATATTTATTACTAACAGTTATAGTAATGACAATATTTGAATGCGAGAGCGAAAACGACAATCAAGAACAAGAAATCGAAACAGAAAAGAAAGTAGTACCAACTTGCTCAAACGGAGAAACTATTACTTCTATCGAAGATGAGGATATTGAACAAAAAGAAGAAGCATATATGATTCCGAATACTTGCGAATCAATTGTGTTTAAACAAGGCATCAATAAAAAATGTGCAATTTCGGCAAAAGGAAAACTAACAATAGAAGGCGAAGAATATAATTTGTCATATGCGTGTGTGCAAGAAATAGGTATATCCGATTATCAAGGTAATATATTTAAAGGTTTTACCATAAACCTAATAGGTGAAAATGGATGTAGTCCGATGATATACTTTACGATTCTGGATATGGAGAAATATGAAAGTTATCCGACAACTATAGACATGAACGAAAGACTATGTCCGGATTCTAGAATGCATTTGTCGGGCTTGATTTTAAGTGCGTATGACCAATGCTTTCAAATTGAACCTAATTCAGTAGGTACTGCATTAATAAAAGAACTCAAGGTTAGGTCAAAATATGTAATACAAGCAGAGGCAACACTAATTTCTGAAACAGGAACTAGAGTTAAGGTAGAACTTGACTTTGAGGCAAAAGGTATTGGATCGGAACGAGTGTTAATAGACTTGTTATTTGATAATGTATGTGAAAATGAGACAGAAGAAACAGAATAGTAAAAAGCATGTCTACAAATGTAACGTTAAAAATGCTACGGAACCATGCAGATTGGGTTAGGATTTGCACAGGTTGAACCGCCGGGACACCAGTCATCCTGTCCGGCACTGCCGTCCCAACACGAATAAGTACACAAAAAGCCGTTATCCATGGTTTCTTGGCAAAGGCCGTCTCCAACTGCCAGGGATATTCGGCATTTGCTGTTGTCAGGAGTACCACCGGCATCTGCCTCACAATCCTTTCCGAAACGGTCAAAGGCGTAGCAGGTTGTCATGGGGGTCCAGACGTTTACTGATGATGCGTCCGGTTTTATTCTGGGTTCGCAGGCTAGGCCGTTGTTGGGTGTTGTTGTTTGTTCGCAGGCTCTCAGACATACGAAGTGAGCTGTTTCTTTTTTGTCTTGAGCGCAGATGTAGCCTTCGGGGCAGTCTATTTGTGCTCCGCAGGTCCATTTATCTGACTGCACAAAACAGGTGCAGGTGTTTTGTGGAGAGCATAGTCCCAGGGGTGAGTTGAAAGGGTATTCTCTTTCTCTGCAATGTGAGTTGTCTAAACATTCAACGCAGGTTCCGTTGTTTAAATTTGTATTGCAAAAGGGTGTTGATGTTTGTGTGCAGTCCAGACATCCGGGTCCGCAGGCGTTGTGTTCTGTACCGCAAGGGATGCATAGACCTTGTTCGCATATAGAAAAATCGCCGCAGGAGTTCGGTTCTGCTGTGCATTCGCAAACGGCTGTATCGGGAGATTGTCCTGTACACATTGGATAGTCTTGAGTACATGGCTCACAAGAAGAGCCGCAAGCTTCGTCTGTTATACAAGGAGTGCAGACACCCTCAAAACATCTTGAACCGGAATTGCATGAGGAGTCATTGCATACGCAGTTACCATCGGTACAAACCGGAGTTTCTCCTGAGCAGGGAATGCAGTCATCGCCGCAGAAGTCGTTTGAAATGCATTGAATACAGAGGTGATCTTGGCATCTAGAACCGTTAGAACAATTAGGGCAAACTACGTCATTGCCGCATAAATCAAAACCGGAGCCGCACTCCCACTCTAAAGCTTCGCAGGACATGGGCTCATTGCAGGTGTCTGTTTCAGAGTCTGTATCAGTGTCTGTATCAGAGTCGGTGTCAGTGTCAGTGTCAGAGTCGGTGTCAGTATCGGAGTCAGTGTCAGTGTCAGTATCAGTGTCGTTGTCGGAATCAGTGTCAGAGTCGGTATCAGTATCGGTGTCGGAGTCAGTGTCAGTGTCTGTATCGGTATCAGTATCGGAGTCAGTGTCAGTGTCTGTATCGGTATCAGTATCAGTGTCTGTATCGGTGTCAGTATCGGAGTCAGCGTCTGTATCGGAATCAATATCAGTATCTGCGTCAGTTTCAGTTTCAGTATCAGTATCAGAGTCAGAACCCGTATCAGAATCAGCGTTGTTTGAATCATTAACACCGCTGTCCTCTGCGAGGTTTAAATTATCGCTGAATAAAAAACACGCAGAAATATGGGTTGCGCAGAAAAATAAAAGGCCTGCTTTAATTAGTATCCCGAGGGGATAAACCCCTCGGCTACATTCTGATCTGTTCTGAATAGAATTTCTGAGATGGAAATAAACTAACGCCTTGAGCATTTAAAACGCTCCTTTCAATACCAAACCGGCATTGTCGTCTAATGCGGGCATTACTGATACTTTGCGTTCGGTTTTCTTTTTCTTAAAATCTGTTTTAAATGCCAATACCGAAGTTACAACCGCCGAAATTAATGCTCCTCCAAAGAGGGCTGCTTCTGCAATTCTCATGGGTTGTTGAAACGCTATGTCTTCTTTTGTTCTTTCCTGTTTGGTTTTTTTATCCAACTCTTTAAGTTTTCTATATCCCGCGACCTCCAGGCCGACTCCTCCTCCCGCAAGGGATAGGGTTAGACCGAAAGTTGACCAGAAGATGTGCGGTTTTAATTTCGCTTTGTTTTCAGATTGAATCGGCAAGGTTAGATTGGATTGTGTATTTTGGGAAATATCAGATGAAAGTGTTGATGACGAAGAAGACGAGGAACTGTCTAAAACAGATTCGTTAGAATTTGGTTTAAAAGCTTCTTTTACCAGTTCATCCAGTTTTTCATAAACCTGGGACAGCGTACCTGTTACTGTAGATGTTACGGATTGTCTTTTTGCAAACACCAGCGTTATGGTGTGCTTTGCTCCCAGTTGTTCTACCTTTACAAAAACAGCATCGTCAGCGTTATGCACAGATCGTGCACTTTCTAAACAGTCACTGTCTTCGCATTCAAGGTTATTTTCGATATTCAAAAGATTACAACCCGCTGCTTCAACGGCTTTTTCAAGCCTTGTTTTAAAAACTCTTGCTGAATCCTTGGAGGTTTCACCCTCTACAACTAATATATAGGGACCTTCAACAACAACTACTTTCTTGGGCATATTTGATGAGCCGAAAGCAACCGCTGAATAGACCGTAGAATAAAATAAGAAAAAAAATAAAAATGATTGTCGCATAAAACGTTCCTATTCGATGTCCTCTCCCATTTCAATCAAGAGCTTTTCGACAGACGTTCTTGCCGAAGGGGATAGCGACGGGGAGGACAGAACCTTTTTCCATTCTGACCGTGCACGTTCTTTTTGGCCTTGGGCTAGATAGGCATGTCCCAGCAATATTCTTCGTTCGGGCTTGTCTTCTAATTTTAGAGATTTTTCAATTTGATTGATCGAAGTGCTATAGTCTTCTCTTTGAAATGCCGACGTTCCTAGTCCCCACCAAGCTCTTCCTTCTTTGGGACGATGTCTAACCACTTCTTCGAGCAGCGGCTCCGCCTCGAAAAAGCGTTTTTGTTTAAGCAAAGTTTCGGCGTTTTCCAACAGGGAATCAATGCGAACACTGTCGTTTAAAGGCGGCAATTCTTGAGGTTTATCCGGTTTCTCTTTTGTCGCACTGTGGTTTATTACATTATCAAAATTTTGAGCTTTTACTTCGGCTTTTAAAGGTAAAATTTCTTTTTTTGATATTTCAACTTGGTTAGAAACAGATGCTTCAGAAACAGGGACGATATTAACAGACGGTTCTTCTTGCTGTTGCTTAACAGAAATTAAATGATTGTTATCAGAAACTGCAACCCTTTGTTCGGGTATTGAGAGTGATGAATCGACAACTGTTTTTACTTCGGAGTTGATAGAGATATTTTCTTTTTTGAACAAAAAATAAACAAAAACCGCTGCCGCAATTACACTGATTAAACCAGCTGTTACAAAAAATTTAAAACTATTTGATTGGTCGGTTCGCAGTGCTGTTTCTGAGGGTTCTTTTTGCCGATAACACAACGCATCGGCAAAATCCAAAGCCGACTGATAACGGCGGTCGGGACTGCGCTCTAACGCTTTTAGACAAACCGAGTTTAGCTCTCTGGGTATGTTTCTGTTCAGCTTAATAGGCGCTATTAGCGGTTCATAGGGACTAACCCTTTTTCCGGTAAGAAGTTCATACAAAATACAGCCCAAAGAAAAAATATCAGATCTTTTGTCCGGGTCTAAACCCCTTGCCTGTTCCGGTGACATATAGCCTTCTGTTCCGAAAGACTGGCTGGGAAGAGTTAGGCGAGTAACCTTGGCAATGCTCAAATCTCTGGCAACTCCAAAGTCCAAAATTTTTGGAATAACCGTTGTGCGGCCGCTTTCCTTGGCGTTGTGCAAGAAAATATTTAGAGGCTTGATATCTCTATGAACAATATTTTTCTCATGCGCAGCAAAAAGTCCCTGACAAAGATCAATTAATAATCTCTCAATAAAAAACAGGTCTCGCGTATCAACCGGATTATTGTCCATCCATGTTTTTAGTGTTTCGCCTTCGAGAAGAGGCATAACGATATAGGGATAACCGTTGGACAGAACACCGGCGTCTGTAACTCTAACAATATTTTTGTGTTCAAGGCCTACGACAATTCGTCCTTCCCTACGAAATCGCTCCTTGGCCTCTTCTTCGTATTCGCCGAAAATTGAGAGCACTTTAATTACAACCGATTGGTCAAGGACTAAATGTTTTGCCGAATATACTCTGCTGGTGGCGCCGCTGCCGATGAGGTCGACAATTTTAAATTTGCCTTCGAGCACATCACCGGCTTCCAACTCTCCCAGGTCTGCGGTTACAAGCCGCCTTTTCGGTTTTAAGTCGGTATTACTCATTACAAAATCGTCCTGGGTTTTCTTATTCTAATCGCAGTCTCTTTTACAACCGGATCAAGGCTTTCATCAAGTTTACAAGCCGCCTTAAATGCTTCGTCGGCTTTCAAAGCATCTATCAAAGCGCCGCGCATTTCCAAAGCATCTCTAAATCGGTCATCCGGATCGTAAGACATTGCGGTCATTATAACTTGTTCTAGAAAAATTGACATAGAAGGAACAATACTGCGCAACGGCTTACATTGTCTGTAAGTTATAGGGTTGTTTTCGGACAAAGACAAAATACACATCGGATGTATGCCCGTAAACATTTCGTATAGAAGAACTCCGGCAACATACACATCCGCTCGCACATCTATATGTCCCAAAGATGAAACCTGCTCCGGAGCCATGTATTTAAGAGAACCGATGACCGTTCCGGTATCAGTAAGCGAACTGTCTGCAGAGTCCATAATTTTAGAAATGCCGAAATCCAATATTTTTACAAAATATCTAAAATGAGGATGGTCGGTAACGAGAAAAACATTTTTGGATTTAAGGTCACGATGAATGATGTTTTTTGAATGTACGGCCTGCAAACCGTCCAGCAGTTGAAGAGAAATATCCAAAGCGCTTTCGTAGCAAAGGGGCCCTTGGGTGAGACGCGCACAGAGAGTTGTTCCTTTTAGTAAAGGCATTACAAAAAAAGGAGCACCGTTACTACAGGAACCCACATCCAAAATTTCGCAAAGGTTTTCGTGACCGAGGCTTCTTATCAAAGCAATTTCTCTGTGAAATCGTTCGATGAATTTACTTTCAATGCGGTCGGAACGCAGCATTTTAATAGCAACACGACAGCCGTATTCTTCATCCACAGCAGTAAAAACACGTCCCATGCCGCCTTCACCGATTAGTCGCAGCAGCCGGTATCGGTTTCCTATAAATGATCCAGACGTTGACATAGCAGGTATAAACTCCAAGTATGATCTATCATATTTTCAGAAATGTATACTTTAGAAAAAACTTAAATCAGGTTAACCGGTTCAAATACATATACATGCGAGTTTGCTGTTATTAAAAAAATCAAATATATTGTCGGAAAATTTGGACACTGATAAGGCGAGTAAACATGGCGGCAAATTATGATACCGAAAGCAGGAGTTATAGAAAGACCAATCAGTCCAAAGTTAAAGCATTGCCCGGTATTCTGGTTGCCAGATCTTTATATGATAATAATCGGGAGCGTATAATTCTAAATTCTCCGCTTACTGTGGGACGAGACAATTCATGTTCTGTAGTATTTGAAAAAGACAAACATCTTTCGGGAAAACATTTTCAAATATGTAATTTAGACGGGCAGTGGTTTATTGAGGAGCTGAATAGTAGAAACGGTACTTATCTGAACGGAGCACAGATTAGTAGTAAAACACCTCTAAACGACGCAGACGTAATTGTTGCCGGGAATTGTGTTTTTGTGTTTAAAGAGAACATATCTCAAATGATGTCGCCGCCTGCTAATAAGTATAAAATGGCCGGGTCTTTTCATTTAGAGGAGATAATCAGCGACCTTAAAGATTCAGCCATATCTAAAAGAAACATTCTATTAACCGGACCGTCGGGTTCGGGTAAAGAACTTGCTGCACGAGCGCTGTGGGAAATGATGTGTATCGGCGAGAAGAATGCGCCTTTCATAGTGTGTAATGCTGCGAGATTTAGTTCTGACGAACAAGCTATTGCATCCCTATTCGGAGTCGGAAACAATGTATTTTCATCTGTGGCGGCGCGTGAGGGTCTGATTGAAAAAGCCTACGGCGGTGTGTTGTTTGTGGATGAAGCGCACAATCTTTCTCCTCATGTTCAAAAAAGCCTTCTTAGAGTTATTGAAAACGGAGAGTATTCCAGAATTGGATATGAAACGGGATTAAAAAAAACAAACACTCGTTTTGTCCTGTCTTCTAATATCACGGATTCGGCATATGGAATTGCTAATGATCTGTTGGCTCGTTTGCGTATCGTGCAGCTTCCATCGCTTAAAGAGAGAATAGCTGATATTCCGACCATCTTCGATCATATAGTAATCAGCTCATTTGAAGGTTATAAGGACTGCATAGTAACAGGAGAGGATGTTTTAAGAGTTGTTGATGTTGACCATTACGAAATGATGTGTTTAGACGGTTTTGTTCAAGAGAATGTCAGAGGCATAATAGATCTATGCGATCGAATTGCGGTTAGAATATCTCTTGGAGAAAAACCAACAATCACTGTTGATAAAGTTTTCGCAGAACGCTTTTCATCAAGCCCGGTTTATATACGTGCAAATAAGAGCGAAGGCAGCTGTTCGAGTATTTTTAACGAGAAAAAAAATGGGCTTTCCAAAGAAGGAATTGATGCGACTGAACTGAGATGCAAACCTTACAATGCTAATAGAGAATTAATTATCGATGTCTTTACCAAACGTGCACGATATAATGTTTCATCAGCTAGTCGTATTTTAGAGCAAGAATATAGAATTAACACTACACGACAAACGTTGTCAGCTTATCTCGTTAAATGGGGAATAATAGTAGAAAAACTGTAAAAAACAAAAAAAACCAAATAGCAGAGAAAACACAAAACAATTTACTTTCAGATAAGGCAAAGGATGCTTTACGAGAATAGACTCATTTGACACAGATAATTTATGTAATTCACACAATAATGTCACTTTCTAGCGCTAAACAAGTAAGAAGTCTGTGGAGAAAGGAAATGCTATGCGAACAGGAATAAATGAGACAGCTATGGAAAACATAGCAATACTAGAGGAAAGCAGACCGCTTGGAATTTACCAAAAGTTAAAGAATATTATGAAAAGTATTTGGAATGAGTTTGAAAAAACAGAATATGAATTTGAGCCTATGTATGATTTTCCGAGAGATCTTTAAACAGATTTTAGCTGTCTAAAACGCGTCTGACTATTGTTGCGAAATCTGATATAGAAAAAGGCTTTTGAATAAAATAAACTCCCGATTCTAGCACTCCATGATGAGCGATAACATTGGCTGTGTAGCCGGAAATAAACAAACATTTCATTGAGGGGTAAATGCGGGTGAGTTTGTCTGCGAGTTCGCGACCGTTCATTTCGGGCATAATGACATCGGTTATCAATAAGTCAATCGATCCATTGTGCGATTTGAATGCTTCAAAACACTCTTTTGGGCAAGAGGCAGTCAATACTTTATAACCCAAGCGTTCAAGCATCATACCGGTCATTTTGAGAAGAGTGGGTTCGTCTTCAACCAGAAGAATAGTTTCGGTTCCGAGTTCAGGAGAAGGTGTAAGACTATTTGTGTGCGAATGAGAGGCGCCGATATAGCGTGGAAGATAAATGGAAAACCTCGATCCTTTGCCGACCTCACTATATACATTAATAAATCCCTTATTTTGTTTGACTATTCCGTACACTGTTGCAAGGCCCAAACCGGTACCCTTGCCCAGCTCTTTTGTAGTAAAGAAAGGTTCAAACAACTTGGATATAGTTTCCTTATCCATTCCGTCGCCATTGTCGCTTACCGCAAGTAAAACATATTCTCCCTGTAAAAATCCGCAATTTCGTTTGCAGTATTCTTCATTAAAAACTTTGTTTCCTGTTTCGATAGTTATCTTGCCGACTCCTGAAACAGCATCTCTTGCGTTTACGCAGAGATTGGCAAGAATTTGGTCAATTTGAGAAGCATCGGCTTTTATTTGCCAAAGGTTTGGGTCAGGAATCCAAGAGAGATCGATATCTTCACCTATAAGTCGTCTAAGCATTTTAATCATACCGGACACTGTTTTGTTTAGGTCCATAACTACAGGTTCTATGGTTTGTTTGCGGGCAAAAGCTAAAAGCTGACCGGTAAGATCTGCAGAGCGCTTGGCTGCGTTAAAAACATCCAAGAGATTGGAATAGATCGGGAGAGACGGATCAGTAGAATCTAAAGCCATTTCAGTGTGGCCCAAAATTACTCCCAACATATTGTTAAAATCATGAGCCACTCCTCCGGCCAACCTGCCGACGGATTCCATTTTTTGTGATTGCATAAGTTCATATCTAAGCCGTTCTCTTTCAGCGTCAGCCTTTCTTCGCTCAGAAATGTCCACAAAGGTAACAGCGATATATCCGGGGATTGTTTGAAAAACATGAACATCATAATAACCATGAATGTTCCCATCATCATAGGGCGTCTCAAATGCTTGAGGAGGAAGTAATCCCTCTGCAACCTTTCTATACACTTCAGGTATTTCTGTTTGAGCCAAAGCTGGAAATGCCTGCTCAATAGTAAGTCCTATACGTTGAGAGTGGTCAAACCTGATAATTTTGTCAGCGGAAGGGTTTGCAGATTCGAGAATTAGATTTCTGTTGGCATCCAAACGGTATAGATATGTACCGAAAGGAGAAGCTTCCACCATACTTCTAAAACGTGCTTCTGATTGTTGAAGCTGATCGTGAAGACGTTTTTGTTCGGTAATATCAACAGCAATACTTAAAATGGCCGGCTCTCCGTGCCAGTTAATTGCTTTTGCTAAAACCTCTAAAGGAAAAATGGACCTATCCTTACGAAAATGAAATACCTCAAAACGAGCATAGCCGTTATTTTCGATTTGTCTGATTCGGTCGGCAATCAAAGCTTCGCTCTCAGGTACATCGAGATTATGCAAATCAACGGACAAAAAATCTTGTATATCTTTGTAGCCGTGAATAGAGGCAGTAACTTGGTTGGCATAAACAAATGTACCGTTAGGTTTATGAATCGTAATAGAGGCAGGAGATTCATCAAGCATCTGACCTAATAATGAAATACGCTCATCACGTTGCCATCTTTCGGTAAAGTCTCGGCAAAAACAAATAAGTCTACCTCCGTGAATATTTAAAAAGGTAACCGATACTTCAACCGGGAAAAGAAGACCGTCTTTTCGTTTGTGTACAGTTTCAAAAAGATCTTTACTGTTTTTTTGAATGTGGGAAATTCGGTCCAAAATTTCATTTGGTAATTCTTTTCTGTCAAAATCTGATATGGACATTCCTCTGAGTTCAGTGCGTGTATACCCTGACATGGAACAATAAGAACGGTTTACCTCCAAAATTTTACCATTTGTATCAACCACCAAAAACCCGTCAGCGGCGGTTTCTAGGATTGCTTTTAGATACTGTTCGCGTTCTCGTAATTCAGATTCAGTGGTTTTTTGTCGAGTAATATCTGTATGAGTGCCGAACATAAGCAATGGAGAGCCATTATCATCCCAAGTCATAATTCTTCCGCGGTCAAGAATCCAAATCCATTGCCCGTTCTTATGCTTCATACGCATTTCACAATCATATTCAATGCATTCACCGTTCAGACAGGGTTCAAGCTTTTTTATGGCAACCTCAAGGTCGTCAGGATGAGTAAGACTCTTCCATGTTTCCAAATTGTATGGTTGTAACTCATCTATAGTATATCCAAGCATAGAAGCCCAGATTTCATTAAAAACCGTTTCTCCAGTTTGAACATTCCATTCCCATGTTCCCAAACCGGCACCTTTGATTACAAAATCTAATCTTCTTTGATCCTTGAGAGAAAGAATAGTATTCATCATATAACCCTATTTACAAATATTGCCCTGTCTAGAATGTGAAAAAACAATAGGATAGACAATCGATGAATAATAATAGCAGTAAATGATTTGAGTGCTAGGATGAAAATAGATAGAAAAAAAATAATTGTAAGAGCAAAGGCGAGATAAAAAAAATAGAAAAATCACTACTTTTTCTTACATGAGGATTTCTTTTTGGTTAACAATGCTTTATCGACACCTTCCAAATCACCGGATAATGCTGAATCAAAATGTTTTCTTCCTTCTTCAAATTGAAGTCTTTCACAGGCGATTTCTCCAAGAAGGGCGTGAGCTTTTGAGAGCTTCGGATTCATCGTAAGTGCTTGGTTTAAAAAGGCTCTAGCATTGGTATGACGTCCTGCATGATAGTATATTTCACCTGAGCGAACAAACACTCGAACATCTCCGGAAGCAACTTCTCGAGCTCTATCCAATGATTCTATAGCTTTATCGACGTTATTCTGATCGTTGTAGATTTCGGCAAGTAAAAGGTATGCACCTGCATGATTGGGAAGAAGAGTTATAACTTGGTTTAGAGTTGTAAGAGCTTCGTTGTCTTTTTTTAATGCTCTAAGGCATTTTGCCGCTCCGAAATGAGCAGGTGCACGAGTATTATCTGTATCAATTGCTTTTTGATAAAAAGACAAAGCCTTTTCAAAATCACCGGAATTTTCATAAACCTCTGCAAGTGCAAAATATGCGTCAAACCATTTTGGACGAATAGAAACAGCAGCAGATAACTCTGAAATTGCTGTATCACCTTGGCTTAGAAGGCGACCGTAGTTATATCTGGACAAACAAGAAGCAGGTTGAAGAGAAACCGCTTGTTTTAAAGATTCAACTGCTTCAGAAACATTACCTAATTTTTCTAGGGTTAAGCCCAAACCTAAATGTGCTTGATAACCTGCTCCTGCTTCTAGTGCTTGTTTATAGGCAACAATTGCTTCATCCCATTTGCCTACCAAACTGAGAGAATCGCCGATGCCGATTTTGCCTCTGATAATATCACCCTTATCAGCGGCTTTTTCAAAGTCTTCAATAGCTCTAGAAGATCGATCATTCGCTAACCAAAACAAACCGGAACAAATATCTCCAACCGAAGATTTAGGAAATGCTTGAGTTAGTTTACGACAATTATACTTGATTTGCTGAAACTTGGTTTCTGCCATAGAAAGTTTAATAGATCCAAGTTTAACCTCGGGATTGTCTTTGCCTTTTGCGTTAGCCAATTTATAGATTTTTTTTGCTTCTGATACACGGCCGGCCTCTATCATTAGATCGCCGACTGTTATCAAAGCAGAAACATTATTTCCAGAAGAAGAGGCAAGATCTGATAAAGGGTCGGCAAAAGATACAGAACTGAACAGCGAAAAAGCTGTAACAAGCAAAAAATATAATGAACGCATTTTAGTCTCCTTTCCAAAAAAGCCAAAAATCTATATTAAGATTTAGACTTAATATCATAGTAACGAATGAAAAGCGCAGAAAATTCTATACTATAGTAAATTGTCTGCTGCCAAGACTAATAGATGGTCTAACTCAAAACGACCTTTTGAAGCCAATTTAAGAACAAAATTATTTTTGGTAGGAGGAGTTCTAAAGAGAGATTTGTTAATTGGAATGCGAGCTTCAGAAAAATCAACCGTCAAATCAAGAGAGCCGACAAGACGTCCGTTAAGAAAGATATTGAGAGGTATTGGTATTACATCCGCAACATCTTCAGGTAAACGTCTGGCTCTAATAATAAGGAATGTATTATTATCCGGAATAACTTCGAAAAGTAGATCGGCACGGGAACCGACGGTTTCACAAACAGAACGATTCAGATATTCACTTGGAATAATATAATCTTTTTCGTTGCAAACACCCCAACCGCTTCTAAGTTCTTTTGAATTATTGGTAGCATCAGTTCCAAATAACGGCGAATGACCTACAGCTCCAAGTCTAACAAGAGTTTCTGTGGTCCACTTGATTTCCGGCTCTTGTGCAAGGAGTTTCAGTAGTCGTGGTATAGAATCTACAGCTGCAAGCCAACCTAAAGCAACAACCGCATATCCTCTAACATCAAGTTGGTCGTTGCTGTTTATAATATCCAATAAAGGCTGATAAGCTGCATAGTCACCAATCATACCTAGTGATAAAACAGCTTGGTATTTCAATTTGGAGGTATGCAAAATATCTAAAAGAAACTCAGCTGCTTCAAAAGCTCTTAATTTTCCTAATGCTTTAATTGCTTCTCGCTTAATATCATCATCATCTCTTGCTAAAGCCTCGATCAAAGCAGGAACTGCTTCAAAAGCATTGTCATTTCCAAGAATGAGAGCCGCTTCAATACGTAATGAAGAAACGTCATGAGATAGTGCTTCAAACAAGAGAGAATCACCGCTTCGGTCACCTAAAGAGCCTAAAGAAAAAGCGGCAGCTAAAGCAACATCGCGATTATCATCCTGAAGCACCTGCTTTAGTAATGGGATAGTTGTATAATCTCTTATGGATCCAAGAAGTCTTAATGCTTCAACTCGATCTGAAACAATGTTAGAATTATCAAGAATTATAGAAACTAAGCAGGAAACAGAACGAGGATCCTTCATATAGCCAAGATTGAAACATGCCTTGTTTTTGCTATCTTCTTGGCCGATAAAATCCAAAAAGCCCTCAATTTCGCTGCGAAGTTCATCTGCAATATCTTTGCGATTATCAAAGAGATTTATTTTTTCTGCAGGGTCATATTCGATATTGAATAATTCAAAACGACCGATACTTGGATCAATAATCAGTTTGAAAGGTAATTTTAATACCATATGTTGATTGACCACCGAAGAAAAGACGGGTGACTCAGTGATAATGTCATCAGAACCGAAAATCAAAGGACGAAGATCATTTGAAATCATAGAGGAAGCGGGAGAAAGACCGAGAAGGTGAAGCAAAGTTGGTGATATTGATGCATTTGAAACCGGATGATGGATAATGCGGGGATTAACACCTGGAATTTGAAAAATAAGGGGAACACGTATTTGTTCATCATAAAGAGAAGAGCCGTGATAATAGCCTCCATGTTCCTTAAACTCTTCACCATGGTCTGAAGTGAAAATGATTAAAAGATCATCTTTTAATTTAGCATTAGCATAATCCAAGAGTCTTCCAATTTCACGATCAGCTTCCAGAATTTCGCCGTCATATCTATCTTCTGGAGAATTACCGAAAACAGTAGAAAGATAAGGTTCGTGAACATTGAAATAGTGTGCCCAAATAAAAAAGGGACTTTGATTTTTGAGAATAGATCTATCTATCTCAGCAATGACTCTGTCAGTAAGCTCATCCGGTCTAGGAGCACCGCCAAAAACATGTTCAATACCAAAATTATTGCTACGATAATGAGCTACACTATCTCCTTCTGTAAAAAAAATACCCTTTGTAAAAAGACCGTAGGTTATGAAATTGTTTTCTCTTAGAATATCCGGAAGGGTAGGGAACTCTATTTTTCTTTTTAGACGAACATCATCATGAATGAAGCGACCTGTATGAATGGAAGAAATTGAGTAAGAACTGTGAGGAGCAGTGCAATAAGCCCTTTCAAAAACGATACCGCTTTTTTTAGACCAAGAGTCAAGATTAGGAGAAAGGATACGTTTTTTATTACCATAAATACCTAACTTATCGGCTCTAAGAGCATCAACTGATATTAGAAGAACATTTGTATTGGGAAAAACAGGAAAATCACCTTGAGATGAAGATAGAAGAGGAAAATGTTTTGATTTATGCTTTGAAAAATCATTATTAGAAGAATTGTTCCAAGAAGGTGAAAAGGAAAAGAAAGGTATTGTGTGTAGTGCAATAGATAATGAGGCTGTATTTTCATAAGCGGAAACCTTAACAGATTGTCTATTATTGAAGGTAAAAAAGGAAACGAGTAATGCAAAAGATAAAAAGAAAGAAAAAAATAAAAAGGGTTTAAAAGAAAAAGACAACAAAGAAAAATTGAAAAAAATAAGTCTAAAAAAAAGACCAAAACCAAGAAGAGTAAGTAAACCCAAGACGCTGTGAATATAAAGATAAAGTCTTCTATAATAGTGTCCGTCAATATAGTGGAAAAGAGCTGCGAGAAGGAAAAAGGAAATACCTAGAAATAAAGAGAGACGAGAACGTTTATTTTGAACATCAGAAATTCTGATAATCCAAAAAATAAAAGCGGAAATCGAAAAAACAAATAATAATAAAATAGAAAAAGTAACAAAAGCAAGAAGACCTTTAAATGGTAGTTTAGAAACAAAACCGCCTTGAAAAAGACGATAGGAAAGAAAGACACATCCAGGAGACAAAAGAAGAGAACAAAAAAGAGAAAGATAACGGATTGGAAAAAAGAAAATGTCTTTTGAAAAAGAAAAATCTTTCTTATGAAACCAAAACTCAAAAAAGAAAAAAAATGATGAAAGTAAAGATGAGAAAAAAAATCCCAAAAATCCTAGTCGACTTGCAGCGTGAAAAAAAAGTAAAAGTAAATCATATGCACAATGAAGAGAGGAAGAAGCTTGATACACATCAAATAGAGAGGCTGTAATTCCGGAAGACAAACCGCTAAATGCAGAAAAGGATAATCTATTTTGAAAAATAGAAAATGACGACGGTGACAAATGAGATGAAATTGACATTTGAAAAAGCAGTTTCTTCAATTGAGGCGCCGACCAGATTCGAACTGGTGATAAAGGTTTTGCAGACCTCTGCCTTACCACTTGGCGACGGCGCCGCTCAAGGAGGGTGAATCCTACCATTGTGTAATTTGTTGTCAATAATATTGCTGTTTGAAAAAGTAGAAAACGTACTCTGGAAGAATGACAAAATAAAGAAATAGAAACCAACGGTAATATATGCGGAAAATAAAAAGAGAAATGAAAAATTCAGACAAGAATAAAAAAAAAGATAAGAAGAAAATGAAAAGGAAAAGAAATAATTTTGAAAAGAAGAAAAAGTTAATAGTTGTTGAGGATTGGAGACTAGTAATAAAAGTTGTTTTAATAACAATAAAGAGAATGATTAAAAAAAAATCTAAATTACAAGCAAGTGCATTGGCATTTCAGACTTTGCTAACATTAGTACCTATCATTGCGGTAACCGTTTCAATCGCAGCATGGCTAAACCTTGATGAATACAGGATTGCGGTAGAAAGAATATCGAAGTCTTATCTTGTGCCTGAAGCTGCAGAATCGGTCGGCAGATATATAGTTGAGACGGCAAGCAGTTTAAAAATAAAGACACTTGGAGTGTTAGGAGGATTGGGGCTAATAGCGCTATGTGTGATGCTAATGTTAACAGTAGAGAGCGCAATAAACGAAGTATTTAAATGCAGGGCAGAAAAACCTATTTGGGCAAGAATTACCATATCTGTATGTCTTCTAATAATTGGGCCGGCTGCCGCTGCGTTTTCTATGTATGTAACCGGCAAAATAATTATATTACCCAGCATATTAGGAGCAGTTAAACCATTAATCGCAACAATACCTGTAATATTTATTTGTTTTCATTTCATACCAAAAACAAAAAACAAGATTAGATATTCGATTGTTTCAGCAGTTATTACAGCTATACTTATTGAAAGTCTAAAAATTGGTTTTGCAATATATGTAAAATATTTAGGAAACACATTGTCATACCTATATGGAACACTTGCTATAATACCTATGGCTATGATTTGGATATACATAAATTGGTTTGTCTTTTTATTTGGAGCAGAACTGAGTGCCGCTTTGCATGAAAAAAATGAAAAATAAATTCAGGAATGAGCTGCAAATAAAATAAGAAACAACTTATCTGTGTGTTTAGGGCGACATGAAAGATAAGGAAAGATCTAAAATGAAAATGATAAAAAAAGAAGTAGTAAAGTTTGTTACAATTACATCAGTGATATTTGTAGCGTGCACAGGAAAAGAAAATATTGAAAAATGCGAAATAGGAGAAGAGGGATGCAGATGTGGAGAAGATGGGAGTTGTAACGGGGGACTAATATGCGACGAAGGAATTTGTTCGATAAACAAACAATATACAGATGGTGACAGTGACAGTGATAGTGATGCTGACACCGATGCAGATTCTGACAGTGATAGTGATGCTGACACCGATGCAGATTCTGACAGTGATAGTGATACAGATGCTGATTCGGATAGTGATAGCGATACAGATGTGGATTCAGATTCAGACTCAGATACAGATGTGGATACAGATTCGGATTCAGACTCGGATTCGGACTCGGATTCGGACTCGGATACAGATTCTGATAGTGATGCTGACACTGATACCGACAATGACACTGATAACGACACAGATGCCGATATAGATAGCGATACCGATAACGATAGCGATAATGATACTGATAGCGACACTGATGATGATGAATGCCCGGAGCCCGGTGTTTGTCAGGCTCACTGTATTTCCTTGGGAGGAATAGAAATAGACGGTGCTACATGCACAGAAAACGGATACAAATGTTGTGATATGTCAGGTGCAGCAGACGCAGATGCAGACGCAGATGCAGACGCAGATGCAGACACGGACGCGGATACAGATACTGACGCGGATACAGACGCGGACGCGGATACAGACACGGATACAGACACGGACACCGATACGGATGTCGATACAGAAACAGAAAAAGAAGAAGAAATATTTTTGGATTGCAAGATTCCACATATAGAAGGTGCACAAAAGCCTAAGCCGACCGGAAATATAGGTAATATAAAAGTACTTGATTGGGCGGGATATAAGGCGGCGGTGAGCTATAGTTTTGACGACGGACACGAATCGCAACTGTCAAATTGGACAACATTAATGAATTTTGGTGTAAATTTTACCTTTTATCTAGTAACAAACTGGGGATATTCAGATGCAAAATGGAAAGATGCGGTAACGAGAGGGCATGAAATTGGAAATCATTCAACAGATCATACGTGTCAAACACTAAGTCAAGCAAACAGCATATTAGAAGGGTATTTTGGAACAGAAATATATACAGCTGCTGCTCCAAACGGAGATAGAGATTGTATACAAACGGCACAACAAGCAGGACTATTTACAAATAGATCTGTAAATGGCGGATATGTAAAACCAAATGATAACACCGATCAGTTTAGTTTGCCCACACATTTACCAAGTGCCGGAGCAAGTGCTGATGTTTTAAACGGGCCTGCAGAACAAGCAAGACAACAAGGAGCATGGACTACGTTTTGTATTCATGGATTTTCTGGAGGTGCATACAACGCATTTCCAATAGAATCGCTAATAACAAGCATAAACAAAATAAAGTCCTACAATGATACCTGGATAGATAGTATTGTAAACGTAGCGTCATACTGGCAAGGGCAGAAGATTGTAACTCAAGTTCAACCGACCAGTAATGGAAATGAAAAAACCTGGACGTGGAGTCTTCCGAGTAATTTTCCGAAAAATAGATGTCTCAGAATTACTGTAGATGGAGGTAATGTATACCAAAATGGAAAAAAGATAGGATGGGACGAAAGAGGATACTACCAAATATCATTGGATGAAGGATCAATAACGCTGAAACCATAAAAAAACCCGCCATAGACCCACCTACCAACAAAAGAGAAAAGAAAAAGTTGAATGAAAAAGGTCAATAAAATGACTTTACCAAAAGCATAAAGAGAACATATTGAAAAAGGAGCGGAAAGAAGGAAAAAGCGTGAAAGAAGATAGTCTATATTCGGAACTTGGATTGGAAAAAGGTGCTAGCCAAGAAGAAATAAAAAAGGCTTATAGAAAGCTTGCAAGAGAACTGCATCCTGACAAAAACAAAGACAATAAGAAAGCTGAAGAGAGATTTAAAAAGATTTCGGCGGCATATGCAGTATTAGGGGATGAAAAAAAGAGAAGGATATATGATCAATATGGAATAGACGGATTAAGAGATGGATTTGACCCCGAGATATGGAAAAAATATGGCACGAGATCATACCAACCCCAGGAAACTAGAGAAGAATATGAATATGAAAATTTTGGGGGATTTAATGGCTTTGGATCTATGGAAGATATATTTGAAGGATTGTTCGGAAAGAGAAACAATAAAAGAAAAGAAACGGAAACGAATAGGGTAACAAAAGGAAACGATTTAGAAGCAAGAGCAGAAATAGAATTGATAGATGCAATATTAGGAAGAGAAATAGAAATTAATCTTAAGAATGAAGATGAAAATAGAAAACTGAAAGTAAAAATACCTCAGGGAATAGAAGATGGAAAAAAGATTAGACTAAGAGGTCAAGGGCAAAGGAATCGGTGGGGGAATGGTGATTTAATAATTGAAGTTAAGATTAGGGAAGATAAGAACTATGAGAGAAAAGGAAATGATCTAGTAGCTCAAGAATACATAACAATTAGAGAGGCATACAAGGGAACCAAAAAAGAGATAGAGACTCCATGGGGAAAGATAAATATTAGAATTCCAAAGGGAACACAAAGCGGAACAAAAATGAGAATTAGAGGAAAAGGCATAAGACAGGGCGAACAAAGGGGTAATTTATATGTAGTAGTAAACATAAAAATACCAAAAACAGAGAATGAAATACTTGATAAAGCAATAGAAGAAATTGAAAAGTATTATTGAAATACTGAACTAAGTTTCACGTGAAACAAGAAGAAAAAAGAAAAGAAAAATGTGACGCACAAAAATAATGTTAGTAAAATTACCATTTAAGATCAAATTACTGTACATAGTTTCACGTGAAACATTTTTTTTCAGAGGAGCTACTTGATGTCTTGTTTATCTAAGAAAGGGGTTGTTTTGGTATCAGGAGGTTTGGATTCCGCTGTTTCTTTAGCTTATGCCAAATCACAAGATTATGACATAAAGGCACTCACAATAAAATATGGACAGAGGCATCAAAGAGAAATTCTTTCAGCTATAAATGTATGTAAATCATTAAATGTTTCAGAACATAGGATAATTGAACTTGATTTAAGGTGTTTTGGAGCATCTGCTTTAACGGCAGATTTTGAAATACCAAAAAAACAAATACCCGGTGAAGGCGGAATTCCTATAACTTATGTTCCTGCAAGAAATACAATTTTTTTATCTCTTGCTTTGGCTTTTGCTGAATCTGAAAATGCTCATAGTATTTTTATAGGAGTTTCATCTGTAGACTATTCAGGATATCCTGATTGTCGCCCTGAATTTATAAAGTCTTTTGAATACATGGCAAATTTGGGAACACGTGCCGCAGACAATGAAGAAAAATTTCAAATATTTACTCCCGTAATGAAATTATCGAAATCTGAAACTGTTTTATTGGGAAAACAACTTGGTGTAGATTTCTCTCTTACGTGGAGTTGCTATGACCCTACAGAAGAAGGAAAACCTTGTAGGGAGTGTGATTCATGCATTTTGCGCGCAAAAGGGTTTTGGGATGCAGGGTTGGATGACCCTCTTATAAAGAATTAAAAAGGAATTTGTTTGTTAAAGGTTTACAATACATTTACTTCACTTCAGGGCGAGTCTTCATTTTCAGGTCTACCTTGTTATTTTATTAGACTTGCCGGTTGTTTTTTAAGATGTTCATATTGTGATACCCAATCCGCTCAAAACGCTGTTGGCAAGGAGTTTTCAGTTAGTTCTTTAGTTGATTCATTTGTTGAATGCAATTTGAACCTTGTTGAAGTAACTGGGGGGGAACCATTGATGCAAAATGATTGTTTTGCTCTTTTAACCTCTTTGGCTGATACTCAAAAAAAGGTGCTATTGGAGACAAGCGGAGCTGTTTCAATTCTTAAGGTTGACCCAAGAGTGCATATTATTATGGATATCAAATGCCCTGACTCAAAAATGAGTAATAGTCTGATTCATGAAAATTTGGAAATCATTAAAAGCTATTCTCATGAACTGAAATTTGTTATTTCTTCAAAAAGTGACTTTAATTGGGTAGTGAATTTTGTCAAAACACATTCTCTTTTCGATAGAGTGCTTTTATTATCCCCTGTTATTGGAAGAATAAATCTACAAGAAAGTGCTACTTGGATTCTTCAAGAGAAAATTGCTTTTCGTTTGCACCTTCAATTGCACAAAATTATTTGGCCTGAGGGCGGTGATTGCAAATAAGATTACAAAATATTGATTTGATAAAATGAATCGGTCAATCCATAATTTACTCTTTTGTGCTTTAATAAAATTAGTTACCATCCCATAAATCTTGTTTAGAAAATATCAAAGATCGCTGATAGACTTATCTCATCAAAGAAGGTTGCTAAAACACTTCAACATAGACTCATATTCGCTTATAAATGAATTTTTATTTAATATGTGATAACATATGAATATCTTCGTTGTGGAAGGATTTAAATATGCAATTCATTTATACTAATTTAGTTAAATTATTGTTTTTGACAGTGCTTCTATTGTCTAGTTGCAGAAGTTATGACAAAGATCCAAGAGAACTCTATTCTTCTCTATTTCATTCTGCTTCGGTTACATCTGTGAAATTCTCTGTTGATGGAAATCTTCTTGCTACTTCGGGAAAAGACCGTCTAATTCGCGTGTTAGATGTATCTTCACTTAAAGACAGTTTGAATACAAATAATAAGATATTCATCTCTGAAAAAATCTACAGTCCTTTTGTTTCTACTGGACAAGGGTTTGATTGTTTAGATTTTTCTCCAAACGGACAAGAAATAGCGGCTTGTGATTTTGAATACCTTTGGGGAGGGATTATTAGACAATATGATCTTGCTTCTGAAAACGGACTATTCAATTCCATTTCTATTTCCGATTCATATATTAACGCGCTTTCATATCATCCTGAAAATGAAACGATTGTGGTTGGAGAAGGCAAAGAAAACTATTTTGGTAGAATCGCCATTGCGTCACTGGTCGATAATTCTGTATTTCATCCAATTGAGAATACATTTAACGGTTTTAGCCATGTTGAGTATTCAGTTTCCGGTAAAGAATTGTTAGCGGTTTCCAAATATAAAAGTATCCTTCTGCTAAAAGAAGATGATACAGTCTATACTATTCTATCTGATAAAAACTATTTGCCTACGAAAGCGGTTTTTATACCTAACTCAGATTTAATTATTTCTTCTGGAGAAGAAATAATTAGTCTTACAAATTCATATCGCGGTTTACTTTCTGTATGGAACAATATTGGTGATTTATTACAAAAACGTGTGGTGAGTAAGCTTCCAATTAGAGCACTAACAGTATCTTCTGACGGAAGAGTGTTAGCTTGTGCCGGTGACGATTTGATTATTAGGATCGTCAAAGTTGATACTCTTGAAATAGTAGGTGAAATAATCGGTCATACTGATCCAATTAATGACTTGGATTTTTCAGTTGATGACCGATTTTTGGTTAGCGGCGGTGATGACGGTTATGTTTTTATATGGAATGTTTCAGATTTATTCACACAACTGGACTTGGAAGATGCAGGTGACAATAAAGAATACTCTTCTGAGATTGAAGATGCATCTGTGAGTGATAAAGAGTAGTAAAATTTGGAGGTTTTATGGAAATGTTATTAAGAATGTCTGTTTTTTGTTTTTTTATTTTTATCTATGTTTCATGCAATGAAAATGAGAAATCAGAATGTGAATTATATTGTGAAAGTCTAATGGACTGCTACAAACTATTAGACAATCCGTTTAGTATTTCTTCTTGTAATCGTGAATGCAAAGAGGATTTGGAGAGATATTCTTCGGTAGGTTGCCGCGACAGATTTTTTGACTTAATAGAGTGTAAAACTGATCTTTCCTGTTCAGATGCATCAAATGTATCTGAAGAATGTTCACCGGAAATTAGATATTTATCTCGATGTGTTGAGTAGAAATATATGTGCAAATTATCTTTTGAAGAAGAAATCTCATTGTATATTCATTCCGGATATACTTTGATATTTGTTTTTACACATGAAGAAGAAGAGGTTTTTTCTTCGTTGAAAAATATAGCTGTTAAGTTGGACAGAAAATATCTACAACTGCGTTCATTTGGGAATTGCTCAAATGCTGTAGATCTGCTCAAACAAACGAATGAAGAAAATTCGATAATTGTGTTGGACAATATTCATTTTTCTTTGAAGAATGGAGAAATTATAAGTATTTTGGTAGATATTAGCGTTGAAGCGGATGTAAATAATCGTGCTGTAGTTATTGTAGGTCCATGGGTTGAAATACCGATAGAATTGCAAAAAAAAAGTATCATTATAGAAACAGCGCTTCCTTCTGAACTAAAACTCAAAGAAGTTCTTCAGCAAATTTTAAAAGATCAAAAAATCTCCTTCTTGCCGAATAAAAATGAAATTTTCTTGAGGGCATTAAGAGGTTTTACGAAAATAGAAGCATATAGAACTCTAAAAAAAGCATTCCTTCAACACTCAAACAATTTTGACAAGGTATTATCCCAAGTGATTTTTGAAAAAAATCGATTTCTCAGGAACTATAGTGCTTTAGAAAGTATAGAAATTTCCGGTTCACTGTCAGAAATTGGAGGTATGGATCGCCTAAAAGACTGGTTGTCTCAAAGAAAAGACGCTTTTTTATCTGAAGCTAAAGCCTTTGGTTTACCTTCTCCAAGAGGTCTTCTTCTTACCGGTGTGCAAGGATGCGGAAAATCTCTTATGGCCAAAACAGTTGCAAATTATTGGCAATTGCCGCTTGCACGTCTAGATATATCTGCAATTTTTGGTTCTGCATATCCTGAGAGTTCCTTGAGAGATGCTATCATTATTGCGGAGGCTATGTCTCCTATAGTTGTGTGGATTGATGAAATTGAAAAAGTCTTTGATAACAATTTGGGAGGATTAGGCGCGCGAATACTTGGAAAAACGGTTACTTGGTTACAAGAAAAACAACAAGAAGTGTTTGTTGTAGCAACTGCAAATAGGGTTGACAAGCTTCCTCCTGAATTAATTAGAAAAGGACGTTTTGATGAAGTTTTTTTTGTTGATCTACCTGATTTCATCGATAGAAAAGAAATCATTTCAATTCATATTGAAAAGAGAGGAAGAAAACCAAGTGATTTCAACATAGATGAATTATCAAAGAAAACTGAGAGATTTACAGGAAGTGAATTGGAACAATTAGTAATATCCTCTTTATTTTCAGCTTATACTGCAAAACGAGAATTAAGTGAGAAAGATTTCTACTATTCTATACAAGAATTTGTACCTCTATTTGATATGTATGAAGAAGAGATAAAAGCTCTCAGAGAATGGGCAACGAAAAGAGCAAGACCTGCTTCTACCAATCGTAAGAAAGTTGAAATGTTTTCTTTTTAGAACTGGAGAAAAAAATTTATTTACAAATTTCTCAAATATTTAAATAGTTCTTTAGTATTAAACATTTTTTTATCTATTATATAAGTAGGTGTAGCAAATATATTTTTTGATTTCATTTGCTGATACATATTTTGTACATGCACTAATGTTTTTGGATCGTTTAAACAATTTTTAAAGCTAAGAAAGTTCCAATCAAAATATTTAGCTGCGTCTTCAATAATATCTATTGGTTTTTTACGTCTATCTAAATTAAGAATTTGAATAACATAATCGTTAAATTCCCAAAATTTATTTTGTTTTTGTGCACAATATGAACCTTTTTGAAAGATGCATGAATGTTGAAGATTTGCCGTGTCAAGTCTATTGCATTCTACTCTTGATATGTTGTGACGAATAATTTGAATATTTTTATCTATGTGAAACAAATATTGTCGAAGGTTTTTATGAGAATTAATGCAAGCAGGACATTCAAAATCAAAATACTCATGTATAAAAATTGAATTTTTTGCAGAAGTTCCTATCCACGGATAATGTCTTTCATATAATCCGCTTTCGTGTAGAACGCCGGTTCGCCAAGATGATGTAACCCAATATTTAGGAATTCTACCCATAGGACCGACAAGAACCAATAAAGTTACAAGACTAATTATTTGTAAAAAAGACCAAATGTTTTTGTGAAATATGAAAAACGTCCCCACTATTTCAAAGAAGTTTGTAAACAAATTTTTTGATTGTTTGATAGAATAATAGAGGAAAAAGAAATTGCCGAAATTGATGACTGTATATAAAGGACAAATTATCGCAGTTTGTATAAATGTACAAATGTATTGAATAATACAAATAAGAAGGGTGAATGATGCCATAAAAATTAGATTTGAAAATATTTCCTTGCTTTCTTTCATTTTCCAAATCATTAAAAATACAAAATTAATAAAATACAGAAACAATAGTATATAAGAAAAAGGTATTTGCATTAAATATGCAAATCTCGAAATTGAAATTGCTTCACAGTCAATAAAATCATTTATATGGCAGTTTGATAAATATTGAGGCACTGTATGCATTGAGTAATGTATATAGTTTATATATGTAGTAATTGTTATATTTATTATATTACATACTATTAGTCGGTTAAACATTTTCATTATTCAATACTATTTAGAACAGATCGCATATTGTTTAGAAGTTCATACACACATATGTTTTCTAGATTACTATCTCTATTTAGGCTATTGCACGACTCATCTCTAACATAGGAATTGATTTCATTAGAATATTTTACAGGAGAAAAATTAAGAAGTATTTCCAATGCATTTTTTAGTGCAGGTTCAAGACAATCATAAGTACCGGCACTTATTCTAAACCCTCCACTGGAGTCTAGGGCAAATTTTTGAAAATATTCAATTCGAGCCTTTAATGTTTCTAACGGCAATAATTTTTTATTGGTATCAATTTTGTAACCGCTATCTCCCTCATACTCGTTAATGGTAAATATTTTATCTATCGAATCATCTAACTGTGTTTTTAAAGAGTTGTTCAATTCGTTATAAAAAGATTCGTTACTACTAACTTCAATCCCTTCAACTAATGACAATAACTTAGCATAATCAGTAAGTATGTTTTCCAACCCATTTTCAATTATTCTAATTTGACTATCCAATTTAAAAGCGGTTAAAAAATCTGATTTAATATTTGCAGATATCTGTAAATAGGAAGGGCTGCAATCGATTTTGGACCAGGCTAGCAATTTTGATATTTCTCTGCAATCAGCAGCAAAATCAATACAGCTTGAGCAATTATCACCACATCCTTTTGGATAGTAATTTCCTAAACATAAATTATTTTCAGTTACTTCATTGCAAATACCATAAAATGTTTCGTTTTCTGAACATGAATTTTCGTTTGATACAATTTCACAATATCCCTCACATATTGTCGGACATTCAAAACCCATAAAATCTTCACAATAGCCGGTACAGTTCCCAAAACAGTTTCCAGAACAAATTCCGCCTTTGTCATAATTGTCACAAGCATCGTCACAAGAACCAAAACAGGTACCGTAGCATTGAAAATCGACTACATTTGAACAGATTCCAATGCATTTTCCAACGCAAGTATTATCTGATTTCGTAATGCATTTTCCTATATCAAATTTTTTACAAATTCCCTTAGATATTCCCCTACAAAAACCTTCATTGGAATTTCTGCTAATATTACATAAACGTTGCTCACATACTTTTTGCGTTTGATTGGCTAAGTTAGAATCCACATAACAATATCCATAATTGATTTTGGTTCTCAGTTCTTCAATATCATTATGAGAAAAAAGATTTTTTGCAAATTCTAAAAAAGACATCAATGCATTTTCATCAGAAATTTTTTCAATTTCTAATTCCTGATTAAGTTCATTTATTGTAAATTGGAAACGATCAGCAATATTGTTTATTTCCTGCCTAAAATTTTGAATAGCTCTGAAAGTAAGGTCAATTCTTATATCACCGACGATCTCCTGATCACCATCTTCAATTTTTCCGCAAGGCGGGCAAACTTCAAGAGTCTCTTCACAAGCAGAATTAATAAATAAATATAATAAGATAATGATAAATAGTCTCATTTTTAGATACAATTTCCTATAACCTAATACCCATACACACTATATTTTACATAAAGTTCCACTATAAAATTTCGTTGGTTATTATAAAATACTGTTCAACTGTTGATGTCATATTACAATTCACAAATAATTGATTTGATATAATTTTATTTCCTTTTTTAGTATCAGTATTAGAGCTTATACTATCATTTATCTCATTTACAGTTTTTCTGTTAGTATCATCAATATTAGTTTCTATGTCGGCTTCGGTATATGTGTCTGTCTCTTCTTCAGAATCAGTAGATATGTCTGTTTCTATTTCAGTGTCAGTAGATATGTCCGTCTCCATTTCGGTGTCAGTAGATATGTCTGTCTCCATTTCGCTATCAGTAGATATGTCTGTCTCCATTTCGGTATCAGTAGATATATCTGTCTCCATTTCAATATCAGTAGATATGTCCGATTCAGTGTCAATTGTATCATCAATATCTCTTGGAACAGTAGAGAGTAATATTTCACCGAATTTTTTTGTTGACTGGTAGTTGTTAGCATCTCCATTCCATCTAATTTCTCCATTTCTGGTGCCACAACCACCATCATCATCGTTAATTCCTATATCAAATCCAATAGTAGTATTTCCTTTGGGGGTAATGCCAATATCAGACCAAGGTATCAATATCTCTATTTGATAACCATCCTCTGTTAGAGAGCCGAGCATAAAAGAAGAGTCAATTATCTTTGAATGCGCACCAAATTCTACATATTCTTCATCTAAATATTTGTATATTAATTGAAGATCATTTTTATCATATTCGCTGCTTTTGGAGTTGTCAGGATCCATATAAATTTCAACAGAATCGTATTGCCAACTCGAAGTTTCTATTCCAGTGCAAATTTCCTTATCGAGAACCAATAGTGCTATATATATGTTCTCCATATCCCAAAGTACGTCAAAAAAGCCCATATTTTCAGTCTGTCCATTTACCAGCTTTTCAGTTCTTGTTTCAAAAATCCAAAATTTTTCATCAAGTATTCCATCTATAATAGGCGGTTTATTTAAAAAATAGGCGGTTTTTTGATTAATTATTAGTACAGATTCTGAATCCGAATCCAAGTCCGAATCTGAGTCCAAATCCAAGTTCGAGTCTAAATCAGCATCCGAGTCGGTATCGGAATCTGAGTCGGTATCGGAATCTGAGTCAATATCGTTGTCTGAGTCGTTGTCCGAGTCGGTGTCTGAGTCAATATCTGAGTCGGTGTCGGTATCGGTGTCTGAGTCAGTATCGGTGTCTGAGTCAGTATCAACGTCAGAGTCAGCATCGGAATCAGAGTCGGTATCGGAATCAGAGTCCGTATCGTTGTCTGAGTCGGTATCAGAGTCTGAGTAACTATCGGACTCTAAATCTGTATCAAATTTTGTTATGTTGTCTGTGTTTTTATCTTCGCTACTATCATTCATATAACATATTAAGAATACCTTACAGCTTTCATCCTCACAATCCGTCAATCCATTATTATTATTGTCTTTTTCGTCACTACACAATGCAATTGTATTTTCATCATTTTGACCTAACGTGTCAGTGTCCGATAAGTCATGATTTTGTGTAAATTTTTCTGGATTAAGTCCACATCCAGTAATCAATATCAAAATAATATTTGTCAATATTAAGAAATGTTGCATAGTTGCCTCCAATAAAATAATTTCAAATTATATAAATCTAACATATATAAAGTTTTTTTGTTTCTTAATATAAAGTTTTTATAATTTATCGATTAAATATTAATGATTCTATTTTTGCTCAACAGTGATTAAACTAATTTTACATATATTTTTAAGAGGCTGTATAGATTTTTATATCTGCTTTTCGTAGGCGATAATAGTAATGCAATATTCAAAATCAATTTTCTTTTGTTTTCGCATTCTTATGCTATTTATTTTTGAAGCATCATGTCAAAATAATGCTAATGATTCTCACTCCAATTACAATTCCGATATAGAAAATAGTACTGTTTATGAATATGAAACTGAGACTATGACTAATAGTGAAACTGAATTATTTGATTCTACGACAGATTTGTTAACAATAGATCCATTTATTAAGGCTGATTGTGAGACAAATGAAAAGGAGCCTAAAAAGTGTGAGTATGAATGGTGTAAAAAAAGAAGCACCTTTTTAAAAGAGCAGAGTCAATGTCAAGAATCTATTAACATTACATGCATCAGATACCTTGAGTGTTATATGGGGTTATTTTCATGCCTAGAGGATTGTTGTCCTTTTGGAACAATGGTTCCCGAAGATGCTGCTAAGGACTCACTCCATCTTTGTGATAATAATTTTACTGATTGTACAATGTATTTGTAGAAAGGCAATTATATTAATTTTGTAATTGGCTCTTTATTTTTAGTACTGACAACAATCCACCCAAATTACATAACGCTGCAAATATAATATACTCATAATTTGATTGATAAAATGGGCCAAATTTTAAAATCAAGTTAATAAAAATTATACCTAAGCAAACGAGAAAATATATTTTTAGCAAATTTAAAGTTTTTTCTTTTAGTGTTGCTTTAAAAACCAAAAACAATCCGGGAATGACAATCCAAAAGTGTGTGACAGGAAATATCAAAATGTTTTCGTTATTATGTGTGTCATAATGAGTTGTTGCAGTCCAAAGAAGTAAAATTAGTAAACCTCCAAAACCTCCCAACAATCCCCACAAGAAAATAGAAATACCAGTAAATCGTCTAGCCGAAAGTGTTTTAGGAAACAGAAATGGAATAGTAAATCCAATTAATAGCAAACCAAAAAGTACAACAATAAAAGCGATCTCTTCTATATAAGTTACATTTTGTTCGTTTGGTTCAAAGCTGTCAAACAAACGAATCTTTTCTTTAACTATATAGGTTCTCTTTTGACCGATGCGTAACTCATCAAGATCTTTTGCAAAATTTTCCGGTAAAAATTGTTCCTCCCATCTAGTGATGGGTTTGTCAATCTCACGACCCAAAATAAAAAGAATAACAGTTCGCATTATCGGCATGCCTAATAAAGACTGATAGGTCCAATATCTATAGGTTTTACCGCTAGTTTCCTTAATATAGTTTGATGAGATAGCGCCTTCTAAAACATCATCAAATAAATCCCTAATTCTAGTACAACAGTTGTCTACATAATGTCTATATGCATATGTAGCATTTTCCGGTTTAGCATTTACTTCAAGTTTCTCTGCAATCATATTTGATTGTGACGAAGAAAAATTAAGTGTTCTTATTGTTACACCTCGGCCTAAAGCATGATAATACTCAATCATAGGATGTAGAGGTATTATTGAAAGCCAATATGTTAAAAATCCTTTTGCATATCTATATTTTAGTGTTGAATCGTTAAAATCAAAAGTTCCAAAGTTATAAACGGTTTTTGTCTCATTTTCGATATCTTCAACAATCACGGCAATATGTCCAAAGCGCATAAACAGTTCACCGCCTGGATCTACATTAATAATATGTATTCGATACTTTTCTTTCTCTTGTTCGTTTGCAGATGAAATAAAAGCGAATAACAAAATAAAAATAATTATAGTTGCTTGTAGTATTCCAATTTGTTTCATAACTAAAAACCTAACACTGATTCTTTTAGGTATATCAATTAATAAATTTCAGAAATTACTATCTTTTTTAATAATACCACATAACAATAATTACTATTTAGTTTAAATCTCATAAATCTTGTTCAAAACAAAATAAAATTTAGTCGAGGGAATTATTCTATCTAAAAACTCCATACCAACGAGCATTTGTGGTATGTTATAAATCAATATCCAATATCAATTGGTCAAATTTGGTGCGTTTTGAGATGGATATAATTTGATTCCATACTATTATTTAAGAAAAAAAAGGTTTTCTTAATCTATTTCTTAACTCTTTCTGTGTATTCACCTGATCTGGTATCAATTTTTATCCATTCTCCCTCATTAACAAAAAGAGGTACCTGCAAAACATATCCGGTAGAAAGAGTAGCGGGTTTGGTTGTATTTGAAGCTGTATCGCCTTTGATACCCGGATCAGATTTAACAATTTCAAGTTCAACAAAATTGGGTAGAGTTAATCCAATAGGTTGTCCGTTAAAAAACAACATGTCAATTTCTAAATTTTCATACAAATAATGGTCTGCATTGTCGAGCTTTTCTCTAGTTAAAACAACTTGCTCATAATTAGCGTTGTTCATAAAATGAAACTCATCACCATCTGCATATAGATATTGCATTTTGTGTTCTTCAAGATCAGCTTTTTCAAATTTCTCTCCGGACCTATAAGTTCTATCAACACCGGCTCCGGTTATCATATTCTTCATTTTACATTTATATAGAGCTTGTCCCTTGCCAGGTTTTACAAATTGATATTCTGTCACAACCCAGGGATGACCGTCAAAAACAACTTTTGAACCCTTCTTTATTTCGCCTATATCCATTAACATAGTATTTCTCCTTAACCTATTTCACTTTGCGCTTTGTACTATCCACAACTCCTTTCGTCAAATATCGTTTTCTCAATAAGTGTTTTTGATTTTCTCTAAAATTATAAACCAAATTTTTTTCTATTCATTTCTTATTGAATACAATTAGTTATATTGTCTATAATTGACTATATTAATATATTTTAATATATCTTGCGCTGTGAGTTTGATGATTACAAAAGAGTGTATTAATTGCGGTGCTTGTCAGGAAGCTTGTCCTACGGGCGCTATTTTTGAAGATATGTCAAATAGCATTAGAGTCATTAATCCTGATATTTGTACTGAATGTGTAGGGTTTTATGAACGTACTATGTGTCAAATAGAATGTCCGATAGAATGCATCGAAATTCATCCACAATATCGTGAATCCCTTGACATTCTTTTTGAAAGAGCAAAAAGACTATTTCCAAATACAAATTTTTCAAATCCTCCACCTTCGCATTTAAAAAACGGCTAGTGCTTTTTATCAAATGATTTTGCTTCGCATAACCCTTCAATTAAAATTTTATTGGAAAATCAGATGATACAACAAATTGGAAAGATCCATTTGACAATCCGGCACTTCTAAAAGCAACCTGACGATAACGTCTAACAAATATGTTTTCATCAGATGCAGTTAATGAATCAGGCAAGAATTTTGTTATACTGCTTGGAATTAGAAATTCGCCGTCGTCTTTCATACGACAAGTTATCTCCCAAGGAGACCCCATGATTGTCCATCCGATTGAAGCAATAACTTCATCACCATATCCATCTCCTTCCCATGTGAGTAAAACATCCTTTCCTTTAATAATAATAGGCGTTTCTTCATCATAAGCCAAACCATCAACTCTAATAGTTCCTAAATCAGCCGGTGAATCGAGTTGAACTCTGAAAACTTCAACATCATCACTACCTGTTGTTCTAATATCATATTTAGTGCTTGGTCGAAATGATACACCTTGTAATTCATTTGCAGAGTAAATAACACCTACTGCAATCTTTAGAAGATCGGGAAATGTTCGGGTCGGTATGGTTCTTTTTTCGTTGTCAAATTTAACTGTCAAATCGCCCACATCTAGTAGCTCGACTGCATGTTTTGTAGATGCTGATCTTTCTCCTTGGTTTTCTTTTAAAATTGGAGCAGGAGAATTACAACTGTCTAATGCCAGATCCAATTCCGTTAGTTTTTGCCCCCAAACGAGACTAACAAATCGTCCTTCTTCTGCCAAATATCTTGCAAACACACCTGTCAAATTAAAGCTTTCAAAAGGGGTATCAATTGCAGATTCAATATGCCTGTTAAGAGATGCCGTAATAATACCACGAGAAACCAGTGCTTGTGTTTGACTCTCTTCCTCCAAAGATTCTTCCACACAACTTTTGAGAAAAATATTGATCAAAATAACACAGATAGTGATGGTTATATTTTGATTTTGTTGCATTAGTGGCTTCTAAAACGATTAGATTATCTAATCTTCAATCTGATAAATATATAGCCTGTAGTAATTATTCCTACAATATAAGTTAGTAAGTAGATTTCTAAATATACCTAAATAGTTTTCATCTCATATGTTTTGTTCAGAACAAAGCATATTAAAATCTAACCAATGAATTCATCCAACCAAGAACTTGATGAAAATGGTCGTTTGCGACATAGTATCAATCATTTTCCAAATCTATTAACATAATTTGCTGCATCTTGACAGAGAAACTAGTTATCGTCTTTGTTTTCTTCTTCATATTCATCTTCTTCAATAAGTGAATCACCATCATTCAATTCTTCTAAGTCATTTTCTTCATGTTCCTCGTATTCATCAAAGGTATCAGGTTGGTTAATATTGTTTTCCTCCTGAAAAAGATCCTTGTTCATATCCTCTGTTGTAACAAATTTTTGAGGTTTTATTGTTTCCTCCTCATATGAATTCTCTCTTATTGAATCAAGACCGCCTGTGCGCCTCTTCCATTTCTCGATTTTTTCAATTAGCTCTTGCAGTTCCATTTGTAACCTCCATTAAAGAAATCTTTCTCTCGTTAATTCTATCTGAAAAGCAATGTTATTAATTCCTAAATAAAATGACAAATTTTCATTCATTAAAAAAAATTTTTCAATTGATCAATTTTCTTTTTGACGGCTTGAATAAAAATTTCTCCTCTGACCTTATAATTTTTAAAAAGACCAAAAGACGCACAGGCTGGTGATAATAGAACTACACCTCCACTCTTCTCTTTTAACATTGCTGAGGTTGAATAATCTATTGCGTCTTCAAGATTGTCGTGAATCTTAATTTCGAAGTTGGAGTTGGGAAGTCTTTTCAGTTCTTCAAGTAATCTATGTGAGGTTTGCCCTATAAGTGCTATATATCGAATATTTGTATTTTTATGGAGTATGCTGCAAAGTTCAGCGAAATCTGCATTTTTTTCAGACCCGCCTAAAATAATCGCGATTGGTGTCTCCTCAAAGGCGGATAAAGCTCCAATGGTTGCGTCCGGTCTAGTGGCGTAAGAATCATTGTAAAATTTGATTCCTCTTTCCTCGGCAACCAATTGCAATCTATGGGGAAGTCCTTCAAATGAGCAAACCGATTGACAAATTTGTTCTGTAAAGGCATCTGCTGAAATAACAATAGCGAGAGCGGCAGCAACATTTTCTAAATTAAATTTCCCTCTAAGTTTTATGTCGTTAACACTAAAATCCAACGGTTTCATCATTCCATTTTTAACCCATATGAATCTATTACCTTCTAAGAAGATTCCATTTTCGACTGGTTTTGTCAGAGAAACGAAAATTTTTTCTGCATTACCTGATTCTGCAATTTCACATGAGGTTTTATAGTCTGAATTAAAAATAAGTTTATCTTGACTTGTTTGATTGGCAAAAAGCTGAGATTTTGCTCTGACATATTCGTGAATATCTCTATGCCAATCCAAATGTTCAGAAGTTGTTTTTAGTATAACTCCTATTTGGGGAGAAACTGACAAATCCATTGTTTGAAAGCTCGACAATTCAAGAACTACTTTATCTGTGTTAATTATATCATCCAAAAAATCTAAAGGGTTTTTTCCAATGTTTCCTCCCAAATAAACTCTATGCCCAACACTTTCCAATAGATGAGCTGTAAGAGCACAAGCTGTACCTTTGCCGAGTGTTCCGGTTATAGCAATTATTGGAGCGTTACAACACTCTAAGAAATATGAAGTTGCAGAAGTGATTTGAGTTCCTGTTTTTGCTGCCAGGACTAATTGCGGATGATCAGGCCGAATTCCCGGTGATCGAAAAATAACAGCAAATCGTTCTAAATTTTTGTCATGCTCACTACCCCAAATGGTGCTGATATCATTCGGTAAAGAATCAATTGGGGATTTATCAAGTGCAGTAATATCTTTAATATTATGTCTTCGCAAATAGTCGATAGTAGAGCGACCTTCAACTCCAACTCCTAAAATACCGACAGGTTCTTCTATTTTTAATTTCATTCTGTTTTAGTAGGTCCTATTGCTGCACATAGTGATTGGAGATAGGGATCTTCTTCGATCAGACCCCTTAGTGTTTCTTCTAAATTTGCTCTAATATTTGGAGGTATGGAATCTACTAACCGACTGTTTAACGAATCTGCAATGATTCTGTTAACTGCTTCTTGACGGTCTATTTTTCCAACAGTTATATCGTTAACAATTTTCGCAATACCGCTTGCCGATTCAATTTCGGCATTGGTAGAAATTTTCTGCATACTGTCTATTGATTGGTTTTGTAACTTATCTGTTACGTTGCTTATTGCATCACTGCTTTCAACAACATCGACAAATAAACTTTCCGGCGGCTTGGATGAAATTTTCATCTTTCAATCCTTATTAAATAGCAGTTTACTTGAAAACCGAATATCCGTACAGTACAAATATTGTATTTGCTTTTGCGTTGTTTCTCAACTTTCTTAACTTGCCAAGTTTATGAACAATATTAACCTATTGTTGTATTACTTTGTACAATTCTCTTTTTTGAAATGTGAAGTATTCTTACAATGCTTTTGGTTAACTCTTTGTTTTTGGAATAAAGAGTGTAGTTAAATAGTATATTCAGCATTATATAGACAAATTAATGACCGGAACAAATTATACAAAAACAATTTTGGACGGCAAGTATGAGGTGTTAACACTATTGGGTGAAGGAGGAATGGGAGCCGTTTATTTTGCTCGTCACATAGCTATTAACAAACCTGTAGCAGTTAAATTTTTGCATTCAGAACTTTCTAAACAAGAAGAGGTAATAAAAAGATTCTATCGTGAAGCTCAGGCAGCAGCGTCAATCAGACATAATAATATTGTTGATGTGATGGATCTTGGTGTTTCACCAAGCGGTGAACCGTATATTGTTATGGAGTATCTTGAAGGCGAAGGGCTTTCAAAACGAATAGAGAAGAAGGGTCCCCTTAGTTTACCTGCTGCTTGCGGAGTATTTGAATCAGCGCTATTGGCTCTAGGTGCGGCTCATGAAAAAGGAATAGTTCATAGAGATCTAAAACCGGACAATATTTTTCTTGTTCACCGTAAGGGAGAATTGCCCGGTGTTAAGATTATTGACTTTGGAATTTCTAAATTCATCTATGCAGATGAGCAAACAAAGATAACGCAAGACGGATCTATGCTTGGAACACCGGCCTATATGTCTCCTGAGCAGGCTCGGGGATTGGATAATGTTGATCACCGTACAGATCTCTACGCAATGGGAGTTATTCTCTACGAGTTGTTAACAGGTGATTTGCCGTTTATAGGATCTACATATAGTGAACTTCTAATAAATATGATCACCACTGAACCGAGAGACCCTATTGTAGTATTTCCGAATTTTCCTACAGCAGCAAAACCAATTTTACAGAAAGCGCTTCAAAAGAATCCAGATGAACGTTATCAAAGTGCTGAGGAAATGCTGAATGCAATTAGAGGGTTGTCGACTTTAGAGGAGCGAATTCTTGATTTAAATGATCTGGCCGACTATTTGGAGTTCGAAAATGTTTCTCAACCTAATGTTCCTTCAACTAGCTTTGGCGATACTCAGCTTGCAGATAATATGCTTCAGCAGATCATAAACAGACGCTCTGACAACATACCTGGTACCTCCAAAACGGATTTTGTTTCTTCTTTTAAACAAACATTAACAATTTTGGTTCAAAACGGAGAGGCAGCGATTGTTGCTCTAGAAAAAAGAGGAATTTTAGAAAAAGTAAAAATCCCATTCAAATTCCTTTTAAAAAAAACTGAGAATAGACCTTTAGTTAGAATCGGCGGTGCTTCTATTGCAGGGTTTATATTTATCATTTTTTTAGCATCTCTGTGTAGTGAGAAGGATGTAACAATTGCAGTTAATGGAGTTCCTGAAAAGGCAAAAATATTCTTTGACGGTAAAGAGTCCAACGGAAATCCCTTTGGCACCGATTATTCTGATAATCTGAAATCTCTAAAAGTAGAGATTTCAGGTCAACAAGTATTTGAAATCACAATTATTCCAAACAGAAATCAAACTATCGATGTTCATATAGATGATCTGCCATTATCTTCTAAATCATCATTGAAGAGGAAAAAATCAGTATCAGAAGACGATCATTCTCTTATTGAAGCAAATGACCAAAAATCTCCTGAAGAAAAAAGTTCTTTTTCAAATGAAGAGAAGAAAACATCATCCAATGATGATCAGTCTGAAACAGAAAAAAGTACAAAAAGAAAGTCCAGATTTAATTGGCGTACAGCGTTTAAACCAAAAAAGAAAACTGAGTGAATGATAGAAATTATTTTGTGAGTTGCTCTAATACGGTTTGTCTCATAACTTCCACTGGCGCAGAAACTCTTGTCCACGCTTCAAATTGCAGTACCGCCTGATTGACAAACATTTCAATACCTGGAATTGTCAACAAACCGCATTCTTCAGCATCTTTTATGAGACGTGTTTTTATAGGATTGTACACTATGTCCATTACTATCTGTCTGTCTCTAAAAAGATTTTTTGGAATTAAACTTGTATTTGTTTGTGGATGCATACCGATTGGCGTTGCGTGAATAATCACATCTGCTTTTTCCATTTCGGAAGCAATTGAATATTCATCCAAAATACTGTGATGAATCAGTGTATTCGTTTGTTTTCTTATATCTGAAGCCAAAATATTAAGCTCTTCAGAAGCTACGCCCAATAAGCTTATCATAGAAGGATTGGCGTTATAGGCTAAGTCAAATGCTATTGCACGAGCAGCTCCTCCTGAACCCAGTAATAATATTTGTTTGTTTTTAAGTGCTACACCGGCGTCCGATAGTGCTTTTCGTGCACCTGGACCGTCCGTACCAAGTCCCTTGATAATGTTTCCTTCTTTGATAATAGTATTGACCGACCCAATGCTTACATCAACCTGATCCAGTTGATCGAGAAATTTGATCACTGCCATCTTATGAGGAATGGTTACACTTAATCCCTTGAAATTTTCCATAGCTCTAACTGCTCTAATCGCACTTTCAACATCTTCGACTCTAAAGGCAAGATAAACATAATCCAATCCCAATTCTCTAAACGCACGGTTATGAATGGCGGGTGACATGGAATGTTCTATTGGATTTCCAATTATTCCCAATAACTGAGTTGATGTGCTTATACCGTTTATTTTTGTCATTACTCCACCATTCTATTAAAAGTCTTAGAATATAGGTTTGATAAGCAGCTTAAAAAGCTTCTCCTGAATGAAAGGTTTCGGTCATTAATATCCAATCGCTTTCTATATGCTCCCATG
>CAYWLQ010000024.1:15531-42569 GCA_964458775.1 uncultured Myxococcales bacterium | reverse complement strand
TGAAAAACGCATCGACTAAAGGTTTACTATGCTCAATTCGATAAAGTCGTTTGGCAAATTGTCCAAATTCAAACCCTTCATCTTTGCATAGTCCCGCAATGCCATACCGCTACGTTCGCAATCCGCAACTTGCTTTGCCCACCACTCCCGACTCCGAGCCTTAGCCTTATTTTTCTTAATGCCGTTTTCCGCCATGTTCCCTCCATGCAGAAACCGAGATTATGCGATCTGTTCTGTTATGTCAGGATGGGTTTACAGGACGGTTACGGCGTTACCGCCAATCTCTTCTACACCGTTACGCCTTTGTATTACCGCTTACAATAGAAGCACAGATAGGATCTATTTCGCTTCAAAGATTTCAACTACCGATGCGCTTGTGAAATGTTCCTTAGTACCTCTTGCGGCATATAGCCGATTTTTTCCATCGCCTCGAATGTCGCCTATTGCTGTTCCTCCGGTGGCGGAGGTTATTACATCAACACCAAATTTATTTGATTCTTGTGACCATGAGTATTCATAAACACCTCTATTCTTTACGGATACATAAACACCCGGTTTTTTATCGCTTCGAATTGTTCCAATAGTAATGTAGTAACGTTCGAGGTTGTTTTTTTCCAAAGTGAGAGACCTCCATTGTCCGTTTTCAAATGTCAGTTCAAACAATCCACCAGCCCATACATAAATTCTGTTTTTGCCGTCACCTCTTCCATCTGCAACAGAAACGGCGCCGTTGGAAATGTGACTTCCGGAAAAAATTACTTCATCCGAATATGAGTTGCCGTTCCATGTAAATTCATGAAGGTCACGTCCGTTTCTTTCAACTGCATAGAGTCGGTTAATGCCGTCATTTCTTCCCTGTCCGATATCAAATCTTCCCACACTTTTGTTCATGATTTGGTTTGATATATATGTTTCATTGTTCCAACTATATTCAATTAATCCGCTCTCCGACCAGTGTCCCACATAGAGTCTGCTTACGCCGTCATTGTGACCGTCTCCTGTTTTCATAGCTAGAACAATACCCTTGCCCTCGCTGTCTGTGAGAATGTCCGGTTTTTGCCAACCGTTATTATGTTGTAACATTAAAACCCCCATGTCATCCCATCCTCCAAGATAGAGCAGGTTTTTACCCTGCTTTTTTAGGTCTGCGGTAACAGGAGACGAACAATATGCGTTTGCATTAAAAACCGTTGAAGCTATCCATTTGCCGTTAGTAAATGAATACTCGTATCCTGCTGTTACTGTTCCCCATTCTCGCGTCGAATAAAGACGCAATACTCCATCATTTCTTCCCTCTCCAATTGCAATACCATCTATCATGGCAGGACGTTCAACGCCGATTAGTTGTTGAGTATACTTCTTGTGTTCTTGTGAATTTGAACTATTAGAACACGCACATCCTGAAACTGTTAATAGAACAAGCGACACAGAGAAAATTCTGACAAACGTTTGCAAAGAAATTATGCCCAAAGAGGGTATCATTGATAATTCTACTAAAAAATACCTGAAACAATTCAAACTCATAAACAACCTCACATTGAAATAATGATCGAGTTATTAAAATACGATGCCTTTGTTACGATGCCTTTGTCAAAGATAAAAGGCCGACACCTAGCGAGAAAGCCTCCTGATGATTCCATTTCTGAATGGCAATTCCAAATACCTGTACACCAAATATCCAAGTAGTAAACTGCTCAGCAGGCAAAAGAGAACAATGGCAAAAAAAACAGTCGGGTCATCATTAATTAGTGAAAACTTCATGCATATATCGTTCACATATTTCAAAACTAAATAATGAATCAGATAAAAGCTGTAACTTATTTTGCCAAATAAAAGAAATGCTTTATTTGACAGCCATTTTGACAATTGTCCGGCCTCGTAAAAAAAAATAACAATAACAACTGATAAGGGAATCCAATAATATACAGAGAATCTCAATATTCTAGGAATCTTTGTGTGTAAAGCAAAAAATAAAACAAAAAGCAGCACTGCACCTATTTCGAATACTAGCCCATTATTTGAAATAATAGAATTTTTTTTCTTAATACAAAAACATAACAGTATTCCTAAAACAAAATCAAACAAGCGCGTTATGGGGTTTATATAAAACAAAGCGTGCTGAAGATCGCTGTCTCTAAAAAGATACATAAGTGCCACTAGGAAAAGTGTGCCTAAAGTAAAAAATAAACAAAGTATTTTAAAATCTGATTTTATAAACTTTACGGCAAGAAATGGAAATAGAAGATAGAAGAACATCTCGTTAGATACTGCCCATGATACTAGATTAAACGAAAAATAATATGATTTTACGGGAACAAAACTTTGCGTAAGCGACAAGTGGTTTATGAGCATCACTAGCCACGTAGAAAAGTTTTCAATCATAATATTTGTCGTAAGAGGAATGGCTAAAAGAAGAGTCAGTATATAGACAGGATAGATCTTAGCAAATCTAGAAATAAAATAATGTTTAAGAGAAAAATTATTCTGTTGAATTTTTTCTCCATAAACATAAGTAAGTATAAAGCCGCTCAATATAAAAAAGAAACTAACTCCAAGATAAAACTCATCTAAAACTAGATAATAAAACGAATGGTAATATTTGTTTGAGAATCCGTTCAGCCAACACAAATGGTGAAAAAAAACAAAAAGCGCAAAAACAAAACGTAAAGAGGTCAGTGTTTCAATTGTATGACGGTTATTCAAAGATAACCTCCATCTATAGTTTGTTATCTGTTACTATCCGCAATGCCATTTTTTATGCATGTGAACTTATTTGGGGATTGCACGAACAAATTCCTTTTTTTTTCGCATTGCTGCCTGCTGTTTTTTTGCCCGTTCCGCTGATTTTGTTGAAATAGAATCTGTCTTTTTTTCCTCTGTAAGGTACTCAACGAGTTTCCTAATGGTAGGATATCTAAAAAGATCAGTTATCTTAATCTCTTTTTCGAACATTTTTTTTAGTTTTCCAACCATTTGTATTATGAGAAGCGAATGTCCTCCCAGATCAAAGAATGAATCGTCAATCCCTACTTGATCCAGCCCTAAGAGCTCTTTCCATATTGTTGCAACAGTTTCCTCTTCTGCTCTGCTGGGGGAAACATATTTAGAAAATGGGTTTCTTTCAAACTTAGGACTAGGTAGCGCCTTCCGGTCAGCTTTGCCGTTTGGAGATAGCGGTATTGTCTCTAGTTTTATGAGATACTGCGGTACCATGTAGTCAGGAAGTGATTTTTGCAAATAGATGCGCAATTCTTCGCTATTTATCGAACAATTCAAAAGCTCGGTATAGTATGCAACAAGAATTTGGTTTCTCAAAGCGTCTTCATGAACATTAACAATACACTGGCTGACACCTTTGAACGCACATGCTCTTGCTTCTATTTCGCCAAGTTCAATACGCAACCCTCTTATCTTAACCTGAAAATCAATTCGCCCAAGATATTCGATGCTGCCATCAGGCAGGTGCCGCGCCAGATCGCCGGTTTTATAGAGCCGTGCGCCGTGTGTTGCAGCAAATGGATCGTGAATGAACTTTTCGGCTGTTAATTCGGGTCGGTTGAGATAGCTACGTGCCACCTGGATACCACCAATGTGTAGTTCACCGGTGCATTCGGGGGGCACCGGGTGCAAATATTTGTCCAGAATGTAGATCGGGGTGTTGGCAACGGGTTTTCCGATAGGGACAATTCGCCTGTCATTATCCTGTCTACATCTCCAGTAGGTTACATCAACCGCTGCTTCAGTCGGACCATACAGGTTGTGGAGTTCAACAGTGCTGAAAATTTTGAAAAACCGTTCCTGCAATTCGAAAGAAAGCGCTTCACCGCTGCAAATGACCCGTTTAAGGCAGGTGCACTTAGCAGCATTAGCCCCTTCAAGAAATAACTGTAACATTGAGGGAACAAAATGGATGGTAGTGATGTTTTCCCTGATAATCACTTTAGCAAGTCCATCCGGATCCCGGTGCAATCCTGGTGGAGCAATAACCAGTTTGGAACCACAGAGCAACGGCCAAAAGAATTCCCATACCGATACATCAAAGGTAAATGGCGTTTTCTGGAGAACACAATCAGATTCATTAAGGGAATATTCATCCTGCATCCATAGCAGGCGATTGACAATGCCACGATGCTCATTTACGACGCCTTTAGGCTTTCCTGTTGAACCGGAGGTGTAAATTATATATGCAGCATTATGGGAAGTGGCAACATGTGGAGCATTACTTGTTTTTATGTGATGTTCCGTTTCCGGTTCCGAATCAATGCAGATTGAGACAATGGAGTTGTTTCCTGAACCACGGATAATGGCATCAATTTGTTCCCTATACTTGTTCTGCGTTACTACAACATGTACATCTGCATCGCTCAGCATAAAGGCGAGTCGATCTTCAGGATATTGGGGATCAAGAGGGAGATAGGCGCCACCGGCTTTTAAAATACCATATATTCCTGTAAGCAAGTCAAGTGAACGTTCCATGAACAGTCCAACGATTGCTTCGGGTCCCACCCCTAGTGATTGCAGCTTTAAAGCGAGCCGGTTACTACGGGAATTAAACTCGCTGTAGGTCAATTGCAGTCCTTCATATTCAAGTGCTATTGCGTCGGGAGTTTTCTCTACCTGTCGTTCGAACAGTTGTTGCAGACAACAATTGGTAGGGTAGTTCTTCCCTACTGGCGCCCATTCATTAAAAAGCATATTTTTTTCAGGTTCGGTAAGAATAGATAAACCGGAGATAAGCTGGTCGTCTTTGCCGGTTAGACCTGCATAAAGGGTAATAAACTGGTTCCACATTCGGTCTATGTAGGTAGCATCAAGCACACGCTCATTATACACCCACAGGATTTCGTCAGCTGAATCCGGTATTACGATTGAAATATCCGCTTGATAATCGTGTTTATAATCAGACAGGGAATTAACCATCTCGATGGCAATCGGTAACCGTGAAGAACTGCGGTGTGCTGATTTTTCACGAAGTTCAGCATATCTCAACAGAATGTCCCTCATATATGGCCCATTTCGCACCAGCTCTGCGATACTTTCACGGATGGCAGTACGAAAGTGTCCAAGGGTGAGATCTGCAGGAAAATCGACCCTTAACGGAAGGTGTGTTTCGAAAATCATCTCTATTGCCGGAGATAATGGAAAGCTTGCGTTATCTCTATAGGCGACATCATAAGTTTCTTTACAGGTCAGCCGACCGATGTATACTAATAAGGCGATCTGTAGCGATTCTTTGTGTTTTTCGTCGTAGAGACCATTGACGGGAGGTAAAGAAAACTGCCTGGTACGCCACAGAGGTTCCATATCAGCAACCGTGGTTGATAAACTATAAGGAATTATTGGTGGTGAAAGATTATACAGTCGATTGACCCAATATGCTTCATGTTTGCAGGATTTGGAGTTGGTTGTGGTAACCATTTTTGCAAATTCGTTATCCAAACAGGGAAACCGGTAACCGGTATATAGCCCATAGCGTGCACAAAAGGCTGATGGAGAAAGTTTACTACCATTATCAACCACGAATTCTGTCAATGCGAGATCACGGCTGCCTGTTGCAACATGAAGCACTTCATCAGAAACGTGGGTTATTGTACCGGGTAGTTGGGTACTCTCTTGTGCAACAATGGCAATCCCACTTACAATAACAGCCCGGTCATGTGCAATTACCTTTGGAAGAGCTAACGGATTTGGGTAGCTACCGAATTGCAGCGCCCTGAAGAGCCCATTGATGGCTTCCGCAGAAAGAGCCCAGTCAATTATAGCAGCTGCATAGGGCCTCTTCCAGAGCGAGAAAAACGATCTATCATCAATATTCTGGGTGATGGGTTGCACTATGCCGGAGGATAGTTCATCAATAAGTTCCGAAAAACTTTCCAGGCTTTTTTCATAACAGATGCCATTAAGTGTTAGTGCTGTCTCATCATCCGCAATGGAAAATAGCTTTTGTTTGAGAATATTTCCAGCATCTATTACATCGGTCATGACGTGCCAGGTAACACCGTGCGTTTTTTCCTGATTAATAAGGGCCCAATTTGTTGCATTGTTGCCCGCATACTTTGGCAATGGGCCATCATGAAAGTTTATCGCTAATACTTTTGGCGAGTTCAAGGCTTCCTTAGGGATTTTTACGAGGTTATCAATACTGAAAAAAAGATCAAAGGGTTTTCGTTTTAAAAACTCACAGATGTCACTGTTAGATGAGATATGCTCAAGACCCTTGTCTTTTGCCCATTTAATGACCTTAGTGTTTGAAGAAATGATACCATAAATCACGTGACCTTTTGCAAGTAGTAGTTCAGTGCATTGTATTAATCTTGATTTTTCGCCTATGAGATAACAAGAGAAACTGTTACATTGAGACATTGAAAACTCCAATAAAATTCGTTAACAGATGTTGGTATTTCCTGGCCTCCACTCATCATCTCAGAAACACTTTGATTATTCTCTTCAGAAGCTTCACCATTTATGTACTGGCAATTGTACCAGCAAAATCATATGGCCTGAAAACACCATTCTTTTCATATGAGTCCATTCATGCCATTCCTGGCGCGCAGCATTTTTGGGTATGAACCACATGATATACACAAGTCGTTTTTTATCACTTATCCTAAAGCGGTGCAAATACTCATTTTATTACTATTTATTGATTGTTAAATTTCTTCTGCCCTGCACAACGCATTACTGATTACTTCAAAAATTCACATAGGGTTTCTTTGGTTTTTCACGGCAATAATGCTAAAAAAAGAAACCTCGTTTCATCCTTCTTCTTCCTCAACCTGTTGATTCTTTTATCATGTTATTTTGTTAAAGTCATATTCTCTTTGTTTACACAAATATTGTAAATATTGACTTGTCAAAAGAAAAGTTGCAACTATGACTTACTAATGCGGATTTGTTACTTGTTTATATATAATCACCATAATAAATATAGGCAATTTAACAGATTCTGAATGATATGCTTATTTGTACTAAATAAAATCTGGCCGTTAAAATAGGATATGATGCCGTGACAGAACAAGATGTAAACAAAATTGCCATAATAGGAATGTCAGGACGTTTTCCGCAGGCAAAATCTGTAAAAGACCTTTGGAAAGCCCTTTATGAAGGGAAAGAAACGTTACACCATTTTACTAAGGAAGAACTTTTACCGCACGAATTCGATCCCTCAGCACTTGAGAAATCTAATTATGTTCGAGCCAGAGGCATTCTTGACGGAATTGAATTGTTTGATGCCGGGTTTTTCGGCTATCTTCCTCGTGAGGCGTCTCTGGCTGATCCTCAGCAGCGAATCTGGTTGGAAATTGCGTGGGAAGCATTGGAACAGGCCGGATACGCAAACTTAAAATACCAAGGTGCAATAGGAGTATTCGCCGGATGTTTAAACAGTAATTATCTGTTGCACAATTTATTAGCAACGCGTCAAGATCTCGAAAACTATGTAAGAACTCGTAATGACGAAGATTTTAACACGATGATTAACAATTCTAGTGCATTTCTTGCTACACGGACTGCTTACAAGCTTAACCTCAAAGGTCCGGCGGTCAATGTTCAGACCGGTTGTTCAACTTCTCTTGTCGCTGTAGTGATGGCAGTGCAGAGTTTGCTTCAATATGAGTCAGATATTTGTATTGCCGGCGGTATTACTATTTCTGTTCCGCAGTACACCGGATATTTTTATCAGGAAGGTGCTATTCTCTCTAAGGATGGTCATTGTTGTCCTTTTGACATAGATTCTAGCGGAACCGTGTTTGGAAGCGGCGGCGGCGCAGTTGTTCTTAAAAGGCTTGACGAGGCATTGGAGGACAGAGATCCTATTCTAGCTGTAATTAGGGGTACTGCAATGAATAATGACGGTGCCGACAAGGTCGGCTTTGCAGCTCCAAGTGTTAACGGTCAATCAGAGGCCATTCTTGTTGCTCAAAAATTGGCAGATATCGACCCTCTAGATATTTCTTACATTGAAGCACACGGTACTGCCACACCACTTGGTGACCCTATAGAACTTGCAGCTCTCACTCAGGCTTTCGGTGACTGTGGAGGTAAAAAACAATTCTGCGGTATCGGCTCGGTTAAAAGCAATATAGGTCATTTGGATGCCGCTGCAGGGGTTGCAGGGTTGATAAAAACCGTATTGTCTTTGCAACATGAAAAGCTACCTCCGGTTCTTCATTTTAAGAAACCTAATCCGAATTTAAATATTGAAAACACGCCTTTTTATGTGGTTGATAAACTGACAGACTGGCCAAGAGGAAAAAAGCCCCGCATTGCCGGAGTAAGTTCTTTTGGAGTGGGAGGAACCAACGCTCATGTAATTGTCGAAGAAGCGCCCTTGCCCGCTTCGAGTGAACCCTCTCGCAAGTATCAGTTGTTATTGCTGTCTGCTAAAACCGAAAACTCTCTAAACATGGCAACTCAGGCTCTAAGCGAGATATGCGAAAACGGTCAATTGGAATCTGTTGCGGATGCGGCCTATACCCTTCACAAGACACGCCGTGCTTTTTCTAGAAGACGCTTTGCGGTTTGCGAAAACACAAGTGTTTCTGTTGAACAAGCCTGGAAGGCAACAAATCAACGTTTTCAAGGAATAGGCGAATTTCTAGATAGTCGTGCGACAGTTGCATTTCAGTTTCCGGGCCAGGGTTCATTATATCTCGGCATAGGAGATCAGTTATCGCAAGCTGAGCCGGTCTTTGGGCAAGCACTAAAACAATGTTGCTCAAAAGCGTTATTTTTAACAGGTAATGACATTTCTGTTCTGTTTTCCAAAACTATACTACCTGAGCGTTTTAGCGAGCTGATGACACATAACGGCATTGCTCAATTAGCTATCTTTAGTTTTGATTACGCTCTTGCTCAGCTTTGGATGAGCTGGGGGATTACACCAAAAATACTTATAGGGCACAGCTTAGGAGAGTGGGTTGCAGCATGTGTTTCCGGCGTATTGTCTTTAGAGCACGCCATAGAAGCGGTTTGGCATAGAGGCAAATTGATGCACAGCGCGGCCGGTTCAGGTAGTGCAATTACTGTGTTCGCTGAGCCAAAAGTTATTGCTCCTTATCTTCATGGTTCTCTTTGTATTGCAGCTGAGAACGCACCGGAAATAACTCTTGTCTCAGGGTTGAAAGATGAAGTTGATGAACTGGTTAAGCAATTAAAAACCGCAAATATTCCGACAAAATCACTAAACATAAACATTGCAGTGCATTCTCCTGCCCTGGATCAAGTTATTGAACCGTTTGAAGCCGTGTTGAAAAAACTAAATTTTTCGCCGCCTAGAATCCCCATTATCTCACCCGCAGCAGGAGGGCTGCTTTCCAATGAGCAGGCAACCGACCCGTCTTTCTGGGCAGGACAGTTGCGATCTCCTGTTAGATTTTCTGCAGCTCTAAAAACTCTCTGGGATATGGATAATTGTGTACTTTTAGAAGTAGGAGCAGGTGTAGCCCTAAGTTCTTTGGCAAAGAGCCAAGACGGCACATCAGCAGAAAGACATATTGTTGCTTCTTTGGGAAATGAAACAGCAGAACATGAACAAAAGCGAATACTCCGTGCAGTAGGATCGCTTTGGACTCACGGTGTTGAAGTTGATGCTGACGCTTTTTGGAAAAAAGAAAGCCGCAAAACAATACCTCTGCCTACCTATTGTTTTGATAGGAAACGGCACTGGGTGGACCCTCCTAGATATCTCCAAGCCGAAGTATCCGATGCTCTAGAATCCAATTCTACACTGCAAAACGAATCATCTGTCTCTTCAAACCAAATTGCTCCTATACAGCTTAATAAAGCAACACCTGATGTTTTGCATCAACTGGTGTTAGAACTTTCAGGAAAACAGTCCGCCGAGATATCTTATGAGATGTCGTTTCTCGAAATGGGTTTCGAATCGCTATTGCTGACCCAATTGGCATCTCAGATATACAAAAAATTTGGAGTGAGAGTCTCTTTTCGCCAAGTAATGCAGGATTTAAAGAACATAAATCAACTGGCACAACATATAGATTCTGTAAAGGCTTTGTCTTCAGCGGTGCCGGACTCTTCTTCAATCAAAAGTCTTGATAACGCGGATGTCTACAATTATACAGCCGAATCTGAAGGTAAAATAATAACTGCTCCCGCCACTGAAGCTCAACGCGAAATTTGGCTATCCTGCCAGGTAAGCGACGAAGCATCCTGTGCTTATAATTTGTCTATTTCTCTATCAGTAGAGAAAGACTTTGATTTAGCAGTTTTTAAGAAAGCAGCGGCTGTTCTGCTCATGCGACACAATGCATTGCGCACGTCATTCTCTGCAAATGGAAAAGATATAACAGTTAACAAAAACAGCGAACCCGCTTTAACAACAGTAAAAGCCGTTACAAACGAGAATAGGGAAAACCTTTTACTTGAAATTATTGACAAGGATTCTAAGCAACCTTTTGATCTCGAAAACGGACCTCTGGTTAGATTTCTTGTTGTTCAGTATGAAGACGGAAAAGCAACCTGCTTGATTACTCTTCATCATATTATTTGTGATGGATGGTCTATCGATGTGTTGGTCAAGGAATTATGCATACTGTATACAGAGATTAAGCAGGAGCGAAAAACATACAGTCTACCGATTTCTAAATCTTTTTTTGAATATGCCGTTGAAGAAAGAACTCGAGAAAAAACAGACGATGCAAACCGAGCACTGGAATATTGGAAACGTACGTTTAGCAAAAGTGTTCCCAGTTTGGATTTGCCGACGGATTTTCCAAGGCCGGCATACAGAACCTACGATTCCGCTGAAATTAAACAAACAATAGCTTCAGATATTTATCGTTCCTTAAAAGCAAAAAGCATTAAAGAAAATCGAAGTTTTTTTTCTTTGCTCCTAAGCGCTTTAAGCCTTGTATTGCACAAGCTTTCAAAACAAGATGATCTTGTTATAGGTATTCCTATTGCCGGACAACCTATGGTTAGCGAGCCGGACCTTGTAGGGCATTGCGTTAGTTTTTTACCTGTTAGGACAAAGATAAATACCTCCTCAAATCTTGACAGCCATGTATTAGATACAAACAACGTATTGCTCAACGCCTATGAAAACTATCAATGTACATATGGACAGATCCTTCAGCACATAAAAGTAGATCGCAATGCTTCTCAGGCACCGCTGGTCTCAGTTGTTCTCACGAACAGTACTGCTTTTCAAAAAGGAGCGCTGACATTTGATAACGTTTCTGTTGATTATACAACCAACCCAAGAGCATTTGAGACCTTTGATTTGTACATTCATGCTAGAGAAGACAACGGCAACTTAACATTTATATGTCAATACAATAAAAATATATTTAAACAAGAGACAGTTTTCAAATACCTAAAGACTTATGAACAGGCGCTGTCTGCAATAGTTGAGAAAACGTCCTGTTCAGTTGCAGAAATAGATTTGCTCACAGAAGAAGATCTGCTTGCCTTGTCCATTATCAATGATACAGCGGCCTCCTATCCCAAGGATAAGCTTATTCATCAGATGTTTGAAGAGAGAGCGAAGCAGACACCTGACAAGACGGCTGTTGTGTTTGGTGATAAACGACTATCATATGCAGAACTTGACAGCAGAGCGAATTCTATAGCGCAGATAATACATAAAAGGGATGTCTCAGGAAAACCTGTCGGTCTCATGGTAGACAGAACACCCAATATGTTGGCAGCATTATACGGTATATTGAAAACAGGTGCTGCTTATGTTCCCATCGATCCTGACTTACCCTTGTCGCGAATTGCTTACATGCTGGAGGACGCACAAGTTGATACAGTTATTACTGAACACGTCTTCGAAAATAGAATTAAAGAATTGGGAGTAGACGGCATTTTTGTTGAAGATATATCTTATGCAAACGTTGCGGAGTATAGTGCGCCTCAAATATCACCTGATTCTACAGTTTACATTATTTACACATCAGGTTCTACGGGAAAGCCAAAGGGTGTTGAGGTTTCGCATAGGGCCCTAGTCAATTTGGTGTCGAGTATTTCAAAGAAGCCTGGGGTAACACATGATGATGTTGTATTTGCAGTAACAACTCTTTCTTTTGATGTGGCGGCGGCAGAACTACATGTACCTTTAACACAAGGCGGAACGGTAGTGTTAGCCTCAAAGACAGAAACTACTGACGGGAATTTATTGCTAAAGCAAATACAAATGAATCACGTAACCCTAATGCAAGCAACACCTGCGACATGGAGGTTATTAATTGCGGCTGGATGGGATAGCGATACTAAGCTTCGAGTAATCTCAACAGGTGAGCCGTTGCCGAAAGATTTGGCTGCTGAGTTATTATTGCGTTCAGATGAGGTATGGAACCTTTACGGCCCGACGGAAACGACAATTTGGTCGACAGGTGTTCGATTAGAAAAAGGACAGGAAAACATTACCATCGGGAAGCCGATAGATAACACACAAGTGTACATATTGGATGAAAATTTTACTCAAGTTCTTCCGGGAGTTGTAGGAGAGTTATACATAGGCGGAGATGGGGTTGCAAAGGGCTACATAAATCGTCCTGAACTTACGGCTGAAAGATTTATCGACAATCCGTTTAATCCGGGCAGCAAGATGTATCGCACGGGTGACTTGGTACGACTGAACAATATTGGAGAACTTGTATGTCTGGGTCGAACCGATTTTCAGGTAAAGCTCAGAGGGTTTAGAATAGAGTTGGGAGAGATAGAGACTGCGATTGGTAATGTTGTCGGAATAAAGCAAGGAATCGTGGTAGTAAAGAGGTTTTCAGATGAAGATGAGCGTTTGGTAGCCTATTGTATATCAGAAGGCGATGTTTCTGTAGAGGAAGCAGAAATAAAAACGATTCTTCGAAAGAAACTTCCCGATTATATGGTTCCTCAGCACTATGTTAGATTGGATGAGTTTCCTTTAACTGCGAATAATAAAATAGATCGTAAAGCGTTATTGTCCTATGAGGTGTTTGTAACAGCGGACAAAGAAACAATAGAACCTAGAACAGAGACAGAAGAGAGTCTTGTACAAATATGGCGTGAGGTACTTCATGCTCCAATGATAGGTATTAGGGATGACTTTTTTCAAATGGGAGGTCATTCTTTGTTGGCAGCGCAGATGTTTGCAAAGGTCCAAACCGCGCACAAGGTTAAATTGCCGTTTCGGACAATATTTGAAACGCCGACTATCGAGGGTCTTGCGAAACAAATAGACGTTTCCGACGAGACAGCAATAATACCTATTTATACAGAAACGGACACGCCTCCTTTATCTTTGATGCAGCAACGTTTGTGGTTTTTAAATGAAATTGATGCAGTTGGTGTAGCATATAATTTGGCATCTGCTGTCCGCTTACGAGGTAATCTTGAAATTGAAACCCTCAATGAAGCATTAGAAGATATAATACGTCGTCACAGTACATTTAGGACATCAATTGGTGTTCAAGAAAACACACCTGTTCAGGTTATAGCGGAAACTCTAACATATCATTTAGAAGTTAAAGACCTATCTGCCCAATCAGAATCAAGCAGAGAGCAAGAGATGCTGAAGCTGCTGGAAGAAACAGCAGCGACACCCTTTGATTTTGCAAGAGCACCTCTTTTCGTTTCTTTTCTAATTAGGATGTCCAAAGAGGAACATGTTTTCTTCTTTATGCCGCATCACATGATATGGGACGGATGGTCAAACGAGTTATTTTTTCGCGAACTGGAGGAGCACTATAATGCACGTTGTGAAGGCAGACCTCCTAAGGTTAGTTCTCTACCAATAAGTTACGGAGATTTTGCCGCCTGGCACCGCAAATGGGTTGAAGGAGAGGAGCTTCAATCGCAGGCTGCATATTGGAGAGAACAACTCAAGGGTTCAACGGAAGCATTGGAGTTGCCTACAGATAAACCTCGGCCGAGTACTTTTAGATATGATCGCGGTCATTATATAAACTTTGCTATATCTAAAGAGAAAATTGTTTCAATAGAATTGTTGGCAAAACGACATAACACGACTCTTTTTATGGTTCTACTTTCAGCATACAAATTGCTTCTTCACAAGTTGACAGGACAAAGAGATATTCTGGTAGGCACACCTGTGCGCGGTCGTTCACATGCAGAAGTTGAAAATCTTATCGGCTTTTTCTCTAATCTAATTGTTTTGCGAACACAAATTGACAAAGAGTGTTCATTTGAGAAGTTTCTTCAATCTGTCAAAGACACATGTGTTGAGTCTTTTTCAAGACAGGATATGCCTTTTGAAAGGATTCTAGGAGAAATATCTGTATCAAGAGATATGAGCCATACTCCTGTTTACCAAAATATCCTATCATTCCAGGATTCCAACGAATTGGAATACAATTTTAGGAAATTGGAAACTAGTGACATATTTGTCGGTGTTCCCGGAGTACAAACAGATCTCGGTATTTGGATGTTGATGAAGAAAAACGAGCTAAACCTTTCTGTAGGCTACTCAACCGACCTTTTCGAAGAGACCACAATCAGGAAATGGATGGTCGCTTACGAAAACTTATTAGACATAATTATCAGCAATGACAACTTGCTGATTCGAGACATCTCAATACTGACAGAATCAGACAATGAAGTGCTTGCTAAAGTAAATGATACAGCGGCGTATTATCCCCAAGATAAGCTTATTCATCAGATGTTTGAGGAGAGAGCGAAGCAGATGCCTGATAAGACGGCAGTTGTGTTTGGTGACCTTTCCGTATCCTACAAACAGCTCAATGAAAGAGCTAATCAACTGGCGAGACATCTTATAAAGCAAGGAGCAGCCGCAGGTACTTTGGTAGGGATATGTCTTCCACGCAGTGTAGACATGCTTGTAGCCGTAGTTGGCGTACTCAAATCCGGTGCTGCTTACGTACCGTTGGATCCTGAATTTCCAAAAGAACGATTGAGTTATATGGCAGAGGATGCGGGAATGCGTATTATTATTTCCAATAACGAGACCGAAAATATTTTGGGAGCAGCCTATATTCAATCCGTTCAACTTGATCGAGATAGAGAACAGATAGAGTCTTGTGATAAAGATGATTTGCTGCAAGAAAAAACAAACTCCAAAGATCTTGCTTATGTAATATACACTTCCGGTTCCACTGGTAAACCGAAGGGCATTGAGCTTGAGCATCGTTCAGTAGTAAATTTTATCTACAGCATGGCAAAAACACCCGGCGTAAAAGAAGATGATCGCGTGTTGGCTATTACAACTCTATCTTTCGACATAGCAGTATTGGAATTGTTATTACCTCTTTCTGTCGGGGCAACCGTTGTGTTGCTTACTCGTGATCAGTCATTGGATGGAGCGGAAATAGAGAAGTGTCTTGATAAATATGATGTTACAATCATGCAGGCGACACCTGCCACATGGCGGTTGCTATTGTCCTCAAAGAAATTTAGGAAGAGACGCATAAAAGCACTTTGCGGCGGTGAGGCCCTTTCCAAAGAGCTTTCATCTTCCTTGACGGAGTATGTGTCTGAGTTATGGAACATGTACGGTCCGACTGAAACTACGGTTTGGTCAACCTGTTACCGTATCAATCGAGAAGATGACACAATATACATCGGAAAGCCTATCGACAATACAACAGTATATATATTAGACGAATCTCTAAACCAAGTACCGGTTGGAGTATTGGGGGAACTATACATAGGAGGAGACGGCCTCGCCCGAGGTTATCACAATCGTCCTGAACTTACGGCTGAAAGATTTGTCGACAATCCGTTTAATCCGGGCAGCAAGATGTATCGCACGGGTGACTTGGTACGACTGAACAATATTGGAGAACTTGTATGTCTGGGTCGAACCGATTTTCAGGTAAAGCTCAGAGGGTTTAGAATAGAGTTGGGAGAGATAGAGACTGCGATTGGTAATGTTGTCGGAATAAAGCAAGGAATCGTGGTAGTAAAGAGGTTTTCAGATGAAGATGAGCGTTTGGTAGCCTATTGTATATCAGAAGGCGATGTTTCTGTAGAGGAAGCAGAAATAAAAACGATTCTTCGAAAGAAACTTCCCGATTATATGGTTCCTCAGCACTATGTTAGATTGGATGAGTTTCCTTTAACTGCGAATAATAAAATAGATCGTAAAGCGTTATTGTCCTATGAGGTGTTTGTAACAGCGGACAAAGAAACAATAGAACCTAGAACAGAGACAGAAGAGAGTCTTGTACAAATATGGAGTGAGGTACTTCATGCTCCAAGGATAGGTATTCGGGATGACTTTTTTCAAATGGGAGGTCATTCATTATTGGCTATCCAGCTAATTGACAAAATAAGAAGCCGCTACAAAGTCAGCCTGCAACTGGCCGATTTTTTGAGAAACTCTACATTGCAGGACATGGCGGCTGAAATCGATTCGCTGCTGGTTAGTAGCAATGATATTGCTTCTCATTCAAAGAAGGAATGGACTCCGCTTGTGCTGTTGGGGACAAAAAAAGGCGACAGCACGCCGCTATTTTGTGCCGCCGGCATCGGCGGGCATGTTATGGAACTAAATCAACTGGCAAAGGAATTGGGAGATATTCCCTTGTGGGGACTGGAGACAAGAGGTGTGCTGGAAGGCCAAACACCGCATTCCACAATTGAGGATCTGGCCAAAGAACATGTAGCGGCTATACGTACTGTTCAAGCTCATGGTCCCTATTTTATCAGCGGATATTCATTCGGCGGTGTTGTGGCATTTGAAATCGCGCAACAGTTAACATCACAAAATGAAGAAGTAGCTTGGCTTGGATTAATAGATGCGTCCGGACCTGCAATACGTCAGCGAACTCTAATTGAACTCCGAATTGAACAAGCAAAAAGGTTAGTAGATGATCCGTTGGCTTATGTTAAACATTCAATTGAGCGACGAAAACGAGATAGAGCTGCAATATACCACGAACGGTATGCTCATATCTATGCTGCGATGTCTAGCGCCTACGACAAATACCGGCCGCAACCCTACAAGGGTGATGCAGTGTTGTTTCAAACTCCTAGACATGAAAACTACGAAGACATGCTCTACGTTATTGACGAGTACAACGGATGGCGGTCATACATTTTGGGAAAATTGGAGGTAATTCCTATAACGGGACGCCATCTCACGGTTGTGCAAGAGCGCAAAAATGTCATTTTGTTAGCTAACGAAATAAAGAAAAGTTTGCCGGTCCGCAGTGTCTAAAAATGGTAACCGTTTTGTAAACCCATCCTGACATAACAAAATGAATCGTGTAACGTTGGTATCTGCATGGAGTAAACATGGCAGAATCCGTAGTGAAAAAGAAGGCCAAGGCTTGGAGTCGGGAGTGGTAGGCAAAACAGGTTGCGGATTGAGAAAACAGCGGTATGGCGTTTAAGCGTAAGCGGTAACACAAAGGCGCAAACAATTATCTGACCCGGCTTCACTATACTTGAAATAGTAGATGTTTTCACCAATTCAAAAAATTAATATATTTATCCTTTAAAGTTAGAGCTTGTATATGATTTTTCAGTTGAGCATCGGGAATTTAGAATCATTGCATTTTGTAAAGTATCGAAGTCACAAGACATGCGGAAGATTCAACCTTAAAAAATAAGGCTATAGAATACGAAAAATTAATATTGATGCAAACCGTATTTTTCTATTCGATTGTCTGCTATTTGGGAGAACTGGGCGGTAACTAAATTGGACTGTCATCTTTCCAAACGGGAATATTATCACTGTTCCGGTAGGTTTCTCTATCTTTTCATGATGTCGACATAAATCACGACGTCATTGTAATCGAATTTCTTTTCCGGTTCGAGGCTGACTCTATCGATGGGCAGGTCTTCAAATTTGAACATCAAACGCCAGGCCACGCCTTCTGGAATTTGAGTTTCGTCTTCGACCATTGTGACTTTACAGAACGAAGAATTCGACTTATGTATTACTCTCTCAAGTCCCGGTCCAAAGTCGTAATCCGAAAAATCAGTATCAATTTTAAAAATCACAGGCGTCCATGGCGGCAAATTTCCAATCATAGATTGGGATGCAGGTAGAACTTCATCGTTGATATTTTCCCATAAAGGATACCATTCCCAACCCGACAAATAATTGTATCCTGCAAATAGTGAAGAAGGGGCTTTAGCAGAGGTTTCTTCAGAAAGGGTGACAACGAGGTCTGAGTCTTTAGGATAAACAAAAAACGTAACAATGCTTTCGGCAGGGTTTGAACCGTTGCTATCCGGTAATGCAACCTTGAAATAGTTGATAAATTGTGTGCCGCTTTTGCATTTGTGCCTCACAGAAAACTTGTAACCATCGGTCTCTTCAACTACATCTATATCTTCATTAACTGTTTCCCATGATATTCCGTCCGAGCTAGTTGAAATTTTCCAAATCTCTTTCCATTTCCAATTAATCAGATCAAAATATTTCCCAGTGCAGTCAAAATTGGCACCATAGAAATTTGCAATTTCACAAGCCATCAAAACAGGGAGGTTCCACTCAACCTTTACAGCTTGATCATCCTCGGTCAATGCAGAGCTCGTCGTAGCCACGCCATTGTTAACAACAATCTCTGATGATTCATCCTGAACTGAGTCCACTGTAACGAGCATTGCGCTAACAGCTTGCTCGATTGTCAAATCGTCTGCCCAGGATGTCGTGTTGTCATTAGATACTGATTCTTCATCAACACCCTCCGGGCCAATCACGCAGCCTGCTGCCAAACAAGCAGCCGCCATCCATATTAACATTATTCGTGTCTTTTTTAAGTTCTTCATTTTTCTAACCCCTCCTGTTTAGGTAGAATCTAATTACTGTTCTTTCTTATTAATCGATTGCAATCCATTTTTTTAGCGCTTTCGAAATGAGAAAACTCCTATCCGCAATGTAGTATATTGTCAACCCAATTTAGTGCCATTCTTAAAAAGTATGTTCTTATTATAATATGGGCGGAATGAAAAATAATATGGGCGGAATGAAAACTGTCTATTCAATCAATATCCTTATTATTGTTGTTTGCGTCTCAATAAACATCAGCAAATCTTTATCCGCGCAGGCAAGCGCCTCCTGAAAAACCCTGTGCGTTATCGGTCTGCCGGGAAAGCGAGTGTTGCTTAAATCCGCTGAAACAAAGAGTGCAAACTGGGTCTTGCCATGGCGAGACCTGCACCGATGCTGACTACGAAGGCAGGATCGATATCAGTTCGCACGGGCAGACCGAAGTATTGGGCAACTGCTCTTTTCAAGCCGTACAAGAGGGAGCCGCTGCCTGACATAAAAACTGCGTCAATCTCCTTGATTGATGTTTTGGCTTGGTGTCTAACCTCGTCGCAAATAAGAAACATTTTTTGAATTAGCGGTAGTGCGAGCTCGTATAAAATGTTTCTCGAAACTTTAATTTTGGGCATTGCAATGGGGGCGGCGTCATCCACTGTATCAAGAGCAATAAACGTCTCTTCTTTATGAGTAAGCGCTATCTTAGCCTGTTCTGCAGCAGCGACTGCTTGCAAAAAAACAGTTCTTTCGCTTTTCAAGTCCCATCCTGTCTGCTCTAGAATTTTTTCGGCAGCCCATTTGGCTAGTATTTGGTCGATTTCGTCTCCACCTAGGGCTTCTTCTCCACCTGTGGCAAGCACTTCGATGCCTTGGTTTTTTCCGCTGCACCCAATAATGGAAAAATCAAAGGTACCGCCGCCGAGGTCGAATACGGCTGCACGTTGAACGTTACACCTACCGATGTATGCTACCGCTGTTGCAATCGGCTCTTCAAGCAGGCGAATTCGTGTGAATCCCAGCTGCCTGGCTACTGACACCAATGCCTGTCGGCGACGATCTTCGAATGCAACCGGAACAGTCATTGCGATAGAGGTTTCCTTGGGAATAACATCGGCTGCGTTCAGAATATAACGAATAATTTCGACACATATTTCTTCAGGATAAAACACTCCTTGACGCGTCGAAAAAGCTATCTTTCCGTTGTTGTTTACAAGCAGGGCTCCGTACGAATTCTGAAGTTGGGCGGCCAAACCAGGTGTGTAGCGGGTGCCGACCAGTCGTTTGGGACCGAAAATAATGTTAAATGGATCAATGGCGAAACGGTTTCTTGCCGCTTCACCCACCAATATCTTGCCATTAGGAAGGTATGCGATCGCCGAAGGCAGCATTCCGTTGTCGGATAACGGACATCGCCATGGAGTACCGCCCCAAGACAGTCGTGTATTGGTGGTCCCGAAATCTAATCCGATATTTGTCATGTCTCTCTCTCAAATAAGAAACGCATTAAGCTAAGCATTAAGTCTATATACCAATATCCAATCACTATCAATTGTCTAGTTTCGATCGGAATGCTTTTCTAAGGAATCTTATCCCTAGGCAAGCCGAATTGCGTTTTAGAATTACGTATCAGCAGAATTAGAGGGTTTTACAAAGATTGCCAAGGGAGTTTGATGCAAAATATAAAGACTTGAAAAACACTGTCGGGAAAGTCCAACGAAGCTAAGATTATCATTTCTTGTTACAAAAATAACTAGATTCTAAAATCTATAGCGCATATCTATTAGCATTTGTTAGAAGCGGGGTAAGCACCGCTTATTTATACTTCCAAGAGGACTAATGCCCAAAAAAATCTGCAATTTAATCATTGCCCTTATCTTAATGACAACCGGCTTTTTTGCACAGGCTGTTCCTATTATTCCCGTTTCTGAAATAAAACCGGGAATGAAAGGATACGGACTTACAGTTTTTCAAGGTACAAAACCCGAGCGCTTTGATGTCGAAGTTATCTCCGTCATACCTAATTTTTTCGTCAAGAAAGATATAATACTAATTAGATGTAACCATCCTGTTACAGACCAATCCGGTGTAATCGGAGGAATGAGCGGTTCGCCTATCTTTCTGGACGGTCGACTTGCCGGTGCACTCGCCTACGGCTGGAGTTTTAGCAAAGAGCCTATAGCGGGAGTTACCCCGATAAGTGCCATGCTGGATGTTCTCAAACGAAAACCCAGGATGAAAACCAATTTCTTCAAAAGAAAAGGAACTGTTATCGCTTTGGGAGAAAAGTTTGAAAATGAAGCAGGATTGCCAAAAATAAAGGATGAAAGCGGTTATTTCGAAGCATTTGCAAAGAACGCAGGTACATCAATTATTCCTGCAAGAACGCCTTTAACTTTGGCCGGATTTTCTTCTTCTGTACAAAAAATGCTCGGTGAAGCTCTGGAAATTTTTGAAATAGAACCTATGATGGGAGGCGGAGCATCCTCTTCCAAAGAGGACCCGATAACTTTTGAAAACGGTTCGGCTATCGGTGTTCAACTTATACGCGGGGATATGGCAGCAACCGGAATCGGTACTGTAACTTTAGTTGACGGTAAAAACGTTTTGGCTTTTGGGCATCCCATGTTCAATCTCGGCGAGGGTTACTTTCCGGTAACAACTGCCAGAATTCACACAGTCATATCCTCACTGGCCCGCTCCAACAAACTCGGCAGTCCTATTTCTCCGGCCGGAAGTTTGGTTCAGGACAGAACATCCTGTATTGCTGCTCGAACTGACAAAACAGCAGATATGGTTCCTGTCAGTATTGTAGTCAGTGACCCGCAAAACAAACAAATAGATAGTTATGAAGTAGAAGTAATATCTCATCGCCTACTAACACCTAGATTTGTAAAAGCAGTGATCGCCAATGTAATTAATGACGCAGCGTCAGATGTAAACGATGTAACTGCCGAAATTAAGGGTGCTATAAAAATTTCAGGACGTCCCCGTATTTCCGTTTTTGATGCCGGAGTTTCTCGAATGGGTGCCGGAGGAGTAGCGTTTTCTTCTAGGCCGGTATCAATCATTGAAGGAATACTCGGCAATCCGTTTGAGCCTGTTTCTATTGAGTCAATGAAATTTGAAATAACACTCCGCTACGGCTTGGAAGTTGCACTTTTAAGCGGTGCTTATATTACTGCTGAGAATCCCAAACCGGGTGAAAAGATAAATGTCTATGTTAGATTGATGAAATTTGACGACGAAGAACAGATAATAACCGTACCGATAACAATTCCAGTTTCTGCAGCCGGCAAAACATTAGATGTGGAAGTTTCAGGAGGTGATTTCACTCGTCCTATAATGGCTGAACCTCTTAATCTGGATGAAGCATTGGATAATGTGCAGAGGTTGTACCCATCCAAATCATTGGTAATAAAGTTGAACGCTGCGGAAGAAGGAGTCGCCATGCATGGAAGAATTCTGGATCAACTTCCCCCGTCAGTTGTAAATACGCTTAGACCAACGTCGGGATTTGATCGCTTTGATCAATATAAAACAGAGTCAGTTAGGATAACCGAAACCCCATATTTAATAGAAGGAAAGCAAAGCTTTAAAATTACTGTTGCCAACCGGAGGCCTCAATGAATTATGTTCGATCTACTTTTGCATTAATTGTTCTTTTTGCTGCTCATCCTTGGAATGTACAAGCCGGCGGAACCCGCATTTGGGAGCTTGCCGGTTCAGCGGAGTTGCAAAAAGGAACACTGCAAGGAACGGCCTTATCAAGTATAGGTGAAGTTGGAATCGGTTTAAACCCTCAGAAGTCACCCATTGATGATGATATTGGAGTTGTTTGGTCATCTGCAAAATATAAAAATGGAAATATTTTTTTGGGAAGCGGTTACAATGGAAAGATCCTTCGTGTGGCTGACAAAGAAATTGTTCACGTTGCTGACACAGGACAATTAGTAGTAACCTCCATTGCGTTTGACAAAAACGGAGACTTATATGCAGCAACTCTGCCGGAACCTGCTATTTGGAAGATTTCAAATCCGATAAAAATTCAAAAAGGGAAACCGGTTTCAGCAGAGAAATGGATCGTTTTGCCTGATGAGACTAAACATATTTGGTCAATCATTTTTTCTGAAGACGGCAACACTTTGTTTGCGGGCACGGGTCCTGACGGAAAGATTTACTCGATTGGAAAAAACAAGAAACCGCAAGTATATTTGGATACTGAAGAAGACCATATTCTTACTTTAGAAAAAGACGCAAAAGGAAAGATTCTGGCCGGAACATCACCCTCTGCTCTTTTGCTTAGGGTGGAGGGGCCGGGACGGTCAGTTGCGATTGCTGATTTTTCCGGAGTTGAGGTTAAAATCATTGTTACAAAAGGCGAGAGAATATATGCGGCAGTAAATGATTTTAAATCACAACCTATCTTGCCTATGGGAGCTGCGGCTACAGCAGCAACAGCCGCTGCGGCCGCTGCGACAACCGCCGGTCGCTCACCTGCTTCCCCCTTAAAATCTGCATCCGGAGACGGAGAGCTGTATTTGATAGATGAAGATTTTCGCCAGGAACAGCTGTGGGCACAAAAAAAACAGCATATCACTTCTCTTGCAATCGCAAAAAACGGAAAAATTTTTGCCGGTTTAGGTGCGGACGGAAAGATCATATCAGTAGATGAAAACAGACAGATAAGATATGAGATTGACCTTGACGAACGCCAGGTTATGGTTGTGGTTGCTGATGACGACCTGATTCTAGCGGGATGCGGTGATACAGGAGCAGTATACTTTGTTGATCAAGCCCGCAAAGCAGAAGCTATTTATTTAACACCTCTTCTTGATGCCTCCACAGTTGCTGAATGGGGACGTGTTACCTGGTTTGCTTCCGGCAAACTAAAAGTTCAAGCTCGCTCAGGTAATACATTAATTCCTGATTTAGCATGGAGCGACTGGTCTTCACCTCTAACACAAAACGAAATTGCAAAAGCACCCAAAGCAAGATATTTACAATATAGGTTTTCGTGGTCTGAAAATGAAAAATCGCGTTTTACAAGTATACAGACAGCATTTAGGCCCACCAATTTAAGAGCTGTGATAAGTGAATTTGATCCCGGTTCTCCTTTTCCCAAGCCTTCGGGTAGCGAGAATGAGACCACATCAAGTCGTATAATAGATGCAAGACAGGATTCTAAAGCCGGTGCTGAACTTTCCTTTAGCTGGAAGGTTAACAATCCTGATAGTGATGACCTTAGGTTTCGTTTGTGGTACCGAGCAATGGGTGAAGAACAGTGGAGACCGATCCTTCGCGATTATCAAGTTTTGACAGCTCTTCGCTTTACATGGAGGACAGAGTCAGTACCTGAAGGAATCTATCAGATTAAACTAGAAGCAGCAGATTCGCTAACAAACGACCCCAAAGATGTATTAAGCGACATCTATATTTCTCCGCCTGTATTGGTTGACAACCATCCTCCGATCATAAAGGGACTAGTCTGGAAAAATGGAAAAATCAGCGGAACATCGGAAGATAGTTTTTCCAGTATAGGAGCCTTGGATTACTCAATTGACAACGGTCCGTGGATACCTATTTTGTGCACTGACGGCATTTTTGATGAGAGAAAAGAAGATTTTTCATTTGTCATTCCATCAGACTTAATCAAAGGGCCTCATGCAGCTGCCGTCAGAGCTTTTGATTTGGGCGGCAACATGGGAATAGCTGAAATTCATTTCACGATTAAGTAGTTAGGTAGTATTTCAAAGTCGTTCTATGGGAAAATCGGTTCGACATCTGATAAGCAAAAATCAAAACTTCCTACATCTTCAGTATTTGATGAAACTTGCATTTTTACGGAGGTAATGCTGTCTCTAGTTGCCGGAGGTGCAGCCGAATCCCAGGTTACTCCTGATTGCGAAAACAAATATTGTACACTTGCACCGCCCGGTACCTCAACAATAAATGCCTCCGGGTCGCGAGCAGGAGACTCTCCAAATATAACGCGCAATTCCGGCAATGCAGAACCTTCTATGGTCATATAAAATCCAACAATTTCCGCAATGTCTTTAGTCCACGGACAGGTGCTGAGTGTATATTTACGCTCCGGCGGAGTCTCTGTTTTGGAGTTTGCACAGACATCAAAGCCGACCCCTGCTCCATAATACTTGGCATATTCTCCCTCCAATACTTGTGATACTGTTCCGGAGACGCATATCTTTCCGCTTCCTGCCACAATATCTTCCATTTCAATAACCGAATCTCCTCCGTTTTCTGCGTCCGAAAATGTATAAAAAGCACCCTGTAGCTTGTAAAAATTGGTGCACTTCTCTAACCAACCGTTCTCTGCCGGAATCAATTTTTTCGGTTTGTCAGAAGTGTCACATACCGGAGTTGTATCTGTATCTGTATCAGTATCAGTATCAGTATCTGTATCAGTATCAGAGTCAGCATCAGTATCAGTATCAGTATCAGTATCTGTATCACTATCAGCATCAGTATCAGTATCTGTATCACTATCACTATCAGCATCGGCATCAGTATCGGTATCAACGTCAGCGTCAGCATCGGTATCAGTGTCAGCATCGGCATCTGCATCAGCATCGGTGTCCGCATCTGCATCAGTGTCTGCATCAGCGTCGGTGTCCGCATCAGCATCGGTGTCCGCATCCCCTGCTGCGCTACAAGTCGCTACACCCTCTATCAAAACACATTTTTTTCCTTGAGCAGCACAATCTGTCCATTTTTTCCAGCTGGAGGAAATACATTTTTCAATATTGTCTAGGTTACATTGTATAGCGTTCTCTAAACATGAATCAGTATCAGTATCTGTATCAGTATCTGTATCAGTGTCCGAATCCGAATCAGTATCCGTATCGCTGTCAGCATCGCTATCACTATCAGTGTCTGTATCGCTATCTGCGTCGGCATCAACACTTCCTTGTTGCTCTGAATCTCTATAGTTTGAAGTGTCTATTTTAACACATGATACAAATAGCAAGCATGACACATTAAACACAAACGCTATATTTTGCACAATATAAACTTTTTTCATGACGATGCTCCTCAGCATTTCCGCTTTTATAATGCCTTAAGTAACGCTATTTTTTTCCATTGCTATTTAAAAAAACAAAAAAATCTATTTTTATACTCATATCAGATACAAAAACATACAAATTAACGTTACTCAACAGACATTATATTATATAATAGAAAAATCAGCGAGTGATATTGAAAAAAGGAGAGATAAAGTGAAAACAAAATTATCAAGTATACTTTTAGCGGGACTTTCTTGCATTTGGTTTTTAGCTACAGCTTGCAATAGCGAGCAACCGCCAGTGCAACCGGTTCAGGTTGCGCCCCAAATTCCTGTGCAACCGCCTGTTGCGCCTGTTGCGCCTGTTGCGCCTGCTGCGCCTGTTGAACCGGCTACTGACACGGCTCCCGCAGCAGCTCCGGCTCTTGTTCCTGAACCTACACCGACACCGTCGACCCCAAAAAAGAGTACCGGTACAAGTACCAACATTGACAAACCGCTTCCCGGTAAAGAAACCTCCGGAGAAGAACTTATCGGAAACTATATGTGCGCTATTGATTCCAAGCAATTGCAGCTTGGACCTTTCAAAGCACCGCCGTTTGGATGTAAAATTACTCCGACAGGAGACGGAGGTCTAAGACTCAGCTCCACTTCTGACAGCTCCGGTTCAATTAAAGGTACTATTCAGAATCAGACTGATGCCGGATTTTTCGTAAACGCCAATTATGAAATGGCAGGTAATGCTTTAAAAATTAAAGCAAGAATGACTGTCGCCGGTCCCGGAAAATACTCAGGAAGCGGTCAAAGCACCATTAATGATGATAAGTCTACAAAGATATCCTATAAATTAACAATGACCAAACAATGATCGGATAAATTTTCGTCCGTCGGTCGCGTTATCATTCTATTTAGCTATTAAGAAGATGATATGATTTCTCAAATTATTTCCAAAAAATCTCAACTAGTGCAAAATGGTAATCGGGTCGATGGAGGATACAATGAGTAATGAGGAACGACGGGACCCCCGAAAACCTACAACATTAAAAATACGCTTTAAAACTGCAACAATCGCGGAATTTGTGGAGAAACACGCAAATGATATCAGTCGCGGGGGAATATTTATAAAAATGAAATCCCCTATGCCTCCGGGAACACTGATCAAATTTAATGTTAAAATTGCAGATGACTCAGGTATTGAAGGTGTAGGCCGTGTGGTGTGGTGTCGAACTGATGGGAAAGAAGGTATACCTGACGGGATGGGAATAAAGTTTATCAAGATAGAAAGCCAAAGCGTTTCAATTCTTGAATCAGTCC
>CAYWLQ010000024.1:0-15521 GCA_964458775.1 uncultured Myxococcales bacterium | reverse complement strand
GATAACCGACAGATTGCGGATACCTCTCATAATTTTGAGGATCCTTTGCCGAAACCGAAAATTTCAGTCGGACCGAAGGTTTCTCAGGAAGATCACAACTCCAAACAAACACTGTTCGGTGTCCCGCGACCTTCCTTGGTGGAAACAGTATCAGCAAAACCTGCAATTTCTAATGTGCCCAAGGCAGTGCCGATTGAAGCATCAGTAAAAAATACAGAATCTGGCCCTATTAAACTTCCCGTACCCAGCAGACCGGCAGTTTCTCTTGTTACATCATCTTCGTCAGTTGTTGGAAGCTCTCCGCCTGTTTTTTCAGGTAAATCCGTTGCAAGTATACCGACCGCAACTTCCTTGTCTGACAAGCCGCCGGTACCTTTAGTTAAATCAAAAGCTCCGAGTGAAATTCCGACTGAAGCTCCTCTTACAAAAAGTAAATCGGCAAATGAAAATGAATTGCTCAACTTATCTCAAGGAGCTGAAGATAAAGGAGAAAGTTCGTTTCTCGAAGGTGATAAAGAAGATTTCCTTGCAGATGTTGCCTCTGCTCTTGACAATGCTTTAGGTGAAACTCAAACAGCGACCGAAATCGTCGCTTCAGAAACAAAGCAGACGCCTGTCTTAAATGAATTGTCACCTGAGATACCCAAAGAAAACAGACCTGATTTTTCTCTACAAAAAAAAATCGATGTTTCTGAACAACCGGTCTCCGTTCCAAGAAAAAGGAAGGGCGATACAACAGTTGCTATTGTGCTTATTCTGGTTTTGTTGGTTGCGGTAGGTGCAACAGCATGGCTTCTGTTGAGAACTGCTCCCAAAGTAGACACAACTATTCCTTCCTTGCCGCCCAGTAACCTCACTATTTCTGAAACAAAAACAGAGGATCAGGTAAAAGCTGAAGAAGTTTCCTCGTGTTCTGTTTTCATTGAAACCGTTCCTGAATCTGCTGTGATATTTGTCAATGGAGAAAAACAAAAGGAACTCTCTCCTATGACCTTGGAAACCAAACAGACCGGTGAAAATCTCGAAGTAAAGATCCAAATGTTCGGTTTTGCAACTCATGTTCAAAATGTAACATTGGACAGCAGTAAATTAAAAATATCAGTTGCCTTAAGACCCCTTCCAAAAAGATTAGAAGTGGTTACACAACCTTCCGGGGCTCTGGTAAAAATGGACAGCAAAGATTTGGGAAAAACACCTCTAAAAGTTGTCGATAACTCTTTTTTAAAGGATTTGTCCTTAGAAATTAGCAAGGGCGGATTTAAACCTCTTACTCATTCTGTTTCTGAATCAGAATGGGTTGAAACTGATGATGCTTTCGTTGCTTCATTGTCTTTAGAGTTGGAAAAAATATCCAGAACGGTTGTTTTGGATGAATACATGTATCCAAAACCCGAAAGAGCCTCTGACCGTGAAAACGGAAATCCTGTACGTGAAAACACTGAAGAAGAAAAGAGTAAAAACAGCGAAGAACTCGGTGAAAAAAAAGTATCTGAACAAGAACCAAGCCCTGAGCCCAAACCTGAGCCTAAACCTGAGCCTAAGCCTGAAATGGAATCCAAACCTTCACAACCCTCAGGTTCGGGAGTTGAAGAAAATCCATTTTAATAATTACTCATTCTTTTTTGACTGATGACAGAACAACATTTTTTGACAATTCCACAAACAGCTGTAGGTATATCCCTTGACCGCGCCGCCGTAGCTGCTTCAGAGCAAAATACCGCAGATTTTACCGGTTTGAGAGGCGGATGCTTGGCGCCGTTTTTAATAAAGTACGGCCGCCGAATAGGTAAAACGGTAATAATCATAACTGTTGATACAGCATCAGCTCGAACTTTGCACCGAGATCTGGTTTATCATTTCGGAGGCAGCTCTCCTGAAAATGCCGTACTTTTATTTCCAGCATATGATCTTACTCCATATGATGAGATGATTCCCGAACGAAGATTTGCACTGCTTCGAGCTGAAGCAGCTTATAAATCTGCAATGTCTAAGTCTGTGCGGTTTATCGTGGTTTCTGCTGATACAATTGCCAGACGAATGATGCCCAAAGAGGCATTTCTAAGAGACTCTTTTGAAATATCTTTTGGAAACAGAATTGACAGAGACTTGTTATTTAGACAACTTGAAAGGTGCAGATACTATAGAACACCTTTGGTCGAAGAACCCGGAACCTTTGCTGCAAGAGGCAGTTTGCTTGATATCTTTCCCCCTGATCTAGCACAACCTGTTCGCATAGATTTTTTTGGTTCTGAAGTGGAAAGAATTCGTGAATTTGATTCTGACACTCAATTGGGCGGTTTGGAATTAGAATCAGTTAATTTATATCCAATCCAACTAAACCTAATCCCTCAAGAGGTTGAAAATCGAGCAGTGATCGTTGAACGTTTGAGAAATTTGTGCGATTCGGTCAATCAACCTTCTACAAAAACATCTCAATTAATTGATGATATTCTTGGCGGTAAATTGTTATTCTCGCAGGATCGCTATTTGCCGGCATATTATGATAATCTGGAAACCCTATTTGACTATTTCCCTTGTGATTCGGCATATGTTTTGGAAAATCCAGGAGGAATAAGAAGGACTCTCACCTCTTTGTCATTAAGATATCAACATGAATATGAGCGTTTGAAAGAAGATCTGATTCCGGCATTTGGCGCTGATAAGTATATTATAGAATATAATGAATTAGAGAATAAAATATCAACAGGGCAATGTGTGAAAATTCACGGCCTATCTGTAGTTGAAAATGCCGAAAACGAAATCGATATACAAGCCGAATCAAATAATAACGCTTCTATTCCTGATGTAAGAGGTGAGATTGTCGAACGTTTAAGCGAACGCCTTCGTTCTACTGATCCTGCGGGCAAATCAGCTGAGACAATTTCTCTGTTGGCAAAATATCTAAAAAAAGCGGTAGAAGATGGATATACGGTAGTTTTGGTTGCGCATACAATAGGTCAAACAGAGCGGCTTGCCTCAATGCTGAAAGCTAGAGGTATTACTATTGATGACAATGATGATTTGTGGACCAAACGCCGTCCTGGAATTCGAATTACCGAAGGAGAACTTGCTCGAGGATGCATCTTGCCGGCGGACGCACTTATGTGGATTGCCGAAGAAGAAATTTTCGGACGAAGAATACGCAGTATTAAAAGCAAGGGCAAATCATCAAAAGCACCGCTCGAAAACTTGAGAACTCTCAATCCCGGAGATCTGGTGGTTCATCTGGAGCACGGTATTGGAAAATACGAAGGGTTAGTGCGAAAACAGATAAGAAATTCCGAAATGGATTTTCTTCTTATAACCTATCGCGACGGAGATAAGCTCTATCTTCCAGTATATCGCCTCAATCAGGTTCAAAAATATCGAGGCGGAGATTGTCAAACACAAACACTCGATCGATTGGGCGGTCAGACCTTTCAGCAAAGTTTAACCAAAGCCAAAAAGGCAGCAAAAGAAATAGCAGGTCAACTGATTACACTTTATGCTCAGCGGGCAACCGCTTCTAAAAATCCTATAGGTAATGCAATTACGGATGATCTTTATAGAGAGTTTGAAGCTTCTTTCCCTTTTGAAGAGACTGATGATCAAGCAAAGGCTATAGATGAAACTGTTTCTGACCTAAACTCTTCGCGACCAATGGACCGATTGGTTTGCGGCGATGTCGGTTTTGGTAAAACCGAAGTCGCTATGAGGGCGGCTTTTCTTTCGGCTATGGCAGCAGGACAAGTTGCTGTGCTGGCACCCACCACTGTACTTGCGCAGCAACACTATCAAACCTTTTCAAAACGATTTGCTCCATATCCGTTTAGAATCGAAATGCTAAGTCGATTTAGAACTACTTCGCAAAACCAAGATACAGTGCGGGCAGTTAAGGAAGGGAAAGTTGATATTGTCATCGGTACTCACAGACTCTTGTCTAAAGATGTTCATTTTCATAATTTAAAATTGCTCATAATAGATGAGGAACACAGATTCGGTGTAGTTCACAAGGAGCGTATTAGATCGCTAAGAGCAGCTGTTGACACTCTAACTCTTACTGCTACCCCAATACCGAGAACTCTTCAAATGGCCTTCGGCGGAATAAGGGATCTTTCCTTAATAGCAACAGCACCGGCCGAACGTAGACCTATCAAGACAATGATTTGTTTGGATGATTCCAATATTATGAAACGTGCAATAGAACATGAGCTGTCTCGCGGAGGTCAGGTATTTTTTGTACATAATCGAGTTAGAGATATCTATTCTATTGCTGAAAAGGTTCAAGGTCTTGCTCCTCAAGCAACAGTAGGTGTCGGTCACGGACAACTAAAAGAAGCTGAATTGGAACAAATTATGCTCGACTTCGTAGCAGGCAAGTATCAAATCTTGGTTTGTACGTCCATTATCGAATCGGGATTGGATATACCGAATGCAAATACAATAATTATTAATCGTGCTGATATGTTCGGCATGGCGCAACTGTATCAGCTAAGAGGTCGAGTCGGTCGTTCAGGCGTTCAGGCTTATGCCTATTTGATAATTCCTCCGGCATCTTCTCTAAGTGAGGAAGCACGTGAAAGAGTAGAAACACTTGCCAGATACACAGAGCTCGGTTCGGGATTTTCTGTTGCAACCATGGATATGGAAATTCGCGGTGCAGGCAATCTAATAGGGGCTGAACAGTCAGGTAATGTGGCTGCTGTAGGTTTGGAAATGTTCTGTGATCTACTCGAACAGGCGGCGGCTGATTTACGCGGAGAACCGATCAAATTTGATATTGAACCTGAGCTTACCTTGGAAAAACCGGGATATCTTCCGGAAGAATATATACCGGATGTTGAAAGGCGATTGGAATTCTACAAGCGACTCGCCTCATCGTATAGCGAAGAGGAGGTAGAAAATACAGCAGCAGATTTACGTGATCGCTTCGGTCCTTTGCCTGCCGAAACGCTTGATCTGATACAGGGTATGGAAGTTAAAGCAATATCCAGAAGATTGAGAATTCGAGGAGTGGAAGTAAAAACAAAAGAACTCATCATTCATCTTGCATCCGATACCAACGTAAATCCTGATGCGGTAATCGCTATCGTTAGGGAAGATGCCGGACGAGTTCGACTTAACTCAGACCTAACTTTGCGTGTTAGATTTAAGCCGGAAGAGGATGGAGGAGTAACAGGAGCGATTCACTTCTTGCATCGATTGGAGGCATATGGTAACAACCTTGCGATATCATAAACGAAATCTAATTCAATAAGGAGCTCATTTATGAATCGAAAAAGAAAAACTCTAAACAATTTCACTTGTTTTACTTTAATCGTACTACTTCCGGTGTTAAACGGATGTAAATGCGGAGACCAAGATGCTAAATCCGTAAAAACCGAGCCGACAACAGAAAAAGTTACTGTTTCCGGCGGTTTGACTCCGGAGCAGGCAGCTTTGGTAGTTGCGAAAGTCGGAGAGCAGACAATTACTGTCGGAGATATTACCGAACAAATTAATAAATTGTCTCCCTATATACGACGAAGATGGGCTGAACCGGAAAAACGCAGAGAATTTCTGGACAACTTAATTCGTGTAGAATTGTTGTCACAAGAGGCAAAACGTCTCGGTTTAGGAGAAAATGATCCTGAAGTTGAACGTACAGTCGATCAAGTAATGGTTCGATTGATGATAAAAAATGATTTGGAGAAAGATCTCATTCCATCATCAATTGATGAAGAAATCCTCAAACAAGAATATGAAAAAGAAAAAGATAAATATTTGAGACCTGCACAGGTAAGAGCCGGCCATATTGTATTGAAAACCAAAACCGAAGCAGACAAATTGTTAGCAGACCTCAAGTCCCGAGAAGGAGATGCTCGTTACTTTAGAGAGATGGCTTTAAAACACTCAATTGACGAAACAAGTAAAAACGTCGGCGGGGATTTAGGATATTTCTCAGAAGAAGGAGAAAGAACTGCTCAAGAGCCGAAAGTTGACCCGGCTATAGCCGCAGCCGCTTGGAAAATAGAAAAAGTCGGTGATTTGTATTCAGAAACTGTCGAGTCTCCGGCCGGATGGCATATAGTCAAGCTAACAAACAAACGAGCAAAGCTGGAGCGGACCTTTGACAGTGTAAAAAGAATGATTGAAAGTCGACTTTTGCGGGAAAAACGCAAAGAAGCTATGGATAAGTTTGTAAAGGAATTGCGAGATAAAGCTGAAATTGAGATTTTCGAGGACAATCTCGCCAATTTTAAGATTCCTCAAGATCCTATGGCCATGCCGCAGCCGGGCGACAGAAATATTCCAAGCAGAGAAAAGGGCACAACTCATCCCAAAAATACAAGCGGAGTACCGTCTCATGGTCCCCAAACGGAGCAAACCAATTGAAATACAAATTTCAGATTTTGCTTTCTATTTTTTCTGTAGGTTTGTTTTACAGCACAGCATCGATCGGCTCTAAACCTGAGGGAATTTTACTGGATAAAATTGCAGCTGTTGTAGGTGACAAAATCATTCTTCTCAGTGAAGTTATGACAGAAGCTAAAAGTGCAATCGAACAGCTTAATCGCGAATCAGAGGAAGGCGGCGCTTCTGCTTTTTCAGAAGGCAAAATTAACACATTAATAAAAACCACTCTCGATTCCATGATAGATGATGCTGTTTATGAATCTGAAGCAAAGGAGATGGATCTTGCTGTTACCCAGGAAGAGCTGGATCAGACTGTCGCCAACATGGCAAGAGAAAACGGCATAGATGTTCCCACGCTGAAAAAGGCTGTTACAGCTCAAGGCATGGACTACTACAGTTACAGAAACCAGCTTCGTAAACAGCTTCTTAGGTATAAAGTTTTAAATTTAAGGGTTAGAAGTAGAATAAAAATATCCGAAGCTGAGGCGCGACAACACTACAATGATCAGGTACGTGGAATACGTTCGTCCGGATCTTATGAGGGTGCTCACATTCTCATCAAGGTACTCCCAAACGCTTCCGCATCAGATACCGCAGATGCTCGCAAATCAGCGGAAGCTATAAAACAAAAAATTTTAGAAGGCATGGACTTTGCCGAAGCTGCGAATCAGTACTCAGAAGACAAAGTTACCTCTCAATACGGCGGAAGTCTCGGCATGCGTAAGCCCGGCGAAATTCCCGGAATTCTTGAAAGAACTTTTGTGGATATGGAAGTCGGAGAAATTGCAGGACCGATAAGGACCAACTCCGGATTTCATTTGGTCAGACTAAATAATCGTGATTCCCTGGACGTTGTTCCTTTTGCAGATGTAAAAAATAAAATAATTGCAGATTTGCAAGAGGAAGAAATGAAACGTCAGGCAAATATTTGGATTAAAGAACGTCGATCAAGAATGTTTATCAGTATAAGGTTGTAGGCATCCATGACTGAGATAAAAAAAACAAAAGGAATTCAAACGGCACTGCTTCTAATAGTAGGCCTTTTGGTTGTTGTCGGATTGTTCTTTGTAATGGCTTACATATTGGAAGGTATCGAACCTAATGACCCTTCCTTTATACTGAAAGTTATGTCTTTGACTGCAGGGCTGTCTTCTGTTCTGTTTGTCTTCGGATTGCTGGCGGGATACTTTAACAAGAAACCCACAGTTATTCAGAGTTCGTCAAAAGACAAAAGTTTTGAGGAAAAAAGTAAAGCAGCTGAGTCTGCGCATAAAAAGAAGGTTGCAGAGGCTGAACAAGCCCTTGAGACAGAACGCAAAGAGCGTATTCGTCTCGAAAACGACCTTCATACTGCTAAGCAATCTATTATAGAGCTTAAAAACACAATAAGTGAGCTGAAACCGAAAATCGAAAAGATTAATCCTGAAGAAGCCGCTGAAAAGGAACAACAAATAAAGGAAATAGAATCTCTTCGAAAAATGCACGAACAATTGCAGCACGATTTATCCTTAAGAAAATCGAGAATAGCTGATTTGCTTGCAGAAATTGCCATGGCGCAAACGGAAGCGGAACAAGCACGAGCTGAAGTTCATGAGCTAAAAAGTTCAATGGCCGAGCCTCAGCGTCTAAATCTGCAATTGGCAAAAGATGATGCTTCTTTAAAAGACATTTTGTTAAGCGTCTCTGCTCTTGAAGGTATTCAGATGGCCTTATTGGCCGATGATTATGGAATGGTTGTCGAGACAGCGGGCAAAAACAAACTTCCGGCAGACAAGCTTGCTGCAGTTTCAAGCTTACTGGCACAAATCGGCAATAATGTTGAAGACATATTCAGCATGGGAAAAGTGAAAACCGTATCTTTAGGAGATGAAAGCGGTTTTGTTTTGGATAATATCTATTTTGATTTATTTAATCTTCGCTGTGCTCTTACTATTGCCAGAGATGCAAACCATTCCTATCCCGGATTGGCCGATCAAACCATAGAAGCCATAATAGACAGACTGAAATAACAACACGTATATCCCCCGTCTTCTTGACTTTTCTTACCTAAACTCTGTAGCCTTTTTAAAGATGAGTATTGACACCAAAGCTTTTCCAAAACAGTTTGGATCTTATATTTTAAAACAAAAATTTGCCGGCGGAGGCATGGCGGAGATTTATCTGGCAGAGACTGTGGGCCCCGGAGGCTTTGTCAAACCTCTGGTTATAAAAACAATTCATCAGGCATACATCGATGACAAGCGGTTTGTCTCAATGTTTACCGAAGAAGCAAAAATATTGTCCAGTCTTACCCACGGCAATATTGTTCCTATTTTTGATTTCGGCAAAGCAGATGATTTGTTGTATCTTGCCATGGAGTTTATAGACGGCGTAGATGCAGCTACACTGATGGATGTTTGTCGCTCTGCGGGTTTGACTATTCCTCTTGAATCGGCTCTTTTTATCGGCATAGGAACAGCGGCAGGACTATTTCACGCACATCAAGCAAAGGACGCAAAAGGTACCAGTCTCAATATTGTTCATCGAGACGTATCACCGCAAAACATTCTCTTGAGTCGCAGCGGAGAGGTTAAGCTGTGTGATTTTGGCTTGGCCACTCGTTCTATGGAAGATATCAGTACCAATGTTGCAACCAATGACGAGATAAAAGGCAAACTAAGATATCTTTCTCCTGAACAAGCTGCCGGGCTGTCGGTGGATAGACGAAGTGATCTTTTTTCCTTAGGAGTGGTTTTATACGAGCTGATTGCCGGCCATCATCCTGTACCTTCGGGTGCCGGAGTTTCAGTACTTAAAGAACTCGTCGGAGGCACGAGTTATTTGTCATTGAAAACTGCTGCTCCATGGATTCCTGAGGATATTTGTAATGTAATTGATCGTTCGCTTTGTTTTGACAAAGAAAACAGATATCAAAATGCAGAAGACATGCGTGCCGACTTATCTCAATGTCTTCATAAGTATTTTCCAAAATTTAGTCCGGAATCTCTTGCAGAGCTGGTAGTTCGTATTCAGCAAACCATAGAAACCTCAAATAATGATGATGAGACATTTCATGTTCGTGCTCGCATGGCTTCTTTTGCATCATCAAGCCGAACGCACTCAGGCTTGATACCTTCTCGCTCACCGTCAACTGTTGCTAAAAAGAAAACCTCCTTTGTTATTGCCGGTATTGTAATTGTAGTATTTTTCATTGGAGGAGTGTTCTTATATAATTTAGGTCTGTCCGCACAACGTTCAAACATCTCAACAACTTCAACTTTGCCGGTTTTGCCTGATATACAAAGGGATACTTTATCAACTCCAAAAGCGGATGTTGTATCCGACACTTCGAAAAATGACTTGTTCGCAGACAGAACTGAAACAAATATTGAACCGGACAGTGAAAAGGCAACCGAACATACTAAACATCTTGCTATATCTCACCAATCTCATACAAATGATGAAACGCAAAAGAACAGAGAAATATCTGATGACTCAGACGCTGCATCAAAAAGAACAAAAGCCTTCGGGTTAGTTAATATAAACGCCTCGCCCTGGGCTGACATTGAAATTAACGGAGATGATTACACAACCACCCCCCTTCTAAATCTCAAGCTTCGCGCGGGAAAACACAAAGTTGTGTTAAAGAATTCTGAGCTTGGCGTTACCAAAACAAGGATATTTACTGTTAAACCAAATGAGACAGTAACTGTTGTAGTAGACATGACACCGGAATCTACTTCAAAGGACTCTCAAGATTAACAATAGCAATTACCTGCATGAAACTGCTGCATCTTCTAAAAAACTACCGGCAAGAATTTATAGATCGTCAATTAAAAAGGAAATATCTGCCGAAGGATATGAGTGAGTCAGCGCGCCTACTGATATGATATCAACTCCGCAGGCTGCGGTTTCTGCGACTTTATCCGGTGTCATGTTGCCGGAGGCTTCCAGCACAACACCGCTTTTTCCTACGCGCTCTACTGCTGCTTTCATTTCTTGAGGCGACATGTTGTCCAGCAATATTGCGGTTGCGCCGGCATTTAGTGCTTCTTCCAACTCAGTCAGGTTTCTTACTTCAATTTCTACTCGCAAAGGATGAGGCGCACCCTTTAAACATGCGCTTACAGCAGCCTTTATGGAACCGGCTGCGGCTATGTGGTTTTCTTTTATGAGCACTCCTCCTCCCAAGTCGGCACGATGGTTTTTTCCTCCGCCATGAATAACTGCTCGTCTTTCAAGAAATCTCAGTCCGGGAGAAGTTTTTCTTGTGTCGGTTATAGAGGTTTTGCTGCTTGCCGGAAGTTTTTCTACGTAGGATTTCGTTAAAACAGCAACTCCGCAAAGACGCTGCAAAAAATTAAGAGCAACTCGTTCGGCGGTTAACAGAGACCGTGTGCATCCCACAGCAGTTATTAATAAGTCACCGGGTTCGGCTGACTCTCCATTTAAAATCTTTTGTTCAACCTCTATGTTTGGGTCAACTTTGTTCATGACAAAAGCAAATACGTCACCTCCGGACATGATAAGTTTTTGCTTTGCTATGACTCGTCCTGTGGAAACCTTGTCTTTGGGGACTGTCAGACTGGTGGTAATATCCCCGTTGCCCAAATCTTCGTCTAAGGCTATGTCTATCATCTGTGAAACTCGCGGAGGCAATCCGTACGGCATATTTTTTTCTCCTTAAAAATTATTTTTACAATCCAAGACCTGCCCTAAAAAAATCCATAAAGATATTTGAAGCCGCATGAAAAAGAATAGGTGCTCCCAAGGTTCCTCTTTTGGTTTTTAACCATCCGAAGGCCAAAGCCGGAAAAAATACGGCCAAGCGTCCTGGGTTGAAATCAATAAGAAAATGCCCTGCGGCAAATAGAACAGCTTGAATTAGCAGACCCCATCCGACCTCACAACCCAATATTTTTTTGCGACTCTGAAAGATATCGTTAAGTCTACCCAAAAGATATCCTCGATAAAATACTTCTTCCGGAAGAGCTACAACAAGTAAATGTACAACAATATTCGATGGGTATCCTTCCGGAAAAACAAAAACATAATCGGCATTACCTATACCCCAAACCCATGGAGCAAAAAAAGCTATCGGAGGAAACAAAAGAACAACCGCTGCTATTACCCACAAAAAATCGATATGGAGGCTGCCTATCGTAAAACCGTATCTCTCGTATGGGCGACCGGTTTTGTCTAATACGACAATAGGTAACAAAATAAAAATCAGCCCCACCAACACATGGAGATTTCCTCCCAGGCTTAAATACTTGTCCGAATAAACCAGTGTTGCAACTAAAACGAGCTGAATAAGAAAAACCAAGAACACTTCCTTTTTCAGGTAAGAGCGATCTGCGGACAAATCAGAATCAATAGTCATTTTTTGTGTATGGAGCCCCTACTCAGACCTTAGAACCGCATTCCGGACAAAATTTGGCAGCTTCAGCAAGCTTTGCACCGCATCCGGCGCAAAATTTCGGTCCTGCAGCCGGCAAAGCAGTACCGCATTCAGCGCAAAATTTACCGGAAGCCACATTTTTTTGACATGACGGACAAGTCACAGTCGACGGTCCGGCTTGAGGAGCAGCCTGGCCTTGATTTCCTTTTAGTTCACCGCCTCCTACTTGGGGGGCAGCTGCCTGCTGAGCTCCAGCCTGTTGAAACATTTGAGCCATACCAAATCCTACACCGATTCCTGCACCTCCCAGCATTGCGTTTCCTCCTCCTCCTCCTCCTCCACCGGCATCTCCCTTGGCCATGCCTTCTCCTGCTCCCATCATTGCTTTTCCGGCAGCAAACTGTTGGAAACCCTGCATGCCGCCTGCCATTCTGACATACGCAGCGTCCGTGTAGAGTTTCTTGAGATTTTTCTCGTCCTCATCTTTGATGGAAAGTACAAAGTTACCGAGCTGCATTATTTGAACACCGTAATGTTCTACATATTTTTTTACACCGGCGATAACCGTTTCTTCTATTTCTTCGGTATAAGCACCGGACACAACGTCAAGAAGAGGCCATTTCTGTTTTACTATCAGTTCGGCTACGTTATCTCGTATTACTTTTAGCACTTGTTGTTTAAACCAACTAAAAAAAGACTCATTGTCAGCTTGTCTCATACCTACAAGGCCCAAAATGAGAGCCTCCGGATTTGAAATGCGAAGAGAAAAATCTCCGTGCACCATGGTTTCTACGGGAACACCTGACTTAGGGTCTTCAACAGATCCTATTTTGCCTCCGAATTTAAGGCCGGGAAACTGTCTTGTAGAAACAAAAAACACTTCAGCAATAAAAACATTACCGCCGGTAAAGGAGTCTACAAGATTGGACAAAAACGGGATGTTCTCGGTTTTAAGAGTATGACGTCCCGGTTCCAGCTTTCCGACCACTTTTCCATCTTTAAAAAAGATTGCTACCTCATCCGAATCTACGGTCAGCTGAGCATATGTCGGTACTGTTTGGTCAGGATGTTTAAAGATTGCAAAGTCCTTGGCCTGATCCGGCCTTGCAATCATCATTTCCTTTACGCCGCGCTTTAAAAAATCTGTTATTCCCATCGTATTCTCCTTTGCCTACCTTATACAGAACCTTTTCAGGACTTCAATAGTCTGTCTATGATAAAGGTTGTTTCGGTTCAACTCAACAATCAAGCAAGCATAACAAAAAAATGATGCTGAGTTGAACTATTTACATAGATTTTATAGCAATCAAAAACCTGCAAGTTCGATAACTAATATGATATTCAGCAATAATGAAAGTTTCAAAATTTTTTTTTGACAGCACAACAATATTAAAACCTTCTAACCTAGTGTATTTAAATCCATATCATCTCAAATTCTTCTGTAAAGCGAGGATCTTCAGCGGATTCTCTAATTCATATAATTGGGTAGAAATATGTTCGGAACTATAGAATACGCCTATTTTTTTGGCATTGCCTTTGTTGCTGTTTGGACGCTTCGAAATTACAAAGCAGCAGGAGCATTTGTTCTTACAACCATCAGTATTGCATTTTTTTGTTATGCCAATATTCGAAGTCTTATTTTTTCCGGTTCTTTAATAACAGTAAAAGCTATTGAAATAATAATTACTTGCTTGGGATTGTTAATCTTTACATCCTTTCTTGATTTTAAGATCGCCTCCAAAATAGCGTTAACTGCCAATCCCTCAACCGCTCGTTCTCTGTTAGCTTTTAGTGTCGGAATTAATTTGTCAATTTTGGGTTTCTTTAAGTATTTCAATTTCTTTTCTGTGCATATAGCTGAAATTCTTAATTTTGATGCATGGCAATTGAATCTTGTCTGTCCGATGGGAATTTCTTTTTATACCTTTCAGACGATTTCATATGTAACTGATGTTTATCGCAAGAAAACAAATCTTGCCTTACGATACCGTGACTATCTTTTATATTTAGCTTTTTTCCCTCAATTATTGATGGGGCCGATTATTAGGGCCTCAGATTTAATGCCCAAACTTGCTGCTCCTCCCAAAATAAGTGCAGAGGAAGGCAGTAGAGCGGTTGCTCGTATCGGAATAGGTTTGGTCAAAAAGTTACTTATTGCTGACTTTCTACGAGTTCATGCAGTTGATCCGGTTTTTTCCAACCCCAACATGTATTCTTCCGTTGAAATTCTTTTTGCCGTATACTCTTATTCCTTTCAAATATATGCCGATTTTTCAGCCTATACGGATATCGCGATAGGCTCGGCTTCTCTTTTGGGAATTAAAATTCCCGAAAATTTTCGTGCACCGTATCTTGCAGCAAGCCTAAGAGATTTCTGGCATAGATGGCATATTACTCTTTCGCTTTGGCTTAGGGATTATCTTTACATTCCCCTAGGAGGGTCAAAACGTCCCGCAATATTTGTCTATTTTAATCTATTAATAACTATGATTTTGGGAGGCTTATGGCACGGCGCTTCAGCTAACTATCTCATTTGGGGTGCTTTTCACGGGCTTATACTGGTAATTAATCGTGCAGTTTCAAAAACTGGATTTGGAGATTTTTTTCCAAAAACCTTTAAATCTGTAGCAGGCGTATTTTTAACTTTTAATTTGGTATCAGCCGCTTGGGTATTTTTCCGCGCTCCTACCTTTCTAACAGCCTCAGATATCTTTGTCGGCTTGGCTGCCGCTGATTTAGGCGTTGCCAACATATCTACTCAAGCTGCAATAGTTCTATTTATAGCTGCCATTATGCATTGTATTCCGGAAAATATTTTTAACAAACTGATTGAATACTTTCACCGTCTACCCGCACCTGTTCAGGCACTGCTGTTTGTAGCGGCAATATACATTGCAAAAAGATATTCGACTGCGCAGGTTTCGCCGTTTATTTATTCACAATACTAACGATTATGTCCCGTAAACCTAAAGAGGAAGAATAGTTTTTAAAGCATTGTACCAATTGATGCCCATTCGCTGGGCACCGGCATCATCGGGATGCACACAATCCGATGATTCGTGAGGATCGGAGTTTGTCCATAGGTCGGCTGCGAAAACAGGAGAGTCGTTTGTTGTTACCTCTGCAACCCAAGACGGTACTGCGTTTACCAGCGATTCTGCATTAGCGGTGCTTGCATTATTTGTGCAGTTGTCAGTTATGATTTTATGAATTTGAGCAACCATTACCACAATATTGGGATTATGATTTCTTGCTTGGTCAATAAGGATTTTGTAGTTGTTTAAGATAGGCGCTATCTGCGCATTTCCTCCCCATACATCGTTTACTCCCAATTGAATCATAATAAGATCAGGATTGTGTTTGGAAACCAGATTTGCCATGCCTAAGAAGCTTCGATCTCCAAAACAGTTGGGAACAGTAAAAGAAAAGTTTGTGAAATCGGCAGATACTGTGCAGCTAACCGCGCTGTGATTAACGCCTCCTCCGCAGTCATCTGTATATTCTCCTACAAATTCAAATTTGGTATAGCCGTTATCTATCAGGTTCTGAAGCAAATATTTCTTATAACAACCCGGTCCGGCAGAGATTGAATCACCTACAATCATAATACGAGGAGAAACTACCCCGGGAGGGAAAACTCCGTCAGATTCTGAATCATCGTTAGCGTCAGTGTCAGTATCAGTATCGGTGTCGGTGTCGGTGTCAGTGTCGGTGTCAGTGTCGGTGTCAGTGTCAGTGTCGGTGTCAGTGTCGGTGTCGGTGTCGG
>CAYWLQ010000023.1:40533-43061 GCA_964458775.1 uncultured Myxococcales bacterium | reverse complement strand
AAGTTTTTTTCGTTTTTTGAAGAAAACTCAAAATCTATTTAATATCAAAATGATCTAGATAATCCACTTGGGTATACATGGGTATCCAAAAGCGTGTCGATAAGGCCAATGATCTAGATAATCCACTTGGGTATACATGGGTATCCAAAAGCGTGTCGATAAGGCCAGATGGTTCTAAAACATAATCCGAAATTCCTTAAATATCAAAATGATCCATATGAGAGTAAGAAGGCCAGAAAAGGCTAGTAAGATCGTTTGTTGCTCCTCGTCATCTTTACGAGGAACGCATGTGCTCCATGATACTACTTTTGCGGTCTCCATACGAGAAAACGCTCATCAGCTTTCTTGCAGGCCGATTCTGTCCTTCGGAAAAGGCTCTTGCTGATTCCCTATGAATTCCCAGATGATCCTTTCCTTCCGTGACAGCGCCGACTGAATCCTCTAATTTCCATTGCCCTTCCCGTGCGCTCAGGTAGCTCAGCCATTCGCGGAAGCCACACTGTAGGCAAAGCGCGTAGAATTTGGAGAGCTGTTTTGTGTTTTGAGGTTCCTTCTCTAACCGAAATTGCCGCTACGCAGATCATAGAGTTTAAAGTTATAGCTTGGCCACAGCGCCAAAATTCGGTTGTATAGTTCTTTAGCAATGGGCGGCACTCCCTCAGGAGAACAGGGGCCTTGATGATTGGGCTTATTTATGAAAATAGTTCGGGTTTGTCCTTCAACTGTTTCCTCTAAAACAAAATCTAAACCCGGAGTAACTTCAATTTCATTGCCGGTTTTACCTATTTCAATCTTTCCAAGCTCCTCACCCATGTATGACGATTCGCAAATAGTCCAAGGGGGTGCAAAGCCTGTAATTTAGGGATTGTCAAAATCATTTTGAATTTTAACAAGAGCCGGTTCGGATTGATCTAATACCGAATCATATGCCATATTTGATACAGAAAACAATAATGATATTGTTAAAATAAATTTCGTGACTTCTTTTTTCATAGTTAAACGCCAATACTAGCTTTTCATTAAGATAAACTATTATGCTACGTATAATATTTTTGTGCTACGGTCGATAGAAAATATCATAAATTTGGTCAGGATTAAGACCAAGAAAATAGATACATTTCTATCTTTGGATTATGTATAGCGTATTCTCAAATGTGTCCCTCCTGTCTAAGGTTCGGTACAGCTTTCCTTGGATTTTGACATGGCAGCAGCTATGACATCTCGGATAGCTATGTGCAAATAAGAACCGTGTATACAAACTCTTTAAAATGAAATAGTTTCTGCGCGGCTTTGTCGGGGATGCTTTGTTGAGGTTTTTTATGTTTTTATCAGAAGTTCCTCATTTGTTTAGAGTTTTAGCTTCTTTAACGATTATTCTCGTTTTAAATAAAGCGTTTAACAAACTGACATTGTCTGTTGTTGTCGGAACCTTGGTGCTTGCTTTATGGGGCGGACACGGACCTTTTGATATTTTTAGAATTTTTGTTTCAAGTGCCTTGTCAGCAAACAATATTCTTCTTTTTGTTGTGGTAATGCAGGTTATTTGGCTGAGCTCTCAAATGAGTCAAACCCAGTTTATGAGGGATCTTACAGATACGGTTAAAGGTGTTCTCTCAACTCGCACTTCTTTTGCGGTATTGCCGGCCATTATAGGTTTGCTGCCGATGCCGGGAGGTGCTGTTTTCAGCGCTCCCCTTGTAGAAGACTGCGACCGAGAGAAACAGCTTTCTTCAACAATGAAAGCCCGTATTAACTATTGGTTTCGTCATATATGGGAGTATTGGTGGCCGCTATATCCGGGAGTAATTCTAACAATAGAACTGACAGGGTTTTCAGACGCCGCCTTTGCTTTGATGATGTTTCCTCTTAGCCTGATATCTGTACTGTCGGGATACTTATTTCTCTTAAAGAAAATCCCCGACAATTCTGCACAAAATTCTGTCGGCTCGGCAAAAAACGGTCTTTGGCGTAAGCTTTTTTTCATTACTTCTCCGATCTTCTTGTTGATAATTGTATACGGAACAACAAAAACAACGATCGCAGGATTTTTTAGGTTTGCACCTGAGATTCCAAATCTGTTGGAGTCTTTTTTTCACCTAAAATATCTTCCAATGGTTTTGGGTATAACATCCGCACAATTATACATTCAAAGGATTAGACCGCTCAACCAAACGACCTGGAAACAGATATTTCTCGATCGGAAAACCGTTTCTTTGACCTTTCTCGTCTTTACAATCGTTGTTTACAGTAATTTTGTGCAAACGAGATTGCCGGACGGGACCTTTATGATGGATCATGTTAGAGAAGAACTGTTTAATTGGGGAATACCTGTCGGTTTAGTTATTGCGTGTATTCCGTTTATTGCAGGACTAACAACAGGACTTGCGGTTGGAATGGTCGGTGCCTCTTTTCCCGTTATAATGGGTCTTTTGGGTGCAAATCCTCATCCGTCAGAGTTAATATCGACTACAATAGTTGCTTACGTTTTCGGCTATTTCGTCGGAAAATACCGCGAGAGCGACAGAAAA
>CAYWLQ010000023.1:24545-40523 GCA_964458775.1 uncultured Myxococcales bacterium | reverse complement strand
GTTTGGTCGTAACCAACAGGCATTTCAAGACATCTTTTACCGCCAATTTGTCAGGACTTATTAAGCCATGTTTGATGACAACAATCTGCGCACTTATCTATGCTGCGGTTATTCGTTATTCTGCATTATTATAAATGCTCCAAATCTTTTATTAATCGTAGAGCAAAAACTCCCTACGATATTCCATGAACTCCTTTTCTCCTTCACGCCAAGTTGCAGCAATATCTTTAAGCTCGGCTCCTTCATCTATCATCGTTCGGAGAGTTGATGAGCCGGTAAGAAGATCAACAGCCGGGATATCTGAAACAAACTCGTAAGGGGTTTTGCGCCAAGAAAATGCGTCTCTTGCTTCAGCCTTCAGAGCAACCAATGCGGCAACTCCGGTCAAATAAGGTAAAAAGGTATGAAAGTTTGTTACATGAACTTGAACCCCGCCGCAGACTTTATCTTTATGTTTGTGAAACATAGGTTTAAAAGCAGTCGGTCTAAAAACAACTCCCGGCAAATTATAGGAAGAAAGCCTTTTTGCCAATCGACGGCTGTCGATATTCGGGCTTCCAACCAGCTCAAACGGACGTGTGGTTCCTCTGCCTTCCGACATCTCCGTGCCTTCAATAAGACACATTCCCGGATAAACAAAGGCTGTTTCTGCAGTCGGCATGTTGGGAGATGGCATAACCCATGGGAATTCCAGATCAAAAATTGTCTTTTCTCTCTTCCAAAAATTCATTTTTACTACTGTTAGATGATCAGACAGCCCTTCTTCAATTGCCGCCATAGTAAGAAGTTCTCCTATAGTCATTCCGTGTCTGACTGCTACCGGTTTTAAACCCACAAAAGACAAATACTCCTTTTTTTGCGGAGTACCTTCTACGTTAATACCGCCTAGAGGATTAGGTCTGTCTGCAACGATCATTTCAATGCCGGCGTCGCGGCAAGCACGCAAAGCTAAAAGCGCTGTCCAAACAAAGGTATAGTACCTGGCTCCGACATCCTGCAAATCTACTGCCAGCACATCAATATGTTTTAAATCTTCAAGTGACGGAGAAAGGGTTTTTTCTGTACTCCCGTACAAACTGCGCAGGGGAATTCCGTCGAGATGAGAGACTGGTCCTTCCATTGCTTCCATGTCTTGAGCTTCTCCTGAAAACCCATGTTCAGGCCCGAACAGAATCTCTACCTTGGTACCTATTCCTCGCAATAGGTCCAAAGAATGAAAATAACAGCGATTTACTCCGGCCGGATGAGAGAGAAGTCCAACCCGTCTGTTAAAAAATTTTTTTCTTCCTAAATTGAGTAACTGCTCGATACCTAAACTGAGTAACTGGTCGGTACCTAAACGGAAACTGTTAAAATTATTATTCATTTTCTATATGGTTTCCCTCTCAGAAGTACTCTTTGTAGTCTGGGGCTTCGGTCTCCTCACTACGTAACATCGTAAAATCATACATACTCATTTGTCAACCGACACCCCTGGCCCCTTCAAAAAGGGGGGCCCCTTCAAAAAGGGGCGTTTTGAGATGGATACTATTTTTAACTTTCAGTCTGTTGCCCTTTGTTCTTCTATTACTAAAATAATATTATATTTTTTTAATTTTACATGAAAGGTTTGAGTGAACATCTGAAATTAAGTTGGTGGATTGATAATCTGTTTGCAGAGATCGAGTGATTAAAGGCTGATAGTAAATTTGGGTACAAAAACTTTTGCGATCGTCTGCAAACAAGGCTTTTTAACTGTATTTCGCTGAACCGGCGGAGGATAGAAACATGACAACTTGCCGAACAAAACTTTGGCACATTATTGGGTTTCAGTTGAATGTTAACTGTTTAAAAGTATGGGCAAATCAAACAAGGATTGTTGCCCGATTAGTATTTTTGATTCTTTTGGGTAACTCATTGAGTCTGGCTTGTTCTGATTCAGGGGAGGATGAAATTGTTACTCCGGGACCTGACGGTGATACCGATTCGGATACTGACAACGATACTGATGTCGATACTGACGCTGACACAGATGCTGACACAGATACTGATACAGATAGCGATACTGATTCAGATGCAGACAACGATACCGATGCTGATGCAGATAATGATACCGATGCTGATAGTGATAGTGATACTGACGCTGATGCTGATGCTGACACAGACAGCGATAGCGATACGGACAAAACAGATGTTGAAAGATGTATAACAGAAGTTCCTCCTCCTTCGTTTTGCAATTTTATTGTTCCGGATTCTTGCGGCGACGGAATAGTGAATGTTGATGGAGAGGAATGCGATGACGGTAACACCTTACCCGGCGACGGGTGCACCGGTGTTTGTAAAATCGAAAGGGACTATGAGTGTCCTCCTGAGGGAGGAAAATGCACCTCCCTTATTGTTTGCGGAAACGGAATATTGGATCGCGGTGAAGTCTGTGACGACAACAACATAGAAAACGAGGACGGATGCAGCTCCAACTGTATGCAGACAGACGCTGACTACGAATGTATTCCCGGTCAGCAATGTACAAAAATATACTTTTGCGGAGACGGTCGAATCAAGGGTAATGAAACCTGCGATGACCGCAACAATACGGGAGGTGACGGCTGTTCTGAAACCTGCCAAATCGAACCCGGTTATACCTGTAATCAACCCGGGGAGAGATGCATTCCGGTTGAAATGTGCGGTGACGGGAGAGTTAGCGTTACCTTGTCCGAAGCCTGTGATGACCAAAATACAGAAGACGGCGACGGTTGTGCAGCAGACTGCTCCTTTGTTGAAGAAGGATATATTTGTCCTATTCCGGGAGAAGCTTGCACTAATACCACAATATGCGGGGACGGTAAGCTAACCGGGGGAGAAGGCTGTGATGACGGCAATACAAAATCCAATGACGGATGCAACAATCAATGCAAAGTTGAATCCGGATACGCATGTCCTTTTCCAGGTGCACCCTGTATTGCACAATGCGGAGACGGAATCGTTCTTGATAGAGAAGAATGTGACGACGGAAACAGTGTAAATTGGGATGGATGCTCTGACACCTGTCAATGGGAAGAAGGTTTTGCCTGTACCGGTTCGGTATTAGACAAAACCTGGTCATGTCATGCAACTGTGTGCGGTGATAAAACAAAAGAAGGCACAGAAGGATGTGATGACGGGAATGTATTGCCGGGTGACGGTTGTTCTCCTGTCTGTCAGATGGAACCTGAGTGTGCTGCAGCGGGCGGAGCATGCAATTCTGCATGCGGCGACGGTATAATAATGGCAAGTGTTGGAGAAGAATGTGACGATGGAAACACGGTGGATGGGGATGGGTGTTCATCCTCCTGCAAAATTGAACCCGGCTTTGAATGCACCCAACCGCCCCTTGAAGATACATTGGCGGTGCCGATAATTTTAAGAGATTTTTTGGCTACAGATCCTGATTTTGAATTTTTAGGTGAAAAGGAAGGGGACCCCGCATACGGACGACTTGCCGCTGCTACGGGTTTGGTACGAGCAACTCTTGATGCAGAGAAGAAGCCGGTATTTATAGGTACAGGGGCAACATATTTGCAAAACGGCTTGATTACATCCGGTCAGTCTTTTGCAACTTGGTATCGCAATCCGGCAAATTCGGCAGCCACTGTGGTATCCAATTTGGTATTGTACGATGACGGAAACGGAAACTATGTAAATCGTTATGGAGCAGCAGGTCAAAAATGGACAAGACTCGGTGAAGAATATGACGGAAATCCGGTCTTCTTCCTAATGGACGACTTTGGAATAACACCCACTGCCCAATATGATGTTGCTCGAATACCTCCAACCTATTTTGGAATTCCCGAAGATGAAGCAGTAGAATTTGTTGAACTTACTCCGGAGGAACAGCAAGCTCGTTGCAAATTGGATCAGTCAGTAGATAGATGCAATCCGTGTTGGCCGATAGAATGCATTACAGGTGATTCTTGGAATAACAAAGATTGTCTGGGAGACGGAGAGCCGTTGACAGCGTATCCGTGTTACGAAACCAGTCCCAAACACAACTTTCACTTTACTACACAGGTAATTTACTGGTTCCAATACAAAAAAGGTACAACTTATACTTTGAGTTTTGTCGGTGATGACGATTTGTGGGTGTTTCTCAATGGGAAATTGGTATTGGATTTGGGCGGTATTCATGTGGCTTTGTCGGCTACTTTGACCATCAATAATACCAATGCAGCGACTTACGGTCTTGCAGACGGTCAGGTTTACGAAATAATGGTGTTCCACGCTGAACGTCAGACATATGCTTCAACTTACAAACTGACTTTGAGCGGCTTTAATGCTCGTTCTAGCGTGTGCAACCCTGTATGCGGCGACGGTGTGGTATCACCCGGAGAACAATGTGACGACGGAGTTTTGGCCGGCGGTTACAATAATTGCGCGCTCGGATGCGTTTTGGGGCCCTACTGCGGTGACGGAAAAGTCGATGCAGGACATGAAGAGTGCGACAATAAGAAAAACAACGATTCATATGGAGAGACGGGTTGTGCACCGGGTTGCATACTTCCACCAAAGTGCGGTGACGGTGTTGTTCAAAACACATGGGGAGAACAATGTGATAGCGGTGCCGAAGGAAATAACGGTGAATATGGAGGATGTACTTCTCTCTGTCAAAGAGCACCTAGATGCGGAGACGGCCAAGTTCAACGTGACCAGGGCGAGACTTGTGATGATGGGATAAACGACGGCACTTACGGCAATTGCACTGTAGACTGTCAAATAGGTCCGCACTGCGGTGACGGAATTGAAAACGGTCCCGAAGAATGTGATGACGGCAATGATATTGACGGCGACGGATGCAGCAGCACATGTAAATTTGACGGATGCGGAGACGGCATAGTTAACGGTAACGAACAATGCGATGACGGAACGAATGACGGCGGTTATGGAGAATGTGCACCGGAGTGCTTATGGGGACCGCGTTGCGGAGACGGAGTTGTTCAAGCGGAGTTTGATGAGGTATGCGATGACGGTCTTCTTGATAATTCCTATGGCGGTTGTGCACCGGGATGCAATTTGGGTCCGCATTGCGGTGACGGAATTCATCAATTAGGATTTGAAGAATGTGATGACGGCAATAAAATTGAAACCGACAGCTGCACAAACTCCTGTGTAAATCCTATTATTTCGATTGTCTGATAATTCCATAATTAAAACCTTGATTGTTGCTTTTTAATCTTTCTTCATTTGTTTAAGTGCACGGATTATGTCTTTACGGACGCATTCGTTTACATAACGTTTTTTGAAAACACCGACTTTTTCTTCTGCGTCTCTGGCTCTTATTAGCACTTGTGCTGCCGTTTTTGTTTTTAACGCTGCCAGTTTGTTGACGATTTTTTGTTTTTCCGCACACGAGGAAGCTTGCAAAAACTCATACTCCAAAGATGCTGCCGCATCTACTCGATCAGCCGCTCCTTGTCGTTGAACAGCTTTCAGTGCCAGATTTCTGACTTCCCTGCTGGGATGTCTACCGGCTAGTTGAATCAATATCGGAAGTGCTGCATCGGGCATGACTTGATCCATAAAGGCTATTGCGTGAGCTCTAAGGGCAGGTTTTGCAACCATTTGTTTTACATCTTCTAAAATTTTTGTATCAGATGAATATCTGTTGTCTAAACCGACGGCTTCTCTGTAAAGGTCGAGAGCCTCTTCGTTTCGTCCAGCGCATGCCATGCTTTGTGCTGATAAATACTTGCCTTCGGCGCTATTTGCGGAAGATGATCCGTCTAGTAATTTGTATGCATTTTTACACTTTCTGCGCTCGATTAGAACAGCAGCTTGTTCAAGCAACGGATCCTTTTCGATATGAGGTTTCGAGCTTTCCGTGTCTGCCAAGGACAATATTGCTGTTTGATCTTTTTCTGTATCAGACAGCGCTACGGTATTTTGTATCAAAGCTTTGGGAGATTTGTCGGTAGAGGATGCAATATTATTTGCGGCTTGAGGAGCAGTGACAATCGAAGCGACATTCTGTTTATTACTTTCATCGTCTTTATCAGAAGATGTGAGCAATGTAATTGTTGCTATAACACCGATAATGAGGCCCGCAGCAGTTGCCGCCAGAATTGTTTTGACAGTTTTGGGTTGGAATTTGAACCCAAGAAATCCATTGTGTTTATTGGCGGTAGTGTTTTTTTCAATTAAGGTTTCTGATACTGTTTGAAGTGCCTTCAGCATGTCGTCGGCGTTTGAAAACCGGTTTGCCGGATCACGATCAAGTGCTTTTGCCAAAAAATCTTCGAGTTCTTTTGGGTACGAAACTCCTGTAACCTCTTGAAGTGTCGGTGCGGGTTTTTGAGTTTTTGCCTCAAAGACATCGAGATGTGAGGCACCTGGAAAAATAGGTTTTCCTGCAATAAGACGAAACAAGGTTACACCTGCTGCATAGAGGTCTGTTCTCATATCTGCGGGCTCACCGCAAATTTGTTCAGGTGCCATATATTGCGGCGTACCCATTACCAATCCTCGATCCGTAATAGTTGGGTTGTGAGGATTGTCCGAGAATTGTTTTGCCATACCGAAGTCTAATATTTTTAATAGAGCACCGCCGTCATCGCGAGTGCATTTAACAATGTTTTCCGGCTTAATATCGCGATGAATTAGACCTTCTGCGTGAGCGTGTTTGAGGCCCAAGAGAATTTGCTCAGTGTATTCCAAAGCGTTTGCCAAAGAAACACGGCCTTGTTTAATAAGGTCACTGAGCAACTCTCCCTGTGCGTATTCCATAACAAGATACAAGGTTCCATCCGGGGTTTGACCGAAATCTGTAACACTTATGCAGTTGGGATGTTTGAGTCGACTGCAAGCATGGGCTTCTCTTTCAAATCTAACGGCAAATTGAGGTGCGCGTGCCAGATTAGGATGAACTGTTTTTAGAGCAAACAGCTTGTTAAGACGAAGATGTTTGGCTAAAAACACTGCTCCCATTGCACCGCTTCCCAAACGTCTGACGATTTCATATCGCCCGTCAATAACGTCTTTGGCGAATGGATCATCATCAATAAACAATTCTTGTGAGCTTCTTGAAGAAGCAAAGGATTCAGCTGCTTTTTCGTTGTCTGTTTTTTTGTCCGGTTCAATAAAAGATACAGATTCGACATCGGCAAAAGAAATTTCAGTTGTGTTGTCTTTATTTTTTCTATTCACATGCTCTTTTTAGAATTTGTAAAATCTAATTTCAATATATGATCTTATTTCATAGTACTAATATCTTATATAAGTAACTTCTAAAAAAGCTTAATAAAGCCTGGCTTGGAATAATCAATCCCCAGCCCTCCGGGCTTAACGACGAAGTTGTTCATCCTGACCGCACCCCTCGTGGGCGCGGCTGATTTTTCAGACGGCGCCATTCGTCGGCACGGCTTGAAAAACAAAAATCGTTAGCGGAGGGTATAGCCTCTTGAATTAAAGTGCTATAAGACTCGCTGATTTTGGCGTCTACTTTCTAAGGGCGCGCATTGTTCTAACTTGTAGGAAGATTTTTGTTTTGTTTGAAAGGTGATGGCAATGAATATAATTAAAACAGTATGTTGGGTTGTTTTCTTTGCATGTATAGGGTGTTTGTCCTGCAAAGGAAAAGAGCAACAACCTAAGGTTTCAACGGAGGAGTCTTTACCCGTTGCAGCGGTTGAAGAAAAAACTCAACCTGAAGCTTCTCCCAAACTCGAAGAACCTAAGTTTAGAGGTCCCGGCGAACGTCTTGTTAAGAATATTGAAGGCTTTAAAATTACAGGAAATCCTCGTTATTTCGGTCCGGATAATTTATATGATTTAATAAACGGAGGTGCCGAAATATATACGGAATTAGGGCTCGTTGAAATGGTAACAGCCGACTACACTTCCGAAAATAAACCTAACACGACAATTACTGCGGAGATCTATGATATGGGTGCAGCCAAAAACGCATCGGCTCGTTTTGCCAGATTTTTGGAAGGCCGAAACGATCCTTCTTCAGCCGGAAAAGGGCTGCCCGCAGATATGGTTTCAAGGGGGATTTTGGGAGGAGCAAGTGCGACTTTTTGGAAGGACAAGTATTTGATAAATTTGACTTTATTGGATGAATCTGAGAACTCCTCGTTGGAAAGCATGACCTCCTTAGGAGCAGAACTTTTACCCAAATTTGCAAAGGTCCTTGATAATGCTATTTAGCTTTATTGGACAACGTCTAAACAATTTAAAAGAGAGTGTGTTGCTGTCGATAGCCTGGAGATATCTGACGCACTCTATAATGGTGCTGATATGTGTTCTTTCGGAGGGACGGGCGGCGCCGGGTTTATATGATCGAGTTATAGCAACAACTCCTTTTGTTCCTGTAATAAGCCGTTATAATTATCATATTTGGGTTGTTGCCTATGTGCCGATTGCTTTGTGGCTGCTAAAAGTCGACAAGAAGCGCTTTATCAGTTTTATGTATTTAGGAGGAGTGTTGAGCTTATTGAGAGGTATAACCGTTTTTGTTACGAGCTTGGGTCCTGTTAACGGTCGAGACGTAAATGCCGGAAAATCCATGTCAGAGTTGTTTCAGGGCTGGTTGGAGATTGTAAACCCGGTCTCGGCGCTTACCTCATCAGCTCCGGAATTATATCTTACCAAGGATTTGTTTTTTTCGGGTCATACGGCAAGTACATTCTTGTTGTGGTTGTATTGTCGGCCATATAGATATCTTTCTAGGGTTGCGCTTGCCGGTCACATTATTGTTGTATCGACCGTATTTCTAAGCCATTTGCATTACACGATTGATGTCATCGGAGCTTGGGCGATTACCTTTTCAATGTTTGTTTTGACAGAAAAATATTGCTCATCAAAAGAGAAAAATTTGAAGTTTTCATCATGACACTTTTGTGACAAGAAGAAGATATTGTAGTTAACGGCTAATAAATATAGCCGGGGTGAATTTCACCGGATATATAAACACTGAAATGATGCACAGCGATTTGATAAAAAGCCTGAAAACTCAAAAGCTCATTATTATCGTGGGCAACTACGGCTCAGGAAAAACTGAGGTTGCGGTAAATTTGGCTTTTGCGTTTCGTTCTGCCGATTGTGCGGTTACCATTGCCGACTTGGATGTAGTTAACCCGTATTTTCGATGTCGAGAGCAACGTGAAGCTATGGAGGCGGAAGGAATTCGAGTAGCGGCTCCTTCGGGTGTAGAAAAGTGGGCGGATACTCCTATTATTATTCCCGAAATTAAAGGGATGGCTCAAGCCGAACATGACGGTGTCGGAATTTTCGATGTAGGCGGCGATGACGTCGGTGCGACTGTATTATCTTCTCTTAGAGATGCAATAGGGGATAGATCATACCAGCTTTTACAGGTAGTTAATACCAAGCGGCCTTTTACCGATTCTCCTGCAGGAATTATTTCTATGAAGAATGCTATTGAAAATAAAAGTCGTTTGAAAGTATCCGGTTTTGTTGCTAATTCTCATCTTATGGGCGAAACCGACCTTGAAACTATTCAACACGGTATAGATGCAGCCAAGCAAGCGGCTTTAGAGGCTGAGACCAATCTAACTTTTGTTGCTGTGATGTCCGAATGGGCGGACGAAATTGCAAACCGAAATATTGATTTGCCTATATTGGTTATGAAGCGACGCATGCTTCCTCCTTGGAAGGTGTCTGCAACATCTTTTGTGAGGGGTTTCGGACCTCCCAATTATCGCAGAGCGGAGGATTAAATATAGATGCCGACTATTGTAATTCGTGAAGACAGGTGCAAAGGCTGTGAACGCTGCATTGCTGCATGCCCGCAATCGATTATAAAAATGTCGTCTGCAATGAACGCCAAAGGCTTTCACTTTGCGTCGCTTGCCGATCCTCCTAGATGTATAGGGTGTCGTTTGTGTGCCGTATCTTGTCCTGATACCGCTATAGAAGTTTTTATAGAAGGAACGCGCTATGCGTTTTTTGAATATTGAGTAGGAGTTTTATATGGGAAAAGTGCTGATGAAGGGAAACGAAGCCATCGCAGAGGCGGCCATACGAGCCGGATGTCTTCATTTCTTCGGCTATCCTATTACGCCGCAGAGCGAGATTCCCGAATACCTTTCAAAAAAACTGCCGTCTCTTGGAGGTCAATACGTTCAGGCTGAGAGTGAAGTGGGAGCTGTCAATATGCTGTTCGGAGCGGCCGGTGTGGGTGTTAGGGTAATGACCAGTTCATCTTCTCCCGGCATATCTCTTATGAGCGAGGGTATTTCTTATATAGCTGCGTGCGAGCTTCCAGTGGTGATCATCAATATCATGAGAGGCGGCCCCGGTCTCGGCGGAATTTTGCCGGCTCAAAGCGACTATTTGCACGCTACTAAGGGCCTCGGTCATGGAGATTTTGATCTGCCGGTATTGGCACCTGCTTCTGTTCAAGAGGCAGTGGATCACACTATATTAGCGTTTGAACTGGCTGAGCGATATAGAACACCGGTTATGGTTATAGGCGACGGAATGATAGGGCAGATGATGGAGCCGGTGGAGTTTCCCGATGTTGAGGTTGGTCCTCCTTTGGACGGGGGAGATTGGGCTCTTACGGGATGCAAGGGTAGGCAAAAACGAATTATCAGCTCTTTACATCTCGATGCAGTAGAACTTCACAAAGCCAACGTTCATCGCAAAGAAAAATTTGAATGCATTGCGCAAAACGAAATTCGCTTTGAAACCTACAATACCGAGGACTCATATGATGTTTTGGCTGTTTCTTTTGGCATGATGTCCAGAATTGTTAAAACCGCAATAGATAGACTAAAAAAACAAGGGATTTCGGTGGGACTGTTTCGTCCGATTACGGTTAAACCGTTTCCGTACGATGCTTTGCGCAAATGTATTCTCGATGCAAAGCGAGTTATCTCGGTGGAACTGAGTTTGGGACAACTTCTGGTCGATGTGCGACTGGCCGCCGGCCATGATCGAGAAACGGAGCTGTTAGGAAGAGCAGGAGGGTTTGTTCCCACTGTAGAAGAGGTAGAAGAGGCGCTTACGGAATTGCACAAAAAAGCTCAAGGAGAAAAGGCGTCATGAAAAAAATCTTCGGACATTCCAAAACTATGTTCGACAGAGCGACCAGTTATTGTCCTGGATGTACGCACGGCGTAATTCATCGGATTACAGCCGAAGTAATTGATGAACTGGGCATTCGCGAAAACACCATCGGCGTCGGGCCTGTCGGGTGTTCGGTGTTTATTTACGAGCTGTTTGATTGTGATATGTTTTCGGCATCTCACGGAAGAGCAGCAGCGGTTGCGAGCGGCGCAAAGAGAGCCAGGCCTCAAAATATAATTTTCTCCTATCAAGGTGACGGGGATATGGCTTCGATAGGTATTGCTGAGAGCATCTACGCTGCAAACCGGGGCGAGAAGATTACTTCGATATTTGTCAACAATGCCATCTACGGAATGACCGGCGGCCAAATGGCTCCTACAACATTGATAGGCCAGCGGGCAACAACTTGTCCTATGGGACGAGACCCCGAACAAGCGGGATATCCAATTCGCATGTCCGAAATGCTCGCAAGCCTTAGAACTCCTGGCTTTATTGCAAGAGTAGCGGTTCATACGCCGCATCATACCGTAGAAGCAAAGCGTATAATTAAACAAGCTTTTCAAAACCAAATAGACAATTTGTGTTTTTCTTTTGTGGAAGTTTTGTCAACCTGTCCCACCAATTGGGGGCTCTCACCGGCTGAAGCCGACAAATGGTTGGGCAAAGAAATGGTCGACTATTATCCGCTCGGTGTGTTTAAAGCGCCGTCGGCAGTTGAATCCGGAGAAAGGCTATGAGTTCTTACGACATCATCATGGCCGGTTTCGGCGGCCAGGGGGTGTTGCTTTCGGGTAAGCTATTGGCTGCCGCAGCAATGGAAGAGGGCCGCGAGGTAAGCTGGCTTCCTTCCTACGGACCCGAAATGCGGGGAGGTACGGCCAATGTAACGGTTTGTATTTCTGATATTCCCATCGGATCTCCCATAACGGCTCGTCCCTGCATGTTGTTGGCAATGAATCAGCCGTCTCTTGAAAAATTCGGACCGACAGTTGTAAAAGGCGGTATTGCGGTGGTCAATTCTTCGCTCATACCCATTACGTTGGATAGAAACGATATTACGATTTTGTATCTGGATGCCGGTCGAATAGCAGAAGAATCCGGTTCATCGCGATCTGCCAATATTGCTATGTTGGGTGCATTAGTGGGACTTTCCGACGTGGTAAGCAAAGAAACATGTTTGGCGGTAATGGAAAAAGAGTTTGCAAAAAAGCCGAAATTTGCTCCAATAAACAAAAAGGCTTTCGAAACCGGTTATGAGATCGGGCTTCAAAGAAGGTCTACAGTATGAGTTGTGCACCTCGTCTTATTGACTCGCAAAAAGCTCTTTTCGAGGTGCGAGAAGAGCTGGTCAAAGCGAGCGGAGCTATGAAAAAACAAATTCTGGTATGTGCCGGTACCGGATGCATAGCTCTGGGTGCAGGTGAAGTTTATACTGCTTTGGTAAAAGAGGCACAGGCATCTAATCTTGAAGTGCGAATAGAAATAGAGCCTTGTACCGGCAAAAAAGAACACATTTTATTGACGGAAACCGGCTGTCAGGGACTTTGTCAGGACGGTCCGTTGGTTCAAATTTTACCTGATAATATTTGTTACTTTAAAACAACTCCTAAAGATGCATCCGAAATAATAAAGCGAACGGTAATGGATGGAGAGATTATAGAACGATTGCTTTATCACGAACAGGGCGAAACAAAACCCATTGTTAATAGAGAAGAGCTTTCGTTTTATAAACATCAAAAACGCATTGCTCTAAAAGGATGCGGACATGTAACTCCCGCGAGTATTGATTCCTACATAGCTCACGGAGGCTTTGTTGCCTTGGCCGAAGCGCTAAAAATGACTTCAACGGAGATAGTATCCGAGATCGAAAGCTCGGGTCTTCGCGGTCGAGGAGGCGGAGGATTTCCGACAGGTAAAAAATGGAAAAGCTGCGCAAAAAACAGCGACGGTAATGCTTTTGTAATATGCAACGGAGACGAGGGAGATCCCGGAGCCTTTATGGATTTGGGGATAATGGAGGGAGACCCTTTTAGAATAATAGAGGGAATGCTGATATGTGCCGCTGCGGTTAACTCGTGCAAAGGCTATATCTATGTGAGAAACGAATACCCCAGAGCTGTCGACCGTTTAAAAAAAGCTATTATGTCTTGTCGCGAACGAGGCCTTCTAGGCAAAGCGGTAATGGGTTCTGATCTTTCTTTCGATATTCAGATTGTAAGAGGCGGCGGCGCTTTTGTCTGCGGAGAATCCAGTGCACTTATGCGCAGCATTGAGGGCAATATCGGTGAGCCCAAAACCAAGTATATTCGCTCAACAGAAAAAGGTCTTTTCGGCAAACCGACGGTTCTCAATAACGTAGAAACATTTGCTTGTGTTCCCTGGATAATCGAAAACGGCCATCTAGCATTTAGATCTCTGGGAACAGAGGGGTCACCCGGTACTAAGGCTTTTTGTTTGGTGGGTAAGGTTCGCAGGACCGGTCTTGTAGAAGTGCCCATGGGAATGTCTCTTAGAAAAGTTATTTATGATATTGGCGGAGGAATAACAGAAAACAGATCGTTTAAGGCTGTTCAGACAGGCGGGCCCTCCGGAGGATGCATTGCATCTGACAAGCTCGATCTCAGCATGGATTTTGACACCTTAAAGCAGGCCGGTTCCATGATGGGTTCGGGCGGAATGATCGTTATGGATGACAGAACCTGCATGGTTGATACCGCTAAGTATTTTATTGAATTTCTGATTGATGAATCCTGCGGAAAATGTACGCCCTGTCGCGAGGGAATAAGACAGCTTGGTGCGTTGCTGGACTCCGTAACAAAGGGCAGGGCGAGTCTCGATGATTTAAAAACCATAATGCAGCTTGCCGAAGTTATAAGAGATACATCTCTTTGCGGTCTTGGTAAATCTGCCCCCAATCCTGTGTTAAGCTCTTTGGCAAACTTTAGAGATGAGTTTGAGACGCATATTGTAGAACAAAGGTGTCCGGCCGGCGTTTGTCCGGCCTTGACGGTTTTTCATATCGATGAAACAAAGTGTACAGGTTGCGGCCTGTGTGTTGCCCCGTGTCCGCCGAGTGCAATATCCGGCGAAAAAAAGAAGCCGCACATCATTGAACAATCGCTTTGCATTAAATGCGGAGCGTGTATTTTGGTGTGTAAACGGGATGCCGTATGGACAAATTGAAAATGAACGAACAGACAATACACATCTTCATTGACGGAAAACGAACAGCTGCCTCACCGGGAGAGACTGTGTTAACGGTTGCGAGGCGCATAGGTATTTATATACCGACCTTGTGTTATCACGAAGCCTTAGAAAATGTCGGAGCGTGTCGTTTGTGCCTGGTTGAGGCAATTAGAACCGAGCAACCCGAAAAACCGATGATAGTTACTTCGTGTGAATATCCGGTGGAAGACGGGCTTGTTGTGAACACACGCACCGACAGGGTTTTACAACAACGCCGAACAATATTGTCTCTGTTGGCAGCCAGATGTCCTGACGCTGAAATTATCAAGACCATGGCCGACGAAGAAGGAGGTCTCTTAGATTATAAGCGTTTCAAAGGACATGATAATTGCATAATGTGTACCCTGTGTACCAGGAGCTGCGCGGCTTTGGGAATCGAAGCTATTTCTGCGGTAGGAAGAGGTTCGCACAAAGAAATCGCATCTCCGTTTAAAGAAGCGGCTGAGTTGTGTGTGGGCTGCGGAACCTGCGCCAGAATTTGTCCTACTAATTGCATTGAGATGAAAGACACCGAGTCTACAAGAACAATATGGGGAAGAGAGTTTATGTTTATTTTATGTGAAACCTGCGGCACCCCCACTGTGACCAAAGAATATGCAGATTTTGCCTGCAAAAAACACAATCTCGAACTCAATTACTTTAATTGTTGTGATGCCTGTAAACGAGCCCAAACCGCTGCAAAATTCATGAGCATCTGTACGCCTCCAGAATTCGGAGTTTAAAGATGGACAAAACATATACCGTCATACCCAAAAACTGTACCGGCTGTAGAACCTGTGAGGTAGCCTGCGCCGCCGCAAAAGGAAAAGACGGAGTAATGGGCAGGTCTCGCATAAAAATTACAGACATGGGAGACGCAAAATATATCCAACTCAACTGTCTTCAGTGTGTAAATGCCGCATGCATGACGGTCTGTCCCACGGCAGCCTTGGTTCGCAACGAGAGTACAGGAGCAGTAGAGCACCTGCCTGAGCGTTGTATCGCCTGCGGACTGTGTGCTGCGGCATGCCCTTTCGGTCATATTTACTTTACAGAAAAAGAACCCGTGCCGCTCAAGTGCGATCTGTGCGGCGGCGACCCTGCATGTGTAAAATTTTGTCCCCACAAAGCCTTGATGCTTCTATAGAGTAAGACCCATGAAAACCGAAGAACAACCGCTTGTGAAAATCAACAACGAACTATGTATTCGTTGTTTACGATGTGCTGCGGTTTGTCCCAACCGAGTATTCACATGGGACGGCAAAACTCTTGATATTAACTTTCAGGGAAGATGCATCGAATGCGGACACTGCGCCGCCGTATGTCCTGAAGATGCGTTTGAACATATTAAATATCCAAAAGACAAATTTGAAATAGTAACAGATGAGTATCCGATAACCCCCGACGAATTGCAGTCTGTTTTTGCAAGACGAAGAAGTTGCAGATGTTTCAGTGACGAACCGGTAAACCAAGCTCAACTAAACGCCCTTTTAGATGCAGCAGCAGCCGCACCGACCGCGACAAATTCGAGAAATGTAAGATTTATGGTTTTGGATACCAAAAGCCAAATAGAAGGCCTGGCAAAAGAAACCTCAAAATACTACTTAAAGCTCGAAAGGCAGATGAAAAATCCCATAGTAAGGTTTGTTATAGGCCTTACAGTGGGAAAAAGAGTTGGATCAAAGAAATTTAACTGCTTTAGTGAAAGTG
>CAYWLQ010000023.1:0-24535 GCA_964458775.1 uncultured Myxococcales bacterium | reverse complement strand
AAGAGTTGTAAATGCCTACAAGTTTCATCTCCCCGCCATAGCAGAAAAATTTAGAGCATGTCTAAAAGGAGATGAAAGCATCTTTTACAAAGCGCCTCTTGTCCTTATAGCCTACGCTTCAGGTTTAGCGCACATAGTAGACGCAAACTGCAACCTAGCGGCAATGCAGATAATGCACAAAGCCGAAGCAATGAAACTCGGTACCTGTTACAACGGTTACGCACTGACAGCCCTGGTAAGAGAAAAAAAAGCCGGACAAGCCCTAGGAATACCCGAAGGATGCATGCCCGGAGCCGTCCTGGCCGTAGGTCATCCCCTGTACAAATTTAAAAAAGCACCGAAGCGAAGAAGACCAAGAGCTGTTGCATCGAATAGTTAGGTGAGGTTGGGAATGAGCGTTTCGTGCTTTAACCCCGAATGGTGACCCATGATACATGATAGCCAGGCGCATCCGCACTGAAAGGCGCAGTAGTCATCATTGAAAGCTCAAAGCTCAAACACCGGCATCTTTGGTTTGAGGTATCAGAATTCCTCTGCGTTCTTTTCTTTGTATTAACTTTTCTGCGGCTGTTTTTCTTGATTCGGGGGTTAGTAGTTTTAACAAGGACTCCATTGCTTTTAAGCGACAAGCGGCAATGTAGCTCGGTTCATTGTATGGATTTACGGGGCGATTTAACAAAGCAGCGTTGAATGAGTCTCTGACAAAAGCTTTTCTCACAGCCATGTCGAAAATGCGCTCTGCTTGTTGAAGATCCTTAACTTGTTCCGGGTCGGGGTTATCTTTGTTGAGTTCTTCTTGTAAAGCGGCAAGTTTTTTGCGCTCCTTTCTGTTTAGGTCTTTGTCATCAATCGTTATGGAAAAAAGACGGTTTGCTATTATTCCGCATCCCAAAGCGGATGGCGCTGCTTTATCGGCCGGCGTTTGTTTGTCTTCTTTTGCGTATTGCTTTTTCTCGTCAACTTCGACCAAGGCAATTAGATCTTTTCTTTGTTTCTCGTCTAACACTTTATGAAGAAGGCTCATCCGTTCTTGGTATTGTTTTTTTTGTAGTGACTGTATTGCCAGATCGTGTTTTTCTTCAGCCTCAAATGCCGATGAAGAAAAGATGCCGGTTTTCAGCATTTCCAATAGTGCCTCATCTGATGACGGTCGTTCGTTCTTTAGGGTTTCGAGAGCTATGAAATGTTCCCAATTTATATCTGAAAAGGAGGAGAGTTGCTCGTCATTCAACTCAATTTTTTCGAGCACAAGTCGCATATAGCGGTCCTCTTCGGCCCATTTTCGAGATCTAGCTCTCTCCTCCGGCCGATCTTTTGCACCCTTTTCTTGGCTTCTTTGTGATTGTCTCACTTTAGGTGTTTCTTTTGTTGATTTCAAATCTGAAGACTCAGTTTTTAAGGTTTTGTCGTCTTGTTTGGTATCGCCTTCGGGAGCAGACTGCTCCTTGGTGCCGCAACCGATAACGGTTGACAGGAAAATCCACAGAAGAATACTAACGGGTTTAAAAGCGACTTTAGTAATATTTGAGAATCTGTGATATGTCATGAAAAGTCTTGCCTCCTATTTGTATTTTAATTGATCACCTAAGCGGTACAATTTAATCCTATATCAATTCGCTACGTGTTGAAACCCCATGCAGCATTTATTTCTCTATAGCAAAAAGGTACTATAAACAGCAGGACTCGTCGATAGGGGAGAGCGGAGTTGCTTTTCAGCAGCAGTTTATTCCGCATACGGACGAGCTTGTTTTATGATCAGTTTGCGGTTCGGTTCTAAAAATTTAAATTCTAAATCCATTGCAAAGAAGTTGGGGTTTTGTTCGTATAGTGCAGAGAAATGTTTGTTTACTTTATCAGAGGCAAGGTACAGTTCATATACTTCATTATCTGTCAATATCGGTGAGTCGGGATAAAGAGATGAGTATCTTATATGTGCAGTTTGTATCTTGTCTGTGACACCCGAAATTATAGAGAATATTTCGGGAAGAAATCCTTGTTCCGGATTGGTTACTGCAATATCTCGTATTTGTACGTTTACGTACATACCCGGTAGTGAGCGGTCTGCAATATTTTGAGTTATTAAAACACCGTTTGCAGCTTCGGTTACAAAGGCTTCGTTTACGGCAACTCCCATTAAGGTTGAAAAATGATCGATACTCCAGAATTCACGTTCCTCAAAAGCTCGCCAATTCCATATTGATGCCCATACTTTGAGAATTTGTTTTGATGCAATCTTGTTGCCGTATGAATATGCCGAAACCGAGTCGTACAGGCCGGCTCCGGTAAAACCGAGAATATCCTCTGCATTAGTGCTTGAACGAAGTCGAATTTTTTCTTTTCCAAAAACTTCGGCGGCACGATTATCAAGCGCCGTTGCAAATTCAGGATTTACTGTTCCTGATATAATATGATTCCGCAGTCCTGCCAGTGCGGCTTCTCGCAGTGCGGAGTCAGCAATAAAATCCGAAGAGCTGATTAGTTTATTTGTATAGTTGATCAGTGAGTCGGCGACTGAAGAACGGCACAAGGCTTCGGCCCTAACGCATAGATCTGCTAAACGACCTTCGGCTTCGCAGCTTATGCCGGCTTCTTCACACATTGCAGAAGAAACAGCTGTCGAATTCATATGATGATAGTAATAATAAAACGGAACCGCAAAGCCTTTCGGGGCAGTATCTTTAAGCAAGGAATGAAGCTCGGCCAGATTTGCTGCTTTTGCACCGACTTTTATCGAGTCTTTAAATCCAATTTCTCCGAAAAGCGGTAGAGCCGCATATTCAATATCAAAATCGGGCAGCACGGGGGGCTTGCTCAATGATTTCCAGTATAACTCTGCTTCTTCCATTGTTGTTTCTTCAAGCGTGTATGTTCCGTTTTTTACCTCAAAGCGAACCAGCTTGCCCTCTTTGGATAGTATCGACGAAGTTCTTGTTGCATCTTTAAGAGCGATATTGGGCGTACCTCTGTTTTTTGCCATAAGATTGACATGACAAAGAGGTGTTTGAGCTTCTTCGGTAATCGTTCCTCCCACTATTGGAAGCTGAATAGGCAGTTTTGAGAGAACAACAATATCTTTGAATGACAGCGGAAACTGTTCGAGTTTCGGGGTTTCTACAATTCTCAAAACACCGTAGGCCAATCCTGGATTCATGATCTGAAGATCTATTTGTTCAAACAGCTCTTTGCGCTCCAACCACTCTGCGGCCCAGTTAACAAACACGGCTTTGGAATTGTTAAGTGACTGTTCCTGTTCAAATCCTGCCGGAAGATAGAAGAAGCTCGATGAATTACCGTTCAATATAACAAATCCTAATCGTTCCTGAATCAGAATGTAGGCTTTCAGGGCTTGTTCGGGTGTGAGGTCATCACTCGGAAAAAAAGTTAAAACCATAGGCGCGTCGATTGTTCGGTCTAAGCGAGCACAAAATGATCGCAAACCGGTATACCACATAACAGTTCCTGCCATGGCCGTACGCGATTGGCCCGAATAGGTCTCTTTCCAAAAATCAACGGAAGTTATGGGCTTTTTTAGAACGCTGTTAACAAAGTCATAATGAATAGGATGTTTGTTTGTATTTTGAAAATAAACTGTAGGTTCGCTGTCCAATCCGTCGATATAAAATTTAACAGAATAGGTCGATCCCAGTTCTGTATTTGAACGATAGGCGTTTTCGATGAAACGCTCACCTTCATCGGCAGTGAAACCGGTAACGTAGTCGTCTGTTACAATATAGGTCGGAAGTCGCAAAAGTGTTTTAACGTAAACTAGATTGTCATTTTCTTTTTCTAAGGAAGCAGGAGAAACCCGTTCTTGCGAAAAATGATAGCCTTTGGCTTTAATAACAAGGCTAAAGTCCGCTGCTATGTCAGATACTAAAAGTTCATTTCCCGAAATACAGCGCAAGTTATCGTTTATGTTTTGTTCTTGCTCAGAACAAAAGATTTCTATAATTTCGTTTTCCGAAGACGATATATATGCCGCGAATTCTTGGATACGCTGATCATCGGAGCTTACTAATTGTAAACGGATATCAAGGCCGCCTTTCTCAGTTTCTGAGTCAGATGGAAATGCTTTGTCCGTATCGGAATAATTACTTTTGTCTATCGAAAAAAAATCCCAACAGCCGGTGTTTATTAATAGAAAGATAAAAACGGTCTTTATGTTTGTCATCTTAATTTAACCTCATCGTTGAATAATTTACATATAAGTCAAAACAACAAAATAATCATTTGTATATTGAAGAACAAATAAAAATTTTTTAAGATATATAAACATTATGCCAAAAATGCTATTTATAACAATGAGACTATTTACAGCTAGATTGGTTTGTTAATCGGCATGGTATATTAAATGTGCAAAAAATAGATAATAAATATTTAATACTCAACTAACTTAGAAACGGGAGAACATTATGGGACCAAAAGAAAAGATACTTGTTGTGACGATCGCTTTGCTGTTTGTCGGTTGTTCAGTTGAGGGGAATACAATAGACAATGCTGACACTGACTCTCAAAATGATACGGCAAGCACAGATGCTGATACCGACACCGATGCCGACACTGACACAGATGCGGACACCGATACAGATACAGATACGGATACAGATACAGATACGGATACGGATACAGATACAGATACAGATACGGACACCGATATAGATGCGGATACGGATGCAGATACTGATACAGATACTGATACAGATACTGACAGTGACACTGATACCGATATTGATGCCGATGCCGATGCCGATGCCGATGCTGATGCAGATACGGATGCTGACGCTGATTCCGATAGTGACACGGATACGGATACAGATATGGATTCTTCTGTTGATAGCGATACCGATGTTTGCGGCAAATTCCAGTTTTCAATTGAGCGTATTCCGGTAAAGCTTATGTTGCTTGAAGATCGTTCCGGATCTATGGGAGGACTTCCCGGAACGAAGTGGGATTGGGCCGGAAAAGCTATTACCGAAATGGTTACTTCGTTTGAGGGGATAATCCAGTTCGGGTTGGATTTCTTTAATTCAGACGGTGCTGTGAACAGTTGTGCTGTAGCTGATTCTGCATTGCTGGATGTTTCATTATCAAATGCAGAAACGATCCATACTATCATGACGGAAACCGTGCCAAACGGAGCGACACCTCTCTTTATGGGAATTAAGAACTATGAAAACGTAACCTACGCGCCGGTTTTTATGAGCGGTTTTGGCGAGAAATATTTGGTAATTATTTCAGACGGCCAAGATACCTGTGCTGATGACGGTATCTATAACGCAGTAAAAGGTGCAACCGCCGAACAACTTGCCGCGGTTACGGCCGAAATTCTTGAAACAAACGATGTGAGAACTATAGTTATAGGATTCGGTGACGGCATAGACCCGGAACAATTAAATGCAATAGCTGCACAAGGAGGCACGGAATTTAATGAATATCTGGTAGCCTCTGACGGTGAAGACCTTAATGGTGCACTACAAAGTATTGCGGAGACAGTCCAAGTCGGATGTACTTATGATATCGGAGAACATGATGAGGAGGAAGTTGATCTGGATCTTGTAAATGTATATTTCGATAACACTCCAGTACCGAGAGACGACAATTGCCTTTCAGGAACCGGATGGACCTGGACGGACGAGTCGCGCACAATAATTCAGTTTTGCGAAAAAGCCTGCCGACAACTCAGATTCGAAAACATATCTCAAATAAAAGGAGAGATAGCCTGTCGTCCGGAAGATGTAATAATCGTTGTTTGATTGAGTTGTTCTAACGTGCCTTTTTGCATACGATAGATTTAACAGCTCTTTCCTAATATCAAATCAATGGTTACAGTTTGTGACACATATCTGACGCAACCGGTCAGTTTCTTTTAAAACTCCGCTTCCGGGACGAGAACCCGTTATGACTAAGGACAAAAACACAACAAAATAATAAACAAAACTTTACTTGCAAAATGTCTTCTGTCTTTTCTATGGTTGCGATAATGATTAGACGCAAGTTGAGAAAAGGAGATGTCTCTGAAAAAATCCAAACCGATACTTCAGGCAATTATAGGTTTTTTTGTTATTTTAACTGTTGTTTTTCTTTTGGGTTGTTCGAGTTTACCCGAAGTTGAGCAAACAGAAAATGTAAGCAAAGTTGTCGATTTGAGTACGCGCAAAGGCGCTTTGGTCGACGAGGTTGTCTTTACTCAGGAGAGTGACCTCGGCAAGGTTGCAGGTATGATCGACAGCGGTAAATATCATCTCTACGGTCAGGGGGTTACCAATACTACTGTTTACCACCGATTGAGGGATTCTAAAGGTGCGGGTTATGAAATTGCCTACGGTTCTTGTACTGAGCTGACTTTGAATCCGGTAGGTCCGGAGTTTACTAACGGTGAGCTTAATCCTTTTTCTGTTCCACGAATCAGGGAAGAAATGAATCGCCTTATAAATCGCCGTTATATTGCAGAAGAGTTGTACGGCGGTTTGGCTGTGCCGAGGTTTTTTGCCTTGAATACGTCTTTTCCGGATTATGCCTCTCTTTCGGATACAGCTAAACGATTGGAGTCGATATATGCGCATGCCCCTGAACAGGCAAAAAGAGCTATAACCACAGAGATGCAAAAACTCGGGGCAGTCAAAGAAAAGGGAATTTGGAAGTATAAAGGCAAGCCGGTTATTTTAAAGTTCTTGATTCGCTCTGATGATACACGCAAGCAGATAGGTGACTATGTTGCAAACCTGTTTGAGGATTTGGGTTTTAATGTGTCTCGTCAGTATCGCAATCCAGAGGAAGGCGCTCGCGTATGGTTCGGAGGTGACCCTGCTTCGGGTCAATGGCACTTATATACGGGCGGATGGATTTCAACCATTATCAATCGAGATGAAACCCAAAATTTTAGCTTTTACTATACAAAGCGAGGGCGCTCGGCACCTCTGTGGCAGGCATATAATCCGTCTGCTGAATTTGACGCTGTAGCCGAAAAACTCGAAAGACGAGACTACACGACCTTGCAGCAGCGACAAGAACTAACGGCTGAGGCATTGGAACTATCCATGCGAGACTCGGTAAGAATCTGGCTGACTGACCAAACCAATATTTTTCCCAGAGCAAAAAACATAACTGTAGCTGCTGATTTGGCCGGCGGCATTACAGGATCTCGTCTTTGGCCTTATACAATAGGGTTTAAAAACAAAATTGGAGGAAGAGTAATATTTGCAGCACCAAGTTTAATGGTGGAGCCTTGGAATCATGTAGCCGGAAGCAACTGGGTGTTTGATTCCATGGTCTACAGAGCTCTAGAAGATACTCCGTTGCTGCCGGATCCTTATACCGGACTGTATCATCCGCAGAGAGTAAAAACAGCAGAAGTTACTGTGACGGAGGGACTGCCGGTTACTAAGACTCTTGACTGGCTGCAGGTGAAAGACCAGGTCGAAATCAAGGTTCCTGAAGATTCATGGATAAGCTGGAATTATGAAGAAGAGCGTTTTATTACGGTCCAAGAGATGTATCCCGACGGCCTTATTGCAAGATCTCGAACAATAATAGAATTTGAAGCCGACTTTTTTACTAGACGATTTCATGACGGAACCAAAGTATCACCTGCTGATTTTATACTGCCGTGGATTCTAACTTTTGTAAGGGCTGAAGAAAAAAGCCGGCTGTTTGATGCAAGCTATACCTCGAGTTTTGAAGTGTTTAAGCAGCATTTCAAGGGATTGCGTATATTGTCAATGAACCCGTTGGTGCTTGAAGCCTATAGCGATCAGATCTTTCCGGACGCGGAATCTGTGGTTGCTCAGCGTGTTCCCGATATAATTCCTTGGCATATTCTGGCAATTGGAATTAAGGCCGAAGAGTCGGGGGAGCTGGCTTTTTCATCAAACAAGGCGGACAAAGCTCAAATCGATTGGATGAATCTAATTTCAGGTCCGAGTTTAAAAATCTTGGATAGACACTTAGATCAAGCGCAAAAACAAAGTTTCATTCCGTTTCAAAAAGTGTTAAAAACGCTGCTTTCTCCGGATGAGGTAAGCGAGCGTTATGCTGCTCTTAAAAAATGGTATCAAGAACGCGGGCATTTTTGGGTCAGTGACGGGCCTTTCTATCTTCACTCAGTTCATCCGGTGGAGCGCACTCTGGTGCTAAGGCGTTATGAGGATTTTCCCGACACAGCAGACAAATGGCAAAGATTCAGCCGTGCCGAAATTCCGGAGGCGGTATTGGACGGTCCCATTACAGTTGCTATCGGCGAGTCTGCGGAATTTACTTTAACTGTTACTTTTAAAGGCAAACCGTATCCGGTCAATGATTTGGAGCGAGTACAATTTTTATTATTTGACGGGGTCGGAAAGCTCAAAACAAAAGGCAATGCGGTTTTTTCCGGACAAGCTGAATGGAAAATAAACTTTGATGCCGATACCGTAAACAATCTGGGAACAGGAGCCAACAGCCTTGAAGTAACCGTTATTTCAAAAAGGGTTGCGCTGCCTACTTCGGTCTCTCACGCATTCGCTACGGTTGCCGAGGGAACGCCGATTATGGAGGAAATCTGATGGTGTCATTTTTATTTAAAGGCATTGTCAGAGATTTCACTCGAATGCTGTGGTTCGCGGTTAAACGTCTATTTGTATTGTTTATTACTCTTCTAATAGGAGTCTATCTTACTATTGTCATTGCCAATATGGGCGGTAAGGTGGATGAGCTTCGCTTGTTACAAATACGAACTACTTTGGCTGAGCAGGTGCGAGCTAACCCTTCGTTTTTTGATATGTCGGTTGCTGAGAGAGATGCTCTAATCGAAAAGCAAGTTAAAACAGAAATTGAAAGAAGGCGTTTAGATCAACCTTTCATAGTTAGAAGCTTTGACTATTTGCTTCAGGCTGCAACGCTCAACTTGGGACGCGCCGAAGAAATGCACAGTGACAGCGGGGCGCGGGACGTGTCGGCTATTATTATGGAACGCTTGCCTGCTACTCTTGTTTTATTCGGAACTGCTAATTTGCTGGTGTTTTTTGTTTCTGTTTTTGCTGCGCTCAAGCTGTCGCGCAAATACGGATGTTTGGCAGATAGAGTTGTGATAGCGCTGGCACCCACTTCAGCAGCACCTGCCTGGTTTTACGGGATATTTCTAATTCTCATTTTTGCCTTTATTACACCGTTACTGCCCGCCGGCGGCATGACTGCAGTTCCGCCTCCGGAAAGCAAAGTAGCGTATATTTTAAGTGTATTGCAACATATGGCGCTTCCTGTTTGCGCTATGTTTTTGTCTTCTATTTTTATTTCAATATATTCCTGGCGAACCTTTTTTCTTATTCATTCTAGTGAGGACTATGTGGAAATGGCCAGAGCCAAGGGACTTCCTGACAGTCTGATAGAAAAAAGATATGTTTTACGTCCGACCATGTCGCCGATTGTTACCAGCTTTGCTTTGATGTTAATAGGCCTATGGAGCGGAGCAATTATCCTTGAACAGGTTTTTAATTGGCCCGGACTTGGAAGTCTTTTGTTTAAAGCCATCGGACATCGCGATACTCCGGTAATAATGGGGTCGGTGGTTATTTTTGCATATCTCTTAGCCCTGACAGTGTTCTTGTTAGACATACTATATGCTGTTTTGGATCCGCGTGTCAGGGTTGAAGGAGGTCGCCGATGAAAAACCTGTCTGATATTTTTCGAGAGCTAAAAAAATATCCTTCGGCCGTAGCCGGTCTTGTTTTAATTGCCGGACTGGCAGGAATAGCTCTTATAACGCCTTTTGTCATTCCATATAGTCAGGCTTTGGAATTGTGGAGGGGCGGAGAGCATTGGATCAAACACCCTATAAATGCTAAGCCGGTGTGGTTGGACAGATTAAGCGGAGGAAATCTTCCTCAAACGCAGATCGTCAGCAGTAAAAATGCTCAGAGCAAAGAGATAGTCATAGAGGGAGGTAAACAACAGAGAATACTTCTTTCTTTTGACTATAAAGCTGACGGCTTTCCCAGTGAGCTGAATCTGTTTTTAGAAACCGAAAAAAGTCAAAGAGAGGCTTTTGTCAGACTTACCTGGATTACTCCGTCAAAAGAGAAAATTGCTCTCGGCGGCAGGCGAACCGGTGCAAAGGATAGGGTTTCGATTTCTCAGGACAGGAGCTTAGAGCAAAGGCTTAACAATGTGCCCCACGTCGGATTGTTTGCTAAGTCCAAAGACAAAGAATTATCCAAAGTTCAAAAAGGCAAATATGTTTTGCAAATAGATGCGATTTTGTTCGGATCGGAGGCTTCGCTCAAGGCTGATTTGGTTGTTTACGGGCGAGTTCACGGTTTGGCCGGCACAGACCACCAAAGAAGGGATTTAATGATCGCTCTGCTTTGGGGAATACCCATTGCTTTGGCCTTCGGCCTTTTGGCGGCTGTGGGAACTACGATTACAACTCTGATCATTGCAGCTGCCGGGGTTTGGTACGGCGGTCGGATTGATGCGATTATTCAACGCCTAACAGAAATAAATATGATTCTTCCGCTGCTGCCTATTTTGGTAATGATAGGAACTTTGTATTCAACCGGAATTTGGTTAATGCTTGGAGTGGTAATTGCCCTAGGCATTTTTAGTGCCGGCATTAAGATGTATCGCGCTATGCTGCTGCCGGTAAGAGAAGCTCCCTATATCGAGGCGGCCAGGGCCTACGGAGCATCCAATTGGCGAATTATTTTACGTTACATGATACCAAGAGTTTTACCGGTGCTTATCCCTACTTTTGTAACGCTGATACCGTCCTTTGTTTTTTTGGAGGCTTCTCTTGCTGTTTTGGGCCTTGGCGATCCTGTGTTGCCGACTTGGGGAAAGGTGCTCAACGATGCTCAGGTTCAAAGCGCTCTTTATAACGGCTTTTATTATTGGGTAATTGCTCCGGCTGTGCTCCTGATGATAACAGGATTGGGTTTTGCTATGTTGGGCTTTGCTCTCGATAGGGTTTTTAACCCCAGATTAAGATCGTTGTGAGGTAATTATGGCTGAAAAAAAAGAACCTTTATTACAGGTAGAGAATCTTCAGCTTCATTACCGAACAAACGCAGGGATTGCACGAGCAGTTGACCGCGTGGGTTTTGAAATTTTTTCGGGAGAGGCTTTAGTAATACTAGGAGAGTCCGGTTGCGGTAAAAGTTCTCTTGCCAAAGCGTTGCTAAGATTGCTGCCGCGTAATGTTGCAAATTTTTCCGGAACCGTTACTTTTAAGGGTAAAGAAATTTCATCCTTAAGCGAAGAGCAATTTCGATCTCAAGTGCGTTGGCGCGAAATCAGCATGGTAATGCAAGCAGCCATGAATGCTCTTAATCCGGTGATCAGGGTATGCGATCAGGTTGCCGAACCTCTTTGTGTACATTTTGGAGAATCTCGCAAGAAGGCAATGGACCGAGTGGCCGAGGCTTTTGATATGGTGGGAATTTCCACAGACTTTCTTAAGCGCTTTCCGTTTGAGCTTTCCGGCGGAATGCGCCAAAGGGCTGTCCTTGCTATGGCGCTGGTGACTCGTCCGTCTCTCATTATTCTGGACGAACCTACATCTGCATTAGATGTGTTGACACAATCCTCCATTATGAACGTGCTTAAGCGTATCAAGCGAGAACTCGGCACTGGCTTTATGCTTATTACGCACGATGTTGCAACCTCCAGTGAGCTGGCGGATCGCGTCGCCCTTATGTATGCGGGGCAGCTTGTCGAAGTAAGTTCTGCGAGAGACTTTTTTCACGAACCGGCGCATCCTTATTCTAAACTTTTAATGTCCAGTGTGCCGCGTTTAAGACAGGAGGAGCCTCCTAGCTATATTCCGGGTGTTCCTCCCAATTTGTTAAACCCTCCTAGCGGTTGTCGTTTTGCAGAGCGCTGTCCGAATCGCTTTGAAAAATGTGACAGCGAACCCGAAATGAATGCTGTCGGACAACGAAGAACGGTTCGCTGCTTTAAATTTGAAAAAGAGGTGCCGCAATGACGGCTCAAGAAACGCTTCTGTCGGTGAAGGATCTATGCACATGGTTTGAACTGAGGCGTATGGGTTTTCTTAAAGCCGGCATGGTGCGAGCAGTGGACGGAGTGAGTTTTGAGTTGAAAAAGGGTGAAGCCGCAGCATTTGTCGGCGAAAGCGGTTGCGGCAAAAGTTCATTGGCAAGAACTCTTTTGGGATTGTATCCGCCGACCAAGGGTGAGGTATTATTTGAGGGTGTTTCAATAACATCGTTAACGGGTAAAGCCCGACATCGTTACAAAGCCAAGGTCGGCTATGTGCAACAAGACCCCTACGGTGCGCTTCCGCCGTTTATGAAAATTAAGACGATACTGGCCGAACCTCTGATAGTACATGGAGTTAAAGAAAAAAGGGAAAGGGAAGAGAGAATCAATAAGGTTCTGGAAGAAGTAAGGCTGATTCCAACCTCCGACTATTTGGAAAAGTTTCCGCATATGCTAAGCGGCGGTCAGCAACAGAGAACGGTAATAGCAAGAGCTTTGTTGCTCAAGCCTTCTATGATAATCGCAGACGAACCGGTTTCGATGTTGGATGCATCTGTAAGGGTTGAAATCTTAAACCTCTTAAGAAGTATCCAAAAAAAGCGCGAGTTGACATTGGGTTTTATTACCCATGATCTTTCCACTGTAAGACACTTCGCAGATAGAATATTTGTAATGTATGGAGGAAGAATAGTAGAACAAGCTCCGGTAAACGAGCTGCTGGATGACCCCTTGCATCCGTACACCAAAGCATTACTGTCGGCAATTTCCGACGTTGACGCAGACAATGCTCTGCAAGAAAGAAATGTCCCCGAAGGAGAACCTCCAAGTTTGGTCAATCCGCCTCCCGGATGTTTGTTTTTCCCAAGATGTCCCAATGCAATAAAAGGCCGTTGCGACAAAGATCCTATATCAGACCTAGAAGTAAGATCCAGTCGGCGAGTAGCCTGTGTTTTGTATGAGTAAATGCAAGATCCAAAAAGCTCTGATAACTCCATAGGGGTAATAAGGATCGAATTGATTTTGCTTCGAAAAATGCATGCTCTTGACAAAACCCACAATTCCGCTGTGCCAAAATATATATGACTCTTTCAAAATAAACATAATTGGTTTAATCTAAAAGTAATATGGGCGATGACGATAGATTTGTCGAGTTTGACAACAACAACAGATGGTCTGTTGCAGCAGAAGAGTTTATGGCGCAAATACACCGATCATCTGAGTTGCTCAGTCAAAATCGAGGAGAAGATGCCCGAAAACTATTAGAATCAGCCTTTGAATCACGTATGGATGATCCTTCGGGGCAAGCAGCTCTCGGTTTAGTATATTTTAAGTTAGGTATATATCCGCGTGCTGCTGCTATTTATCAACGTTTGTTGAAAGACTATCCTAAAGAACCGACTCTTCGCTTAAATTTGGGATTGGTGTATTTAAAAACAGGACAAGTCGAATCAGCAGTTCGAGAATTGAAAACAGCTGCAAATCTAGTTCCAAATTACAAACGAGCTCACAAGTATTTAGGGTTGGCATACAGACAGTTAGGAGACTATGCCAAAGCAAAATGCGCTTTTGAAAAGGCTGGAGCTGAACGATCAGCTTTGCAAATGCAACGTCTGCTTGACGCTGACAATTCATTACAGAAAGACTTATCGCTTACCATAGGTACGATTGATTTGAGTGCTGATTCAAAATTGGGATGTACGAGAAACTCCCGTCTATTTAGTGATTTGTCCCTTTATTTTCCTGAATTGCCTTTTTCAACAACTCCACCGTCGTCTGATTCTATCGATAGCTCTTTACTGCCGAATCAACCCTTCACACATTCTGAAACCGTACCTTTTTCCATAAATGAAACAGGATTCCTGACGATAGAAATTTCGGATCGACTATTTTCAAGATTGTACGGTCTGCATTTTTTGACCGCATCTCGTCTATCTTACGAACCGATAAAAAGGCGTTATCGAAGAGAGGAAAGAAATGAATTGTTGGGGGGGCAAGACTCCCCTATATATGAGATTTCAGGTTCAGGACGATTGGTTTTTGTTTCAAACGGCAAAGTTTTCAGCATAGTCAGATTGGACGATGACGCTGCTTTTGTTCGCGAAGATTTCTTATTTGCCATGGAATCATCACTTGATTTTGAAAACGGTTACATGCCCGGAGACGGTTCTATGTTAACACATATTAGAGGTAAGGGACGGATCGTTCTGCAAACTCCCGGAAAGCCGTCGGTTTTGGAAATTACACCTTCTGTAGGAGCTGTGATTCCTCAAAAAGATATTATTGGTTGGTTCGGTTGTATTACTTCCAAAAAAAAATCAGATTCTCCTTTGCCGCCAAATTTGGATGCTGTTGAAATTACCGGTGAGGGAGCTGTGCTACTGTGTCTACAGGATTATTTATAGATGTCTTTGCTTTTATGACTTTTTGATCATAGTTGTTTTTAACGAAGCAATCTCCGTATTATGTTTATTCTGTAAAAATTTGACCGAAAGCTTTCTTATGCATGCTTTTTCAACTATTGTTTTAGCTGAATTGAATTAGATTATATTCTTTAATCTGAACGACGCAAATTTTTCATAGCAGTTGATAGAGTGTGACATGTTTGTCGTGATTTTTTTCTTTAACAAAAAGAATTAAAAGTGCGTTTTCCTGAATTGGTATAAAAAGCCAAATAAATACAGTGTAATACGTGCGAATTGCTTGTTGTGCTATATGTTGGCACTTTGTTTGCACCTTTATTAAAGAGTATTTAGACCTCACTGAGGTCACATTTAATTTTAATTATGGATTTAAATTCTTAGTTTCTTAGATCTTTTTCTTGGCTTATTTGTTTATCGTTATTTAGAAGTACTTAATGTCTTATTAACTTGTTTGCTTATTGCTTATTGCTTATTGCTTATTGCTTATTGCTTATTGCTTAATTGGCTCTCTTAGTTTTGTAGGTGCTCCTTCTCTTGTCCGGCCCGTCATCGTCCGCCCGCGATGACGGGTCGTTCTATTTTTGGCGTTTACACAGTCAGATTTTTAGGATTACTTAAAATAGAACTTCACACTCACTCATAAAATCCTGAGCTTCCGATTCACAATCCTCTGCATTACAGTTGTTTTTCTCCCAGCATTTGGCAAATGTTCTGGTTGCCTTTTGGCAATCATCACCAAGTTTGTCCATATCATCCATGCAATCATCTACACAGGATTTGCTGTCATCGTCTGCACACTCGCACATACGTTTGCAGGCCTTTTGGTTACATGCTGAAATCGTTAAAAATATGAACGAAAAACAAACTAACATGACGACTTTTTTCATTTTTTCTCCCTTTGTTTTTTTAGCAAAAGTTAATTTTTATATTTTTAATGCATAATTTGGCCTTATGCAAATTTATCTATGAATTATTTGTTCAAAAAGATGACATAGTATTTGATGAGAGATATGAAAACTGCATATGAGAGTTTCACTTGTACACCCGACAGGTTCTAATTTTGTTCCGGGCAAAAAAGATGTCACAGCAGTAGCTAATCGTATGGTTCCTACCGGAATATTGTCGATCGCCGCCTATCTCGAAAAGTCAGGTCATGAGGTTTGTGTCTATGACTGCTTGGGTCCCTACGCTTCTGTTGTTTTAAAAGACAAGGTTTGTGACATCCTTGAATTTAATCCGGAGTTAATAGGGTTTTCCGCAACCACATCAGGGTTTTTAGATGCCTATGATACTGCCTCTGCTATCAAAGCAATTCGTCCGGATATTCCTATAGTATTTGGAGGAGTCCATGTGTCTTCTATGGGTGGGGTTTTGTTGGAGAAGTTCCCTTTAATAGACTATCTTGTTATGGGCGAAGGAGAAGCAGTTATAGATGAGTTAGTTTCAGGTGAGTCTCCTCAAAGAATTGACGGTCTTGTTTGGCGCAATGGAGAAGAAATAGTAACCAACCCTCCTAGAGAAAAAATCACCGATCTGGATTCTCTGCCTTTTCCGGCATACGAAAAAATTACCGGTTTTCCTGATAAATATCGTCTTCCTCCTTTTAGTTACAGAAAGGTTCCGGGAGCATCAATAAGTACATCAAGAGGGTGTGTTTATAGATGTGACTATTGTGATAGGTCTGTTTTTAAAAAAGGGTTTCGATATAATTCGGCAGATTATACCTTTGAACACTTGGCCTATTTGAGAAAAAGATTCGGCGTCCGTCATGTTAACATCTATGACGATTTGTTCACGCTAGATCGCACACGAGTAATGGAACTATGCGAACGTCTAACCCAAAAAAATCTCGGCATGGATTTTAACTGCGCGGTAAGAATAGGTCATGTTGACGTTGAATTGCTTACAGCCTTGAAGAATGCAGGATGTCGCATGGTTTCAATCGGTATGGAATCAGGAGATCCGGAATTGTTAAAGACACTCAAGTCCGGCGTAACTCTTGACCAAGTAAGAGAAACAGTAGCAACCATTCAACAGTGCGGTTTGATGGCCAAGGGTCTCTTTATGGCTGGAGTAAAAGGCGAAACTCCGGAAAGTATGAAAAAGACCAGTGATTTTATAATGTCTCTAGGTTTGGATGATATGAATATGTCAAAGTTTACACCTTTTCCAGGAGCGCCATGTTTTAAAACAATTGAGAAGTACGGAGTAATGAACGAAGACTGGAATAAAATGAACGCACTCAATTTTGTTTTTATTCCCAACGGATTCTCTTCTGAAGCAGAGCTCAATCTTCTCTACAATACACATGTAAAGAGGTTTTACAGCAGTCCGGATTGGAGAAAGAAATTTATGAAAAGACTGTTTGAGCACAGACATACCCTGTTTTACATGTTGAGACATCTGCCGGATTTTCTTGCAGCCAAGCGTCATTTTGAACCCGACAAATAGCTATATTATCCATCTATCGACGACAGAGAAATCCGAACCTCATTACCGGTAGTATATGAAGGGATGGTTTGCGAATTTTCTGCCGGTATCTTTATTTCGCGCTATAAGAGTTCTGAAAGATTTTGCAGGAGGATATGACATGACAAAAGCATTTACAGTTTCCAAAAGACTTCGAAATATAGAGTTTTTCGCAAATTTGGACGAAGAGGTGCTTGAATTGCTTGAAAAGGCTATGCTGCCGGTATCGATTTCGGAAGGAGAGTATTTATGCCGAGAAGGAGAAAAAGGCGATCGGCTTTATCTGTTGGAGAGCGGAACGTTATCTGTTGAAAAACATACTGTCGGTGGTGAATTTGTAGAAATCGCAACTCTCGGTTCCGGTGATGTAGCCGGTGCATCAAGCATCTTTACTGCCGGACGGCGATCTGCTTCTTTGCGTGCAACTACAGACTGCCTTGTTTGGGTGCTTGACCATACAACTGTTAACACGATGTTTGATGCTCATCCTCAGTTAGCCAAGGCGGTGCTGTCAAACATCAGTGCGCAATTGAGTCGAGGAGGAGCTTATACTGCTAAGTTGCTTTCACATGATCCTGACAATCGATTTCGCATTGCTTTCTTTGACACAAAACCATACATGCGCGCAGTGTTTGAAGCCCGAAATCAAAATCGTTTTGCAATTTCTTTTATCGAAACGCGACTGTCTGCAAATACAGTGTCTTTGGCTCACGGTGCCAATGCCTTATGTATCTTCGTTAATGATACTGTTGATGCTGCGGTGGCAGAATCCCTTCACTTAATGGGTATCGAGCTTATCGTTCTTCGCTGCGCTGGGTACAATAATGTCGACCTCAATGCCTGCACTGCCAATGGAATTGTTGTGCTTCGTGTGCCGGCTTACTCTCCTTATGCCGTAGCAGAACACGCGGTTGCGCTTATTATGACTCTCAATAGAAAGGTGCACCGTGCAAGCAACAGAGTAAGAGAAGGAAATTTTTCACTGGACGGACTTGTCGGATTTGATCTTCATCGGAAAACCGTAGGTATTGTAGGCGCGGGAAAAATCGGACGTTGTCTGATAAATATTATGTTGGGTTTTGGATGTGAAGTAGTTGTATATGATGCTTCAACCGATCCGACTCTGACAAGACTTGAGCGGGTTCGCTACGCTTCATTGGATGAGTTGTTTAGGGTTTCGGATATAATTTCTCTGCATGCTCCGTTGTTGCCCGAAACTCGCCATATGATTGATGCAACCTCCATAGCAAAGATGAAGACCGGTGTAATGATTATCAACACTAGTCGAGGTGCTCTTATTGACACCAAAGCCCTGCTTGACGGCTTAAAGACCGGCAAGGTAGGTTATGCCGGTCTTGACGTATATGAAGAAGAGAGCGGATACTTCTTTGAAGATTTTTCAGATAGAGTAATGACGGATGATTTGCTTGCTCGCCTTACAACCTTTAACAATGTTATTGTTACGAGTCATCAGGCTTTCCTGACAAGGGAGGCTCTGGAAAATATTGCGGATACAACTCTTTTGAACGTTACTGAATTTATAGAAAGAGGAGCAAAAGAAAACCTGACCAATCGTGTTTGAGGAGGTTCAAAAAATCAACGGATGCCTTTGCTTACCATTCTCCGGTAAAAACCTCTTCAGCAGGACCGGTTAAGAACACAGGTCCAGTGGATGTGTATTCCAAAAGAAGATCACCTCCTTTAAGATGAACTAACAGATTAGGCTTTGTTCGGTCGCTTATTACGCCGGCAACACAAACGGCTGATGCACCTGTGCCGCAAGCCAGGGTTTCTCCTGCACCTCTTTCCCAAGTTCGTTGAATTACCTCAGAGGTCGAGATAATTTGAACAAACTCAACATTAACCCGATTTGGAAAGTAGTGAGCTGTCTCTATAAGCGGACCTACAGTAGTTACGGGAAAGGTTTCTACATCTTTTATATATATCACACAATGCGGATTTCCCATGCTTATGCAGGTTGCCTCAAACCTAAGACTGCCTATCTCTATCGGTTGGTTGAGAACCGGATTTGCCTCAAAAGATGTAGGTATTTCAGGTCCGTTAAGTATCGGTTTACCCATGTTCAAACGAATTTGCGATGCTTTGCCTTGTTTTGTTTCGGCAATATCAGCTGTGAGCAATCCGGCACCGGTCATAATGGAAAGGCTTTTCTTGTTTGAAATGCCTCTGTCATAAAGATACTTGGCAACACATCTGAGTCCGTTACCGCACATTTCGGCTTTGGAGCCGTCGGCATTATACATTTCCATTCTTGCATCGGCACCGTTTTCATCCGGAATGATTAGAATAAGTCCATCCGATCCCACTCCGAAATTCCGGTTAGAAATTTTAACAGACAATTCGCCGGGATTGTCAGGCGGCGGTTGATCAAAACAATCGATATACACATAGTCGTTTCCCAAACCGTGCATCTTTGTAAATTTCATCAATACCTCCTACAAAAACAGTTCTCTTTTTATCGCTACTAGACAAACGAAGAATAAGCAAAAACTCTTCCAAATTTATCAAAAATTGCCTAAGTTGATATATTACTATTTGATAAACAGCGATGAGATAAAAAAATTGGAACATGTGAGAAGATGCATATTTATATTTGATATTTTACATTATTCAAGATCCGGTATAGAGAACCTCTGCTTAGAAGGCTAAGAGGTTTGGTGACCGAATAATTTGTTGATAGGTTTTATAGCGGATGAGGTTTCATGCATTGTAGATCAGCATTAATAGTATGTCCTCAAGAAGACAAGTCTCAAATAAAGGATCAAACGCTTTTGGGACTTACAATAGGTGAGCGTCTGCTCTTGTCTCTTCAATACGGAGGAATCGAACAAGTTGCCTTTGCGGGTTTCGGTGCAAAACCTGTTTCTATGCGCTCCTCACTGAAAATCACAGAACCGGACCGACTAGAAGGAACAATTGTTGTTTTGGCGGCTGATACCGTAATAGATCGCGGATTGCTTACTTCGGCGCCGCCAAATGTCGAATCATTGCCTTTGTTTTTTTGCAGCAAAGAAAATATAGGAACGATAGTCGATAATCCTGAAAAGTTTTTGTCATCTCTGTCGGTGTCAAACAAAGTCGAAGGCAAAGAATTTGCAGTTCGCGTAACAGATCGACAATCGTGGAAACAAGCTCGCAAATGCCTTTTGTTATCTCTGCGTAAGCCTTTGGACGGATTTGTTTCAAGACACATTAACCGTCATATTTCTACATTTGTTACGGGAATAATTGTTCCATGGGGCATTCGACCTAATCAGCTAACCTTTGTCATCATGCTTATCGGTATTATGTCCGGAGTGTTTGCTGCTATGAGCGGTTATTGGTGGGCGCTGGTTCTTTCTGGGTTGTGTTTTCAAGGACAATCAATACTCGACGGATGTGACGGAGAAATCGCCAGATTGACCTACAGGTTTTCCAAGACCGGTCAATGGTTGGATACAATCGGAGATGATCTTACCAATTATGCGTTTTATGCGGGACTGACAGTGGGTGTCGGAAAACTCTACGGTGCTTATTGGTTGTATCTTTTGGGTGCAGTGACCTTTGTTTTTCAATGGGCAACCTCAATTACTATGTATCAACGAATATATAAGATGGGCACCGGAGACCTTTTAGCTATTCCGGATGTCTTTACAAAAGATCAAAAGAACGCCAGAGGAGCAAGGGGAAAGATTGTTAGATTTCTACGAATAGCTACCAAAAAGGACTCGTTTTCTCTAGTATTGTCGATTATAGTTGCCGCTCAGTTTCCAATTCTTGCCTTTGCTTTGATGACCTTCGGTACCTATCCTGCTTTTTATGGAATATATTCAAATGAGATGAAGCTTAGAGCTATGGAACGAAACGGCCAAACTATTTCTAAAGCAAAATAAAAAGACCAATCGCTAATCTCTGTTCTTTTCTATTCTCAGCACAGTTTTTTTACATTTGTTAGGTGTACGAAGCGAAAAGAGGGCCGTTAAAAGAAATCCGATCGCTGCCGCAGAAAAGAAAATATTGTTCTGTCCGAACAGTCCCAAAGCTTTAAGCATTGAATAGATAACAAGTGTACCTATAGAGATGAGAATGTAGATTCGAAGAAATACTGTTACTTGATCACTGATGAACTGCTTTGTAAGTATTACAATGCCAAAGAAAAGAAAAATCAGATGGGTAGGCGGAAACACAAATAGGTTCTCGTTTGCTAAGAGATCGGAGTGATGTGTAAATATCCACAGAAATACCAACAGCACTCCTGCGAAACCTGTTATCAATCCAAAAAAGCAAAGCCCTGCAGCAACAAGATTGCGTGCAAGATTTTTGTTTCTAATCAAGGTTGGCGCTGCTGCTAAAAACAGGAATAAGGCCGCGCCTGTTCCGGCAATTATCCATGACATAATGGACGTATTCGATTTTCGACGATCCGGAAAAACTGCTTGAGTATTAGACACCAGCGCAGTTCCGTTCGAGAGCTTTATCTTGTTAAGTTCTGAAGCAAAATTAAATGGCAGGTACATTGAGTCGAACGCGGTTGCCGGTTTGTCAATTTCTTTATTTAAAATCAGATCCAAAAATATTTTTAGAAAGGGAACATCTTTTAAGGATTGGCGAGTCCAAAACCTGAATGTCTTCTCGGATGCTTGATGAGATTTAGAAATAAGCCCGCCTAATGCGCGGTTGAGCAAATCCCTAATCTTGGTACAACAATTGGCGGTATAGTGGTGATAGTGATATGTGCGATTTAAAGATCGTGCCGCTTCATCAAGCAGTGACATTACTTTAAAGGTTTCCTCCGATGTCAGTGCCAGTTTTTGTATTGTCATTGAACGTTCACTTTTTTCAATACGCTTTTTGAGAAAGGGAAACGATCCTACTTCAACCCAAAACTCCAGTCGACCGGAAAGAAACTTTTGCGCCAGGTTGGGTTGACCGTAGTTAAACTCACCGAAGTTGTAGACCTTCTGAATATTCAAAGTGCGATCATCTACCATCAATGCTGTATGTCCGAACATCGTCAGCCAGTCTGAACCCAGGCCTAGAGTAATCACGGAAATTTCATAACGGCGGTTATTTTGCGGATTTGCCTCAATCGAGGCTGGCAACCATGAATGAACAAGGCATGCGGAGACTGAGCAAATGAAAACTAGTGCTCTATTTTTGCTACGTGCTCTGCTACGGAGAGATAACATCGCTCGGTTGTGCCCTTTTCGTCGTTCCATAGGTGAAGAGAGTTGCCAAGGCATCGTCGCCATTCTTTGCAAGTTTTACATTCTCCCTGTTTCATCCATTTTCGATCACGAAACGGTTTGAATTTGTTTTCCCATACCTTGAAAAAGTCATCATTCCTAATATTACCCTGTATAAGCTTTCGGCTGATGTTGGGACAAGCTGAGATTGAACCGTCTGCAAGCACAGAGCCGATGGCAATTCCCGCACGGCAGAAATAGGGCTCATCCCTAACCTGAGAATCCAAGCTTTTGGGCAAGTAGCCTTCACAGCAATAATCCAAATAAAAGCCTTCGGCCCTTAAACCGGGTCGCATTGTTCTAATCCAGTCGAGCATTTTAACAGTTTCTGTGTCGGATAGAATTAAGTCATTGTTGACCGCCGCTCTCCCCTTGGGAAAGATATTGAATAAACGCCAACGTCTTATTCCTGTATTTTGAATGACTTTTAAAAGAGCCTGCAATTCGGACAAATTACCGGGATGTACGCAGGTAACAACATCAGGCATTCGAACAGGTCGAGATGCTATTAATCTGAGAGCCTGCTCTGCCCGTTTAAAAGAACCGCTTCTGCCTCTAAGCCGATCATGACTTTTTTCAAGTCCGTCCAAACTTACTGTTAAACTAAAAATACCAAAACTGACCAGGCGGTCCGCTGCTTTAGCATCAAGTGCAAAGCCGTTGGTCACCATGCCGAAAGAAAACCCGGATTGGTGTGCTGCACCGAGAATGTCGTAAAGGTTATTGTGTAAGAGCGGTTCGCCGCCAGTGAATACTAAAAACGGCTTGGTTTTTTTTGGATAATGAGAGGCAAGGCGACTGATAAATTGCAACCATTCTTCGGCGGTAAGTTCATTGTCCAAAGGGCGCTTTCCGCAATCGCTGCCGCAGTGAAGACAATCCAAATTGCATTTCTGAGTTATCTCGAAAAACAAATACCGAAGCGGATGAACAACGGTTTCGAGGCTTCTGTAAAGCGGATAAAGAGCCTGCCTTAAATTTGACAACCTTTACTCCGTCTTTTCCTGCATTACAGCTTCGATTTCATCGATTTGATCATCTAGAGAAAGATCTAATGTAGAGTAAAGACCGTTTTCATTGCCGTCTACATCTTCGAATCTAAGTTTGAGACATGGAAGATCATAACGACTTGGAATAGAAAATGAACCGTCACTTTGAGAATAAGTCTGATTATTGGTTACTCCGTCTTTGGAAATACAGGTTAATTGAATATTGGGAATACCTTCTCCGGCAGCATTCTTTACGTTTCCCTCTAACAATTCGGTTTCAACATCAGAATCATAGCCGGAACCGTAGCAAGCGGATATGAATACAGGAATTGCACAAGTAACAAGCCAAAGAAACGGTTTTGCAATCATTTTCAGCATTTTGTACCTCATTTGGGTTGTTTAAGCTTTCTAAATATATTGTAACAAACCGATTGAAAAACCGTCAATTAATAGTTTTTTTAAAAAAAAGACTGAAAACCTGTGTCCTATTCAGTTTAATAGAATCGGAGAGCTGTAAATGACAAATATATGACCGTTTGTGCTGACAGACTGCGCCCACGAGGGTTGGCAAATACAAGCAATCGAAGATGTAAATGAAAGAGCCGGGGAAATCAGAATCCTCGTAGCTCGGAGCTTTATGCCCCGTTAAATAGGAATGAAGGGCTGTTTTCGAGAGCTGTTAATGACAAATATATGACCGTTTGTGCTGACAGACCGCGCCCACGAGGAGCGCGGTCAGGATGAACGACTGCGTCGTTAAGCCCGGAGGGCTCGGCGCCCATCAGACCCCTCTGGTGGTGAACGGATCATGTCGGCTTTATTGTGAAAAATGCTCGATTTTTTTAATTATTAAAATCTGGATTGAAGGTTTGAATTCCAAGTTTTTTTAGTTTGGATCTGAAAGTGCTGGGATTCATTCCTGCTATTTTTGCAGCTCCCTTTGGACCGGTAATTCTTCCGTTGGTCAAGGTAAGAAGGGATTTGAAATATCTTATTATGGTTTCTTCGAAAGTCGGAATTTTATTTTTTTCGGCAACAACACAGAGCGGTTGACGATTTGAAATTTCATGTGTTGTTAGGTAGGGAAAACGCAGCGGCTCTCCTTTGCTTAAAATCAAAGCTCTTTCTACTGCGTTTTGCAATTCTCGAACATTGCCAGGCCAATCGTAGGTTACCAATTGTTCTAGAGATTCAGGAGGAAGAGCAGGGCGAAAGGCCAGATTTAATTGACGGCATTTTGTTTCGATAAAGTGATAGGCTAGAGCCGGGATATCTTCTCGCCTTTCCCTTAAAGGCGGAATCTCTATAGGAAATACATTGAGCCTAAACCACAGATCCTCTCTGAATCGGCCGTCTTTCACCATGGAAGGCAAATCACGGTTGGTTGCAGGTGTACTTGATGCCGATAAAAAACTGATTCAAACCATGACGAATCAGG
>CAYWLQ010000022.1:0-44567 GCA_964458775.1 uncultured Myxococcales bacterium | reverse complement strand
AGATAAACTGATAACTCCTGCATTTTTAGTTGCAACCGTAAGCCATACAACTACCGGAGGAACCAGCATATCCTCTTTTACTTCTTCTTCTAATCTAGCCAATGATTCCAATAATATGTCATAACCTTTGTTTCTAAATTCATATCTTCCGGAAGATAAAACAAGATGCGTGTTTTTTGGCAAATCCCTGTCCAAAAACTTCTCGGCCAGTCGTATTAAATCTTTTCTGGTTTTATGAGCATTGTCTCTAACCTCATTAAAATCAGGAAGTCCGTCTGTGTTTATGCCGTTGCATATTACAAAGTGGGGATTTTGTTTTAGCAACAACCTAGATTCATCTGCTGTTACCTGGCTCACAGTTGTATATACATCAGCTTCTCTAGCACAGGTGCTTTCCATAGAGTATTTGGCATGAACGCCGAAGTTTCTGGGGGCATGTTCCAAATCGACGCTAAAATCGTCCGAAAAAATATTTAGTCCGGCACTCGCCATGTTTCTGCCCAAAACAGTGGCATGCGAGGTAAATATCGTGCCTATCTCCGGATTATTCTTCTTAAGATATAATAATCCTCCGCCGGTCATCCATTCGTGAAAGTGTGCAACTGTTTGATGAGTCTCTAAATTGAGCGCATCCAAAACAGAATCAATAACTTCTCCGCAAGCGGTTGAAAACAAAATGGGCTCAATATAATCCCATCCCCCGGAAAGAGAATCAACACCGAATTGTTGCCAATAGTTGAACAATACTTTTTCAGGATTATATCTATTTTTGTAATTAACTAGAATAGTTCTGGGATTTCCAGGTATTTTCCATCTTCCAAGACGGCAATCAAGATTCTTTTCTTTAAGCTCTTGTTTAATGACAGCCCATTCAGGTTCGTCACTTTCCTCAAAATCTTTAGGCAATTGTTCCTCAAAAAGAGGCCCCAGCAGAAAATAGTGATCTCCATAAGCGTTGACAGCTTCTTGGGCTTTCATACGCAATACCGTGTGAATTCCGCCGACCTTATTGCAGACTTCCCAGCTTACTTCAAATAGATATTTCATGATACAACTCCTTAGAACGAAACTCAACTGCCGATAGTTTTTTATTATTCCGGCAAAGTAGATTCAAAATCAGCAAGAACGTTTTGATAATTGATGTAGGCATCATAGGGGCTTCTGTAGGGATTAAAATATTTATGAACGTCTCCGTCTGCAAACCACTTGGTACACATATAATAAAAATGGTCTGATGTTTGTAGTGCTTGCCATGTTCGAATAAGGTCGGGATTGCCCGAACGTAGAACCCGCTCCTCAAGCTTGTAGACGGCTGCAAACGAATCATTTTGTAGCTTATTGCCGAGCCAAGCAGTTAAGTCTCTTTCCACATCCGCCCACGACATATAGTCAGGAACATCCAGTTTTGACACTGGTGAAAGAAATGAAGCTGTTTCTGTCGGAGTAGCAAATCGAAAATCAGGATGTTGGAGAATCTTTTCCGGCAGTGCTTTGAGGAAACTGAAAATGCCGGTCTCTTCCCACTGATGTTCTCCAAAGGTTTCATAGTCCATAAACAGATTAACTGTTTCTCCGTTTCCATTGACTTGATGAACCCAGCTTGCAAATTTCTCGGCGGTTAGAGGGTGTTCGGGCCAATCGCGATTTGAAAACCTAAATGCAATGTCATCGGACAGTCTGTAATTCTTGAGCAGCAGTTTCAGTTTTGTGCACGGCTGCGGAAGATATACAAAATTGGGACTTCTCCATCCCATTATTCGATCAGCACCGTCGGCCATTATGGCTTTATAACCCAATTTTTCAACTTCAAATGCAACGTCATTATTGTAAATAAGCTCAGTATTTCTAAATGAAGTGGGCGAGTAGTTAAGTTCTTTTTTTATTAGTTCATCATGTCTCGCTACCTGACGTTTAAACTCTTCTCTTGAAAAAATAAAAGACAAACTATGATTGTAGGTTTCTCCTAAAAACTCAACACATCCTGTGTCCGCAAGACGTTTGAATGAGTCTAGAGTTTCGGGACTAAATTTCTTAAACTGTTCAATCGCAGTTCCGGAAATTGAATAGGCAATTTTAAAAGCGCCGTTGAAACGATTGATGAGTTCCAACATGATTGCGTTGGTAGGCAAATAACATTTGGCTGCCACACGTCTTAGAATTTCTGAATTCTTTTTGTCATCTTCATAGAAGTGATCATGTCCGATATCAAAGAAAGTATATTTCTTCAACCGATTGGGCTGATGAACTTGAAAATAGAAACACAAATTGACCATCTCGTGACCTTTCTTATTGTATTTAACGAAGACGGCTGCCTAAAGCAAACCGAATCACGCGATTGTTTGAGCTTGTTGATATATAAATTCGAGAGCCGACGCTGCCTTGCTCCATTGGAAACCCTCCAATTCGCGAGAACCCTGCTCCATAAGCTCTTGTCGCAGCGGTGAATGATCCAACATGGCAAGTATTTTGCCGGCAAGATCATTGATGTCCCAAAAATCGAATTTCAGGGCATGTTTTAAAACTTCGGCAACGCCGGATTGATTGGATATAATAACCGGAACATCAAAATACATTGCCTCTAATGGAGATATTCCAAAGGGTTCTGATACGCTCGGCATTACATAGATGTCGCTTTCCAGAAAAACTTTTTCCAACTCTTGTCCGCTTAAAAAGCCGGTAAAATGAAAGTTACGCCCCATGCCCAACTCTGCAACTCTTTCAATAAGTCTAGGGGCCATGTCGCCGCTTCCTGCCATTACAAAACGAACATTTTTCCTATGTTCGAGAACACGTGCTGCTGCTTCAACAAAATAGTCGGGACCTTTTTGGAAGGTAATTCTACCTAAAAATAAGACAACTTTTTCTTTTCGATCTTTTTTAAATACATTGCGCAGAGGAGATTCTTTTCTTTGGACAGCATTATATACCACCTGAATTTTGTCAGCAGAAATGCCGTATCGCTCAACGATAATGCTTTTTGTATATTGGCTCACAGCAACTATTTGATCTGCTGATTCCATTCCGTATCGCTCTATGTCATATACGGCTTGATTGATATTGTCTCCTGAACGATCAAACTCCAAAGCGTGAATATGAATTATCAAAGGCTTTTTACTGATTTTTTTAGCTTCTATTCCCGCTAACATCGTCAGCCAGTCGTGAGCATGTATTACATCGTGCTCGATAACAGCCGCCAGGTTTCCGGCAGCTTTAGCATATCTCAGTATTTCGGCGATTAGATTAGGACCGTAATCTCCGGAAACTTCGATCGGACTAATTTCAAAACCTGTTTCCGAAGATAGTAATTTTTGTTCTCTTTCCTTCTCCAATCTTATCAGCATTTCCTGATAAGATTTGTCATTCATATAGGGAGACAGAGGTGAATTGATCTCAATGGTATCAATTCTGTCCAAAAGACTTCGTAGTGTTTCAGTGATGTATAAGTCGGTCTTTGATGTCTTCAGTCTTTCGGGAATCCCGTTTAAATCTATCGGTCTGTCAACGCCGATTAGGTTAACATGTGATGTTAGCGGCATGTCTCGCTTGAGTTTGGGTAATACAAAAGAAATATCATGACCGTGTTCGGCCAATGCCTTAGTCATCCCAAAACAAGCAACTCCCAATCCTCCGCTGATATGCGGAGGAAACTCCCATCCGTACATCAGAATACGCATAGCTGATGCTCCTCTTTCATTTTAGTTCCCCTTTTACCTTCTCTATAAGCAAAGAAGCTCTGAGCGTTTCAGCAACACTCCAAGCCTGGCTGACAGAGCCTCTCGGTAAGTGCGGAGGCTCCGCATCGAATATTTCTGCAATTGTTCCATAGCATCCTTCGTCAAGATGCTCCGCAATAGCTTTTAGACAACCCTCCAGCTCATTAACAGCCTGAGCATGGTCGGTTGATGTTTTGAGACGAGCTTCAGCATAGTGGCCGAAAAGCCATGCCCACACTGTTCCGTTGTGATAAGCCTGGGCGCGTTCTGCTTGTCGGCCTTCATATAGCGGTTGATAGTCTGCATCTGTTGATGATAGTGTTCTCAGACCATAAGGTGTTAGTAATTCTTCTCTAACCTTGTTGACAACCTGAGAAGCTCTTACTTCATCTAGCGGTGAAAAAGGAAGAGATACCGCAAAAATCTGGTTTGGCCTTATGGAAGTATCTCGATATCCGTTTCTAACCAGGTCTGCCAGATATCCGTTTTCAGCAACCCAAAAAGCATCATTAAAAGATTGTCTCTGTATGGCCACAGATGCTGCTGCTTCCGCTGCCAAGCCCGGTTCGAGCAGGTCTCCTATATTTGCCAGAAAGCAATTGAAATTGTACCAAAGAGCATTTACTTCCACAGGACATCCCCATCTAGGAGTAACAGGACGGTCATCAATCATCGCATCCATCCAGGTAACTTGTTCGTGCGGCGAGCCTACCTTTAAAAGATGATTATCGAGCATTTTTATTCCGTGATCAGTGCCGGCTCGATATGCTCTGTAAATCTTGACCAGCGCTGAACCTATTTCTCTTGAAACTATGCTATTGTCTTTAGTATGAGAGATGTATTGCTGTACTGCCCATCCAAACCAGAGTCCGGCGTCTGCTGCATTGTAGGCATTTGGATCTGAACCTTCGCCTAAAAAGTTTGGAATTATTCCGCGCTTGAGCTCTCTTGCAAAACTTAACAAAATATCTTTGTAATCTTGGTATCTTTCTTCTGACAACAGCAGTCCCGGGAGGGATATCATTGCATCGCGTCCCCATTCTAAAAACCAAGGATAGCCGGCGACAATAGATTTGCGACCGTCAGGTCTAGAAACAACAAAGCTGCGAGCTGCACGTTTGAGTCTGCGCTCGAGAGGAGTTCCTTTTTGGTTCTCCTGTTCTTGTTTTCTTCTGTCTATCTCTCTATCCCACTCTTTTGAAAGACTTTTTTGTTCTTCCACGGATGCTGAAAAAATAACAGACTGTCCGGCTTCCAGCGCGACCTCAAAGACTCCCGGACAAAAGAGATCTTCTTGATATTCAAATCCTCGAAGCTTTTCTTCTTCATATTCGAAATTTTGATACCAAACAGGTGCGGGGAAAAACTGAAAAGAACCGTTACATTGACAAAACAAAGAAGGCAATCCGGAATATGGGGACATTACAAAACCTTCATATGCCGGAAAAGTTCTTACTCTAAGAGACAAATTCTCACGTGTAAGGTGGTGAAAGTCTCTATAAGCTAAAAGCGGTTTTATTCTAAGAATCACTGAAGCTGCGTTTTCATCAGCGGAATAACGAACAAGAACAGTGTTATTGCCGTTGACCATTGCGATTTCTTTTTTTATGCAGAAATTTTCAAGGTCATAGTTGATTGTGGGGCAGCAGTCGTTTGAAAAGGTTTGATTGGTTAGACCGACTCTTGGAAAAAGCACGCCGGGATATTTGTGAGCGGTTAGAAATACTTCTCGGTCATCAAAGACCAAAGAATCTTCTACCTTTGATAGAAGCACAAACTTACCGGGCGGATCGGCCAGTCGAGTAACCAGCAATCCGTGATACTTTCTGGTGTTGCATCCTGACGGTGTGCTTGAGGCATATCCGCCGAGTGAATTTGTTTCCAACCACTCATTTTTAAGCAGAATTGATTCCATTTCCAAGTCTTTCACTCTCCACGAAAATCCAGATTTGGGTTTTCTAAAGTCAACATCGGTAATAATGAGCCCGACTGCGACAGAACATTTAGCACGGGAATGCTTCGGGTCAAGTTGATATATCATCAAAATCGATATTTTATTCAATATCAAAATGAAAATTGACAATATAAAAACAATATATCTTTTATATTAATGGAAAAATTACAGAAACCAAGGGTGCAAGAGAAGAATAAGATATATATTTTATATGTATTTGGTAGTAAATTTATATTTACTAAATTGCATCTTATTTGATTGGCGGTAAACTTGTTTTCATTCGGCTCTTTTAAATCTACTATTGAGCCCGTCCTGTCGGGGGTTAGGAGGAAAGGACAGGTGAACTACAAAAAAATTTTAATAGTTGAAAATTCTTCTTGTGATATGGCACATTTAGCTCATCTATTAAAAGATGAGGGATTTTGTGCAGTTTTAGCATCATCCTATGAAGAGGCGCTTAAACTGGCTCAGGAATCAGAGCCCGGTTTAGCATTATTGGAAAGAGGAGGGGGCGACAACTCAACTTCACGGTTTATCTCTGATTTAAAAGAATTAAGTCCGGATTGGGAATGCGTTCTTGCAGATGAGGCTAATATTGAAACAGGAGATGCCTCTTCAATACATACAGAAGAAGTTGTTTCTGCAATTCGCAACGCGTTTTTGGCAATACAGAATAGAGAAAAATATCGGGAATTTAAACATCTCCTTAACAACAGCGATGCTTATCTTTTTTCCCTTCTTGATATTATCGAAGATGCTATCTTTGTAAAAGATAGAGAACAAAAATTTCTTTTTATTAATTCTGCTTTCAGGCAATGGTTCGGAATTTATGATGATGTTTCCGGCTGTAGAAATGAGGATTTTGGTTTGGCATTTCTTTCTGAGGGTGAAGAATCTCAGAATTGTTCTTCCAATATTCCTCAACTGATGAAGAAGAGAAACGTTATTGACAGGAGGGGAGCAATCCCTGTTTACTATGAGCTTGCTGAGAATTGCATATTGGATAAATGCGGCGTATTTTTGGGGGTAGTAGGGGTTATAAGAAACGGTTCAGACAAAAAAATCCTACAAGAAAAGCTAATTCAAGCTCAAAAAATGGAGGCAATGGGAGCTCTAGCCGGCGGAATTGCTCATGATTTTAATAATATTTTGGGGGCTATTGTAGGGTATGTCGAGCTTGCCAGGATGGATTCTCCCGAAGGAAGCCCTGATAGAACTCATTTGACAGAGGTTCTAAGAGCAGCACAACGTGCTTCAGATTTGATAAAACAAATACTTAGGTTTAGCCGTCACAGCATAGTAAAAACAGAACCGGTTAAGGTCTCCCAAATTATAGAGGAATGTCTTCAGCTTATTAGGGCATCGTTGCCTTCCTCCATAGAAATAATTCCTTTTATCAAGCACAGTTCAGGCGTGGCACTAATTGATGCAACTCAAATGCACCAGGTTATGATGAATTTGGCTTCAAATGCCGGTCATGCTATGTGTGAAAATGGAGGGAAACTGTACGTTACAGTTGAAAACATAACCTTGGAGGGAGAAAACATTCCCACAGCTAACGGACTTCCTCCTGGAGAGTATATACGAATAACAGTAAGAGACACTGGTCACGGTATGAGTGAAGCAACTGTTCGTCATATTTTTGATCCATATTTTACCACAAAGGACGAAGGAATAGGGACGGGTTTGGGCCTTGCAGTGGTGAAAAATATTATCTTGGCAGCCTCCGGAGCTGTGACTGTTGAGAGTGAACTTGGCAAGGGGTCTTCATTTTATATATATATTCCAAGAGTTAATGATGAAGCAAAAGAGAATTCAAACAATGTGCAACCTGCACCTATAGGGCATGAAAGAATTCTGTATGTAGATGATGAAGGAATGCTTGCAGATATTGGCAAGAAAATGTTTGAAAAATTGGGTTACGAGGTTACAGCCGAAACCAATCCAAAGTTAGCCTTAGATATTTTTGAAGCCAATCCTTATAAATTTGATTTAGTAGTTACAGATCAAACAATGCCGGGTTTAACCGGAGTTGAGTTGGCAAGAAGGATTCTCAAAATAAGGCAAAACATTCCGGTTGTTATCTGTTCCGGCTTTACAGAACCTCCCGAATACCAAGAAGCAGGTCGTTTGGGCATAAAATATTTTCTTAGAAAACCTATTGTAATGAAAGAGTTCGCATATGTTATAAGAAAAGCACTTGATGAGTCTCATCAAGAACAAAACGGGACTTAGCCAAACTGGACTTTATAAAGAGCGCGCCCCGCCTAGAAGAAAGAAACTGATGATTTTTCTCATAAAATGTGAAAGCAAAACATTAGAGGAAAAGGTTGTTTTGCATTTAACGTCACGCAGCATTTACCACATAAGCACAAACTCAATTTGCGGTGAGGGTTGTATTGCTGAGCAGGACACGGCAAGGCATTATCTATTGACGGATTTTAGCGACCTAGAATTGCTAAAGTCACAAATGACATCCGGTACTTATCGAGCTATTTATCTTGGTATTAAACCTGATACACATTATGATTTTGTTCTATCTTCGGAGGATGATGAGTTTATGCCCAAACTGGAGGCTTTCTTAGTAAAATCTATGTCATCTTTCTTTAGGCCTGATTGGGATGACTATTTTATGGAAATAGCCAAAGTCGTGGGTCGTCGTTCTAATTGTATGAAACGCCAAGTTGCTGCAGTTATTGTAAAAGATGAGAGGATTATTGCAACGGGATATAACGGAACTCCCAGAGGAGCAAAGAACTGTAATGAAGGGGGATGTCCGCGCTGCAACGGTTTGGCTCAAGCCGGAAGCGCCCTTGATGAATGTTTATGTAATCATGCCGAGGAAAATGCTGTTGCTCAAGCAGCCTATCATGGAATTTCAATAAAAGGAGCATCTATATACTGTACTTTTTCTCCATGTCTCAGATGCACCAAACTGCTAATAAATTCAGGAGTTAAAGAAGTTATTTACAATGCCAGATATGACATTGATGAGCAATCATTAGCTTTATTAGCTGAATGCAAAGTAAATGCTCGTTCATTAAAATGAAAACATCTATGAAACCGAATAGCATTACCCCCCGTCCTAAAAAAGAAGGTTGTGTTTTTGTGGCAACTGTAGACGATTTTTACAAAAAATCTCAAATCTCAGTTCGCATTATGGGAAAACCGGTATCTGTTTTTGCGGATAATTCGCAAACCGCTTTTTTTGCAAGGGAGATGTCTTGTAAGCATCAAGGCGCTGATTTGTCTGCTATGCCGATAAAAGACAATAAAGTTACATGTTCAAGGCACGGCTGGCGATATGATTTATCAACAGGAGAATGTGAAAATGCTAATTCACCTTCTTTGAGAGAGCATGAAGTGTATGTTGAAGAAGGAAATGTTTTTGTATCGTTATTTCCGTTAGATAGATAGTATTTGTTAAGCCTATGCAATAAGTAAAAAGGCACGAGCTTCTTGCAGCGCTCCCTCAAAAACACGGAATGTGCACATAGCCTCCCGCCGTATTTGTTGCAGAGGCAACTTATTTAACCAGCTTAACAATATCGATTCTGCCCGCATATAAAGCACCGGCAAGATACTCTGTATTGAGAGGGTCGTTTTCTTTGGGAATGCGAAGAAAGGAGTTTAGTAATGTTCCTTTCTTTGAACGAACAGAAGGTTTCATCGGTGTTACTCTAGTTAGTCTTGGTGTATGCTCGCTTCTTGTTAAAACTGTTAATATCTTATCCTTTTTTTCTATAACAATTCCGCACCCTGTAAGCCAGTCATCTAATTTCCCGTTCTTATTTCGATCGGTTTGATTGTGGAACAATACAATGTCTCCTTCTGAAGGAAGCTTTTGGTTGTCATAGGCATTTCGTCTTTCAGCTGCGCGAACCAGATCGGAGAGCGGCCTATCTTTTTTCCAGTCAACTTTTGCTTTCAGTGTTAAAAAGAGATCATCTAAATCAGACTGACCGAAATCATTTCGTTCTGAGAGGTCTTGAGAACGTGAGATTGCAAAAGATACTATTTTTCTTCGCAAAATATGAGAGTCTTGCTCAGACAATCCCTTCCATGGAGATATCCATTCTGACGCTGCCAATGGTGATTTAAGGAGAGTATCATGTTCAAAACGAACACCCCCGCAGTTCATACTCTGTATATTTAGAAAGCATAAGAATGTGATGAATCGACAATTCATTGTAAATCAATCATAATCGGACAAACAGAAGTTGCCAAACTTTTGTCTATTTTAAAAAACTAACGACCTAAACGAAAAACATATGACATGCGCAACAAAAAGAGTATTCGTTTTTGATGATCAGTATCACCAGTATAATAACGATCTGAAGAAATTGCTGCGCCTACAGATATCTTCTTGAAATAATAATCAAAACCCCCGCCCAGTCGCAAACCTAGACCGTGTTGGGCTTGGTGTACATCGTCTGTTCTGCGATCTGCTCTAATACCAACAATGCCGGCTGAAAGAAACGGCACAATGTTAGTAATATCTATTGTGTAGACAAGGCACGCAGCAATTGTTGAGGTGAAATAGTCAGTAACCTTTGTTGTTTCAATCCATTCCATTTTAATTTTTTTATTTTCATCAGTGACCTCTTGTTTGTCGTATTCGCTATATCCTCTGTGGGCGTCAAAAGCTCCTTCAAGGCTTATGCCTACAAAGTTATTCAGACCTGCAATTATCTGAATGCCGGTTGCAAAACCGTTAAAAATGTGAGGATATTTTTTTTCATCTGTATAAGTGCCGCTATAGCCAATATGAGGTCCGACTTGAAGAGTTTTATTGAAAGCCATAGATTTCATTGGTGAAATGGTTGCCAACGTGAGCAATACAATAAGAAATGTAATTGCAAATACAATTTGTGTACGGTTAAATGACCGGTTAAACGATAATGATAACTGCTTAAATATTAACATTACGAAGTATTTCTTATACTGCATCAGTGAATAGATAGCGAGCTTTTCTAATGGGTTGTTTTTAATCTTTTTCCGCCAAGACACTATCAAGTAAATCAACAGCTTTTCTTATTGTTTTTATTGGTTGACACCGAATACCGTTTGAAAATACTCTTTGGCGCTGTTTATTAGGGACTAATTAATAGTTCTTAGTCATATGGAGGTGGATGTTGACTGAAGACCAGAAAAAACAAGTAGTTAGCAAGATGCCCGGGCCTCTTCCTGGACTTGGAGGAAAGCCAAGTTTGGGGCCTCTTCCGGGAATTGGAGGCGGCGGACTGCCCGGTATAGGAGGAGGACTTCCAGGTATGGGGGCAAGACCGGGCGGCGTAGCACCGCTTCCGGGAATGAAACCCGCCGGCGGATTGCCGAGTATGTCACCTGTCGGCGGAGCAGCTCCGCTACCGGGAATGAAACCCGGACCGTTACCGGGAGGGTTAGGAGGGCAACCTGGAAATATAGTTCCTCCATTTATGCAACAGGCACAGCCTGCTCCGGAGCCTACTCCCTCTATTCAGCAGGATGATAGGGATCCCTTTGGACAGGCTTCCGCACCCAATGCTGCTGCAATGATGCCTATGATCATGCCGGCAACCAATGAAGTGTCTATTGAAGATGCACCGTTAATGAATGAAAAGAGCAAGAAAACTATGATTATGGCAGTATCAATTGTTTCGGTTTTTGCCATAGCTATAGGATACTTATTGGGTAACGGTGTTTCCGCTCGACGAGAACTCAACATCGCCATTCGAGATGCGCTTATTGTAGATTATGAACTTAAGGAAGCCGGAAAATTGTTTGATGAAGCTCAAACAATGATTAATTCTGCATTGATTAAAACAGGGAAGAGGGAATTTGACGAGCAACATCTTAACTTTTTGAAAAGCAATATAGGCGGAAATCCTTTAAAGCCGACACTTTTAACCGAGCGAAACTACAAAAAGTTTGATGCTGCCGCAGTTCAATGGCTTATTGACTATTATAAAAAATGGGATGAACTGTACGGTTTGATTCAAGAACACAGACGTGCCACCGAATATGACATAAAAGAACTTAAAGCTACTCAGGAGCAATTTATTAAGTTGCTGGAAACAACATACGGTGTTGTTTTTAAAAGGGACAAAGAAGGAAAGTTCTTTGGTAATGTGGTGGTTTTAGGAGAAGTCTCAGGAGACACAGTAAGAGTTCAGACTGATTCAGGTACGTATGCTTTTGAAAGAACTATGTATAATCCGGAAGGAGAAGATAGCGCACTGACAAAAGATCCTGAAAAATATGTAATAATGTTAGGTCAGGAATCCAAAGCCGGTCTTTTGGGTAACGCAACACAATCTCATTTTACCAAGTATAGTAAGCGAATTAAGGAAATATCAGACTTGATGAAAACCATGGGGGAAATTCAACAGAACCTTCTCAACAAGATTTCTTCAATTTGCTCACAGGATCCGGCCGCTTTTGTTGACCCAAATCCGGAGGAAGGTCTTCAGGAATATATAGCTCGTGCAAAGAACATGTCTGCTGCTGCTCAAGCTTCTGAATAACAAGCATATTCAGCTTCCTTAATTTTTGTTTCATGATTAAAATTGAAATTGTTCAAGCTAAATGTTCAAATTGTGGAATCTGTCGTCTTAGGTGTCCGACATGTTTTACGGAAATAGATGGGAAAACAGCGACAAGGGATTCTTTTGAGCGATGTATTTTATGCGGACATTGTGTTTCTCTATGTCCTTCAGATGCTTTGATTCACAGCGAAATATTTACAGAAAACGAAAATGAAGCAAAAAATATTCTTTCTGATGTGAAAACAGATTCGTTTAAGCTGTTTAGTCAGGTTGTAAAAAAGAGACGCAGCCACAGACATTTTGAGAGTAGAGAAGTTCCTGATGCAATTTTGGAAAAGATTATCGATATTGCATCATATGCTCCTACGGGCGTAAATGCGAGAACGGTCTCTTTAAAGGTTTTGCGTACTCCTAAGAGAATTAGGGAATTGAGCGGAGCAACGGTTAGACATTTTGCTGAACAATTCTCAAAATTTCAAGCCGAAGAAGCTTTTTTGAAAGAGCATCAGTTTGTTATTTCTGAAGAATCAGCATATCAATTAAAACGTTATGAGAGATACAAAAATATGTTCAAGTCTTACGAAAAAGGCTTTGATCCTGTTTTTCACAAGGCTCCCGCATTATTGCTTTTTCATGCACCTGTTAATGCTCCTACGCCTAAAGATGATTGCGTTATTGCGGCGCACACAGCCGTGTTGGCAGCAGAAACCATGGATTTAGGAACCTGTTTTGTCGGTCTTTTCTGTAGGGCGTGTAGTGAGTCTGAAGAAGTATCGGATATGCTTTCGCTACCCCATGGAAATATGGTTTATTCAGCAGTTGCAGTAGGATATCCGTTTCTAACCTTTCTCAAAATTCCAAAACGAAAAAGATTTAATACTGTTTGGGAATAGTTATTTCTGAAAAGTACCGATCAGTTCAGCTTGGCTGATGATTTTATTTTCCATTGCTTTGATCAATTCATCCTTGGTTGGAGTATTAAGTTTTGGCAGTTTCTCAGATAAGGCATACAGTTTAAAAAAATATCGATGTCTGCCGATTGGAGGACAAGGCCCTCCCCATTCCGGTTTTTTCCAATCGTTTATTCCAATAATTGCTCCGTCCGGCAGCTTTTTTATGCCTTCCTCAAACTGTAAAACATTAGGAGGTATATTATACACCACCCAGTGAACCCAAGTCATTTTAGGAGCATTAGGATCAGGAGCGTCCGGATCATCGACAATCAAGGCTAAGCTTTTTGCTGCCTGTGGAATGTCGGTAAAAGATAACTGAGGGGAAATATTTGCTCCTTTACATGTATACTTTATCGGAATTTCCTTCATGTTTTCAAAAGCTTGAGAAGTTATTTGCATTTCTTTCATCATAGAGACTCCTTTGAATTTAGGATTTTGTAAATCATTACCTGTTGAAACATTGAATGACAAGACAGTTAGAAAGAAAGTCAAAATTGATAACAGTGCTTTCATGTCATAATGTCCTTAACATCAATAATGTTTAGATCTGCTTTGCAAAGACAATTATTAAGATTTTTTTATTGTTAATGATTGAGAATTCAAAACAGTTTCATTATGTCTTGCAACTACTACAATATCACTCACAGCATTTTCCAATGGAACGTCGGCTGAAAACTCCATAAATCCTGCATTTGCTCTAATTGCATTTGACAAATGAAGAATTTTTTTCTTGTCTGCAAAAACCATAATGTCTTTAATAGCAACTGGATGAGATGCTTTTCCCCTAATAAGTAAGGAGTATATATCGGTTCTTTTTAATAATGCTGCATTAACTGATATTTGAGGAGGTTGTGAGAGCGATATTGAGAATCCGTCTTGTTTAATCGCGGGATTTGATAGAGTAGATGCCGATCTTAAAATACCTCGAATATCATTGTATAAATCTTCAGAATAGGAGTTAACTGATAATCTAAGTCTGGTGCTGTCTATTTTGTGGCGGGGATCATTGTCTATATAGGAAGCAAAACGATTTCTTTTTAATCGATACTGTGTCCAAAAAGAAAACAATGTGTTTTTTGCAATACGATATGCTTCAATTAAGGGAGAAAGCTTTGACTTTAGCGTAAGTATCTGTTGTTTGATTTCAGGGGATGACAAATCTTCCGTCGGTAGAGTTCTGATTTCCATGGCTGCCAAATTGCCGGCGCGTTTTGAGGAAAAATTTGCCAATCGTTGAATTCTAATTTCTTTGGTTACAGCATCTTCGTCAATTTCAAATTTGTTATTGCGATAGAAAACTTGAGTTTGCTGATCATTGGATAGCTCAAGCTGTTCAGGTTCATCGTCATCAGATTCATAGTCAATAGAAATAATATCATTTTGTAAAGGTTGAGCAGTAGGTTCAAATACATTGACATAAAAACGTTTGGTTACGCAGTTTTCATCTTCCGTGAGAGGTGAGGGGATTGGGAAATAAGCTTGGGCAACAGGAAGAGGCGGAGGAGGAATGGTTGACGGCCGTTGTGTCATCGGTGAAGGAGGTTCCTTTGCACCCAACCGTTCTTCTTTCTGATATTCTAGTTGTTCTTTGTTAAACATTTGGTCGTTAAAGCTCTTTTTATGTTGGGTGCTTGTTACAAGACCGACAAACAAGTGTCAAATAGAAAGTTATCTTCATTGCAATAGATCGTTTTAGATGTCCTTAAGTATTTAAGTTATTGATTGAATACCAAGCTATATTGCATGTATAAAAGATACAAACTAATAAATCAGTACATTGCAGTACATTGATATGCAAACTACTGTGAGCGATTATCTTGCTTGGGTTTCGACGGAAGTTGTTTCAGGTGAGGTGAGCGGATGTCTTATGGTGAAGCGCTTATCATTTAAGATAAGCTGGTCGCCTATTTTTGTTTTTGCGTCAAAGGCTATAGGAGCCAGAAGGTTTACGGTTATCGGCTTTGGAGCAGGAGGAACAGTAGCTATTACCATTACTGCTATTTCTTCGGGTTGCTTTTTGTCAATTGTTAAAGATTCCTTTATTTGTTCAAGTGGGTAGTCGGGTACCAAGAGCAGAGGATCTATTATCGGAAATGCTAGGTAAGGTTCATCGACCGCTTGCAGCCATTTAAAGAGAGAGTTTTCTTTATAATCTATTAAAATCATTCGCTTGCATTCCGAAAAGCCTATTATTCCGTTTTTTAAATTCAGAATTGACTCTTCCGGTACCTCTATTTCTCCGAAACGTTCAGTCTTGATTTTCAAGGTCCCTCCCATTTTCGTTGCTGTTGTCCAGCGCTATAGACGGAATGCTCGGCAACGGTCTCTCTCTTGCAGCATTGAGAGCTGCTCTTCGCATCTCGTTTTCGATATCCGCGAGGATTTCTTCTCTAAATACCGGAACTCCATGCGGAGTTTCAATGCTGAGACGCACTGTGTTTCCTCTGATTTCCTTAACTGTGACCACAATGTCTTTACCGATAACAATTCGCTGACCTTTTTTTCTGCTTAAAATTAGCATCCGACAACCCTTCTTGGGCTCGGACTCTAGTTTCCGAGCATTGAGATGGAGGTAACTTTCTGTGACACTGTCATTGCGTCTTCCAACGCTTGCAGTGTTGCATTTATATTTAAAAACACCTCCACCGCATCACTGTCAATAAGTTGTGACTCCTGAGATAAACAATCTTCATTAAACTTCTCATTAAGTTTGTATGCCATATCAAGCTGGTTGAGTTTAAGACCGGCATCTGTTCTTACATTAACAATTTGATTAATTGCTTGATCAATAAAATCTACTGCGTTGCTTATACCATTAACATCATTGTTGTTTAGAGCTTGGTACAGGTTGTCGAGTTCAGCTAAAATATCTACACCGCCTGCAGCAGTAAAGGCGTCTCTTCCTGAAACATTTACTACCACCCTGGCATTGGAACCCACATCAACTTCTTTTCTGCCGTCATTCCCTACAAAGGTTCCGTCATTTAAAAAAGGTATAGTTTCTGTGGAAAAGCCTCCAAATACATATTCACCGGCTACCTTGGTATTTGCTACGTTTAGCATAGATTCGTACAAACTTGCAGCCTCTGCTGCAACCATTGCTCTTTCTTCCGGTCCTACTGTTCCGTTGCTCATTGCTAAAGCAAGTTCCTTGGCTCTTATTAAAATATTTGTCCCTTCACCAAGCGCTCCGTCAACAGAGTTGAGTTGAGTTTGGCTTCTGACAATGTTTCTTTGGTGATGCTCAGCAGCTTCTCTGGCAGATCTGACCAATCTTACTCTTTCTGCAGCTACCGGATCATCTTCGACCCTTCCGATTCTTTTTCCGCTAATTGCCTGTTGTTGCAAATTGAAGAGTTTCCCTCTCAAAGCGGAAATATCTTGAGTAGACTGTCTAAAAACCATTCTTTCGGTTATACGCATCTCATTACCTCAAATCCAGCAATGTGCCTATTACTTCGTCTACAACGCTAAGCACTCTTGATGATGCTTGATAAGCTCGCTGATATTGAATCAGATTGGTCATTTCCTCATCTATAGAAACGCCCGCCTGACTGTCCTTCATCATCTCTATATGAGCAAGAGAGTTGGCCCTCATTGCACTTTGATCTATGGCGTTTCGGGTTTCTACTCCCAGTGTACCCATAAAAGTGGCGTAGGCTTTGTCAAAGGTTCGGGTATTGCCTCCGGCCAAATTCATGTCCGCCAGTGCTGCCAAAGCTAAAGCGTTTCGGTTATCGCCAGGAGTCATCGTAGGATCCTCAGCGGCAGCTACAGCATCCGAGTTTCCCACCATAGACGGATCAAGTGACATTTGAAGTGCAGCACCTTCTACCGCTGCAGGTTGCAGAAAGAAGTTGCGTCCTCCCACGCCATCTAGACCGAAACCGGCAGAGTGCTGAGCATTAACTGCAGTAATTATATCGTAGGCTAGCTGATCTAATTCTGATGTAAACTTTGGAAGAATATTGTCTCTGACATTGAGAGCGCCTCCCATTTTTCCGCTTTTCAAACGATTGGTAACTTCTGCTGTGCTGCCGTTAGACGATACATATGTAATGGTGGCTGATCCAGGAGCGGCTCCTTCACTGACTTCCAGTCTTGAAATATTGCCGCCTTCCACAAGCGGAAGACCGCCTTCCAAAAACACAGTCATGCCTCCGTCTTCGGTAAGCAGTGTACTTACTGTCACATGTTCGGCTATTTCCCTTACTAATTGATCTCTTTGATCCAGAAGACTGGCATGATTGACTCCTTGTGCTTTGGCTAAGCGTATTTCATGATTAATAGTCGATATTTGCTCAACTCTAGTGTTTACCTCGGCAGCCGATGAACTTAGTATGCTATCTATATTATATCTGAGGGTTTCTATGTGTTGGTGTGATCGGTTGAAAGCACTTGCTAATTCCGCACCTCTTGCAAGTACCTCATGACGTACAGTGGCATATTCTGGAGAACCTTGAAGTTGTCTTAGGCTTCCAAAAAAGTTATCTATTGCGCTACCTATGCCGGAATCTTGCAAATCGTTGAAAATGGTACTGACATGAGTCAAAAGTGAAGCTTGCTGATTTGAGGATCCGGCAAGACTTGACTCTTGAACATATCTGGCATTTGCAAATTCATCAACATATCGCTTTATGCCGGAAATAGCCACGCCTCCATTGCCCAGGGCATCTCCGGCTACCGATGACAAAACAATACGCTGTCGGGTATAACCGGCAGTATTAACGTTAGCTACGTTTTGACTGGTAACGTTAAGCCCTCCTTGTTGCGCTGTCATTCCTGTCTTTGCTATATGAAGGGTGCTGAATATATTGATGGAGGTCATGCTTTGCTCCTTCAGACAGTAATGTCAGCGCTTGGCTTGGTTTCATAGTCACGAGTTAATGAACCGTCTCTGCCGTAAGTTGCTCCGTGACCTGATATTTTAAGCAAGAACTCATACATGCCTTTATAGTGCTCATACATCTGAAAGAGTAAGTTGTGGTTAGAGTTGGCGGCCAAAGCAACGGTTTCTGAAAGCATTCTAACTTCTGAATTTATTGACGAATCAGCTTTTATTCTACTACTGCAGTCTTTAATCGCTGCTATTACGGTTTCTTTTTCTTGGCTAATAGTAAACACTGCCGATGCATTTCCGCTGAGCAACGCTTGGCGTTCATTTTCAAGCAATAACAGCATCTGATTTAGCAGAACAACAGGGTCGGACGAAATAGTCTGCTGTGAAATGTTTCCGTTCATGAACTTGAAGTCCTTTCTTACAATTTCAGCTAGGTCTAAAAATCAAACTCATTCAGCAGGTCTTTAAGCTCTTTGGACAATATGGCTTCGCTTGTTTCTGCGGGATCCGGAAGCGGTTTGTTGTCCAATGCAGAGTTTTTTATCTCTTCAACCTTAGACGCTTCGGCTTTTGCAGCAGCCAACGCAGAAGCGCTCAGTTGGACTGTATCTTGACCTGCTTCTCCTACTCTTCGACTCTCTTGATTGGAGACTTTTTCTACTGCTTTTACTTTTGTCTCCAGAATATTTTCGATTCTCAAATTATTAAATATTTTCACGACGGCTCCTCAAGGTTACTGAACCTGTTAGGTTCCATCTTCGTTGTCGGTTGCCGAAGCGAATTCTTGAGCAAAAGATGCGATTTTTTGTAAATCAGCTATGCTGGCTCCGGGAAGACCGGAGTTCGCCGGATTGTAAGAGTTGGTTTTTCCAGTATATATCGGTTCTAGTATTTCTATTCTATCAAAGCCTCTACCTTCTTCTCCGGCATTAAGCCTCCACGTTCTTCGTGAGTACCTGGCTCCCTTTACATTAGCATCCCAACCTGAGTACTCAACCGATTCTATTTGACCGGATGCATTTGTTCTAACCGAGTGAATCTTATCTGCCACCGCCATGTGTCCGGCAGCGGTTCCCGGAGAACTTGAGGTAATCAGCAAGGCTCTACCACTTTCAGTTACGGCATTTAATGCTTCTGTATTTTCGCCGGAGCGGATCTTAGCCCATCCTTTGATGTTATCTTCTGCCGCCCATTTAGTTACAGAATCTGCCCCCGGATATCCCCATCCTCGCTGTCTTGCACTAATCGGCACTGCGTATCCTGCTCTTCGCAGAAGCTCAAAAGCGAAAAGATTGCATTTGTGTTGACCTTTGTATCCTCCTGCATCAGCAACATTAAAAGTTGCTATGCCTTCTTTTGCATTCGTAGCTAATTGGGCACCTAATTCATTATGAGATAACTCTCCTTCAGGAGTCCAGCGTTCAGCTGAATCGCCGATAAGTTCTTCGGCCGCACTTGCAATATCCAAGTTAGCGTTTGTATCTTGGGAGTAGTAACTTGCTGTGCGATATGCCTGAAAGCCTCTTATCGAATCTACGCTCATTTTGTGCTCTGTTATATCCGACGGACTCGGTCCTTCTTTTCCATCAATGCTTTTTTGAATCAGCTCTGCCATGCCCAAACCTCCTGCCGCAGAATCTGCCAAACCGGACATAAACATGTCAGAATATAGCTGTGCTTCAAAACCGTTGCCGAAAAGTCCCGATTTATCAATAGTGGCCGACATTGACTTGAAAAGCTGTTGTAGCAGCATTCCTTCGAATGCTTTGGCAGCCTCAACAGAAGTACGGATCTGCGGTTCGTTATACAAACCAATTCCGACGGCTGAAGCTGCTCCTATAGGCATTATTGAACCTCAATTTCAGCAGTAATTGCACCGGCAGCTTTGAGCATTTGAAAGATAACGATCAAATCAGACGGTTTAACGCCCAGTGAGTTCAAACCTCCCACTAAATCGCTTACAGTAGATGCTCCTGGAATAAAATGCAGATTACCGGGAGCAAAGTCTGCTTTTAGTTCTGTTTCTTCTACTTGAACCGTCGAACCTCCGCTTAAAGCCGGCGGCTGACTTACACCTACTGTTTTACTGATCTCTACCGTTAGACTGCCGTGGGCGATGGCTGCCGGTTTAAGTCTTACCGCCGAACCTATTACAACAGTTCCGCTTCTTTCATTTATTACGATCTTGGCAGTATGATCCGTTTCAACTTGCAAGTCGCCTATGACAGACAACAATTCTACGGTTCTGTCTCGAAAATTCGGCGGAATGAGAACCTTAATTAATCCGGGGTCAACGGCTGTTGCAAAAGGTCCTCCCAAAGTTTGATTGATTATTTCAGTAGTTCTGTGAGCGGTTACGGGATCAGGACTTTTTAGGGTAATACGTAATACATTATCTGTTTCGATAGAGGTATTAACTTGTCGTTCAATCAAACCGCCTGAGGGTATTCTTCCGACTGTAGTATGACCGGATGATTTTGAAGCCCCCGAACCTCCGGCTGAAAAACCGCCGATAGATATTGCCCCCTGTGCAACAGCATATACCTGACGATCTGCTCCTTGCAGTGGAGTTTGTATTAGTGTTCCGCCTCTCAAACTCTTGGCATCTCCAAGAGAAGATACGACTACATCGAGCTTTTGACCGTTGCGTGCAAAAGGAGGAAGATCAGCGGTAACTATTACTGCAGCTGCGTTTTTGGGTTTAATTTTGTTGTGGTCAACCTGAACGCCAAGTCTCCTTAGCATGCTTGCAACAGATTTAAGAGTAAAATCGGCCCCTGTTCCGTCTCCGGTTCCGGCAAGACCTACTACGATGCCGTAACCCACCAACTGGTTATGCCTTGCGCCGGCAATGTCAGAAATGTCTTTTATTCTCTGTGCATTTACATGGTGAGATATTGTTAATACTGCTGCGAAAACTATTATCTCAGCTGTTGTTCTTGTTTTCATCAATGCCTCCTCTTCTTCAAATAGGTTTAACTTTATCCATAAAACGATAGAGCCAACCCGGAGACTGCTGATCTGTTACAACTCCTCGACCTGAGAACTCAACTTGGGCATCAGCAATTACCGAGGAGCGAATTGAGTTGTCCGGTTGAACATCTGTTTGCCTGACAACACCGCTTATATAAAAATGAAGTTCTTCTTCGTTGAGCAAAATAACTTTGTGACCTTCTACAAATAAATCGCTGTTGGGCATTACTTGTTTTACCCTAACAGCGATTTTTCCTCTCAATTCTCCTGATCTTGCAGTATTTCCTTTTCCGTCAAAGCTGCTTCCGCCCATAAATTCGATCAGTTGCTCGGGGTTGAGATCCGGATAACGCCTGGCTAATGCTGCCATTAGACCGAACATTCCGGAAATACCCTTGCTCATTTTTGAATCCGAACCTAATTTTGTGGAGGCGTTTCCTTTTCCTTCGGAATCTTCATCTATTACTACTGTTAGAATGTCGCCCAATCTCGAAGCTCTTAAATCTTCAAAAAGACTGGGTACTGAGCTGCTCCACAAAGAACCGGTGTTTTCTTTCTCGGCTTCGGTGTAGACATCTGCTGCATATTTGTCCGGTTCGTAGATTCGCTCTCTTGGAGTATAAGGTCGAATATGCCTTGGTTGACAACTGCATAGAAGCATACTTGAAGACATAATTAATGCTGAGATAATGACAGTTTTTTTCATTGTATCACCACCGCGAATCCGGGGGAGGCAACCTCGGCTGTTACCAAACTGTTTGACGAATCAACTGATACGCGAATGCGTTGACCTATTGCTCCGTCCTGCCGTGCTGTACCTGATGCCCGGATAGTAATGAGTCCGATTCTGGACTCGATAACGATACGTCCGCCTTGCTTTACCACCGGCGGTTTTTCTACATCTCTTTCCAACAAAGGTGTTCCTTCTAAAATGGTGCGAGTTACTTTTTGACCTATAACATCTTGTTGATTCTCAAACATACCCCTACCCAAACCTTCACCATGTATCTTGATCAGTTTTACGTCATTTATGCTTATAACTTGTCCTCGCTGCAACTCTCTTGAAGCTGCCCAAACCTCTGTTTCAAAGGTCAGGGTTGCGGCTACGCGAACTGTCCGAAAAACTTTATTGTTAACGACAAACTCAACAGGAATTGACACTCTACGCTTAAAACCGTTGTCTCCCGGCCACTTTGCCCTAAGCTCATAGTCCGTAATCGGAAGAGAAATTGACCCTATTGTTCCCAACGATTCTATTACAGTTCCATTTGGAAGAATTGCTTCCACTGCACTTCGAACTTTAGCGTCGACGGCTTTATGCGATACGTTGCTCTTTTGTCTGGTCACAACAATTCGTTGCGGAATATCGAGATCTGTCAAATTTTGAGAAGCTCTCCTTGCAGCGTTTAATATTGCATTTTTCGTGACGGTTATACTTTTGCCCGGAAGAGGGGAGGACCCTAGATCAATTTCGCACAATGTTGTCTCACAGTTTTTAACTATATCTCCAAGTAAAATCCTGTTGCCTTGCACAGATACTGTTGCGCCTGTTGCTGTGATTGAAAAACATGTCAGAAAGAAAGCAACAAAGAATGAATAATATTTGTGCAAGGCATTCATGGGCTAATTCAACCTTGTGGTTTGGGTCAGCATCTCATCGGCCGCCTTGATTACTTTAGAGTTAATTTCGTACGCTCGCTGAGCAGAGATCATATCAATCATTTCTGTTACAACAGCCACATTGGATCCTTCAGTAAAACCTTGCAAAATTCGTCCGTAGCCTTCTTCGGCCGGATTACCCGGCATTGCTGCGCCGGATGCCGGAGACTCTCCATAAAGGTTTCTTCCCATCGATATCAATCCGGCTGGATTGGCAAAGTTTACCAGCTCAATTCTGCCTATCTCCATCGGAATGGAATCAGCGCCAGTTGTAACGCTTAAAACTCCGGTTTCAGAAATCGTAATAGATGTGGAATCCTGAGGGATGGATAGTGCCGGATCCAGCAGATAGCCGTCAACATTAACAATTTGCCCGTCTGAATTTGTCTTTAGAATACCGGAGCGTGTATAAACCTCATTTCCTTCGGCATCAATAAGTTTCAGAAAGCCTTTACCTTCAATGGCTATATCAAGGGGATTTCCTGTTTCTCTCATGTCTCCAGTATTGAAATTCTTGTAAGTGGCTACAGTTCTAACACCAAAACCTATTTCTGTTCCTCCCGGAAGCGGCGTTCCTGTAGGGGATGGTGTACCGGAGCGAACCCTTTGCTCATAAAACAAGTCGGCAAACTCAGCTCTTGCTTTCTTATACCCTGTGGTATTAACATTGGCCAGGTTGTTGGAAATAACATCTATATTCACTTCCTGGGCCTTCATGCCGCTCGCGGCGTTTGATAGTGCTCTCAACATGTCAAGCCTCCTTGATTCAAAAGTTAACTAACTATGAATATCTCGTGCTGTTCGTTTCTCAATATGGGAAAAGGTTTCAACTGTTTTGAGTGCCGCTTCATAACTTCTCTGTGCGGTAATCAAATCGGTCATTCCCGAAATTAGGCTTATGTTTCCCTCTTCCCTATAACCCACCATTACCGGATATTTCGTTTCTACGGTTATGGGTTCTGCGCGACCTGTATCTACCAGCGTAGAACCGTCGGCTTTGCGCAAACCTTGCAAATTTCTAAATTCAGTCAATCGAATTTGGTCAAACTCATTTCCATCGACAACTACTGTTCCGTCAGTGCGTATTGTTACCAAATGTTCTTGTCCTTCCGGAATTTTTATTTGATCTTCTTTTCCCATAATAGTTTGGCCTTCCTGATTTATCATTATTCCGTCAGGACGTATTATAAGAGAGCCTCCGCGCCTATAGGCTGTTTGATTGCCGTCTCTAACCGCCATGAAAACACCTTCGGTAAGCGCTATGTCCATCGGACTTTCTGTGGCATTAAGATCTCCCAATCTAAAATCTATTTGAGGAGGTGCATCAACAGCAAAGGTCATTTCATTGGAACCGTCAGCTCCTTTAACAGCCTCAGCAGCCATTTGAAACTGCTTAAAACCGGCACTTTTTGCGTTTGCCAAATTGTTGGAGATTACCTCTACGCGTCGAGTATCGGTAAGCGCTCCGGATAATGCTACATAAATGCCGTTACCCATTTATTCCTCCTCCATTATTGCTCTCAAACGAAATACCGCTTCAGTTCTTATTTGGCAGGCTCTCGATTCTGATACTCCCAATTCAGTTCCTATTTCTTTTAACTGTTTGTCATGTTTGTAGTACATAGATAGAACGTGTTGTTCTTTTTCGGACAAGCTTGCAATAGCTTTGGATAACCTTACTTTTAGCTCTTCGTGCAAATAGGCATTTTGCGGATTCTCAGCAGGGAGATCAGGCATAAAGGCAGTATTGTCCATAGTTTTTTGAACGGTAGAATGCGATAATACGCGGGCTTCTTGCAATTGTAACAACAGTTCATGATAGGCTTCTGTACTGAGGCCCATTCTATCTGCAATTTCTTGTTCGCTCGGTTGTCGTCCTAGGCTATGTCTTAAATCATTGATAGATTTTGTAAGCTGAACCGATTTCGAAAACTTGTTACGAGAAAGAGGGCTGCTCATTCTAATTTCATCTATCATTGCACCGTGGACCCTTGCTCTTACCAAGCCGACAAACTCTTCCTGTCGATTTTTGTCAAACTTGCCGACAGCTTCAGCCAGACCCAGCATTCCGGCACTTATAAGGTCATCAATGGAAGTTCCTCCGGGTGCCTTCTTGATTAAGCGACCTGCGATTTGCTTTACCATCGGAATATATTGAGATACCAATTCCTCCTGGCTTTTGCGGTTTCCATTGTAGGCAATGCTCATAAACATTATATTTCCTCTTCTGAATCGCACATGTTAGAGGCAATCAGCCTTTCGCGATTTACTTCGGAGACAATGTGAGCTCCTATCTTGGCAATTTGTTTAGCTGCCGATGAATGTGGATATCCGTCCATAAGAGGACGTCTTTCCAGTACTGCATTGGCAGCACATGGATCTCTGTCTATTGAACCGGCATATCCTAAGGTAAGAGGCAAGAAGCGTGCTACCACCTGAGAAATTCTCGCAAATATTTCTCGTCCGTTTACATGACTCGGTATCTTGTTTGCAATTATCTCTGCTCTTTTTACACCATAATCTTTAGACAATATTTTCATAACGGCAAATGCATCTCGATTTGATGTGGGATCGGGTGTAACGACTACCAATTTACGATCAGCAGCAGCTGTTAGAGTAAGCGCAGTTTCTCCTATTCCGGCTGCTGTATCAATTATGGCATAGTCATATTTATCACTGAGGTCGCTTATTGCCTTAAGTAAACCCATACGAACAGCGGGCGTAAGTTCCTCCATTTCAGTTCTTCCTGAACATGCCGGCAATAGTGAGATACCGTAATCGGTTTCTAAAATGCTGTCTTCAATAGCGCTACCTTTGGTTATAACATTATATAAAGTTTTTTGAGCGCTGACTCCTAACATTTGATCTGCATTGGCAAGTCCCAGATCTCCATCCACCAAAAGAACACGTCCTCCAAGACGAGACAAGCTGATCGCCAAATTGACAGAAACAGACGTCTTTCCTACTCCGCCTTTTCCCCCAGTGATCGAAATTTTGGTCAAGCCGCTGCCGCGACATACTCGAGGAAGAGTTAACGGAGACTTAAATCTGCTTATTTCACTCATTATCATATCTTCTCCTATTCTCCTGAGCCCAACAGCAAATCAGCAATATGTCTCGGCATTGCTGTTTCAAGATCTTCTGGAACTCTTTGCCCGCAGGTTAAATATGTTACAGGCAGTCCTGTTATTACCTGTGCATTATACATTCCCCCAAGTTGAGTGGTTTCATCTACCTTGGTTACAATCAGGCGATTGGGAGACAAACCCTTAAATCTGGAATCTATCATTTTCATTTGTGCCGGAGACGACTCTGCCGACATAAGAAGGTGTATGTCTACGTGTTCTCCGGCTGAATCTAAGAGAGATTTTAGGTGTTCACGAGTCTTTGTATCTTCAAATGCCAGTCCGGGGGTATCGATAAACAGTGCATCGGCTCTTGAGTATGTGCGTAGCGCAGCAGTCATTGTAGACGGCTTATCCGCTACAACAAAAGGAACTCCGATTAGTTCTGCATAGCGTCTTGTCTGATCAACTGATCCAACTCGATAACAATCGGTAGTGATTATTACAATGTCCAATCCCTCATTAAGCACCAACCTAGAAGCGATCTTAGCCATGGTTGTGGTCTTGCCCACTCCGCTTGGTCCTACAAAAGCAAAAACCCTATCTTGTTCTGTAGGAATTAGAGGTCCGGAAACCTCAATTTTTTGTTCAATCATCTTTCGTATAAGGCCCCTTGCGATCGAAAGCATTTCTCCTCGATACAGCTCTTTGATGCCGAGTTCTGTTTCAATCTTTCTAATCATATCTCTGGCAACTTCAGACATGAGACCCTTTTCTGTTAGTTCTCGATAGAGAGGGCCAAGAATTCTACCGGATTCCTGATCACCGGAAGTTTCCATAATAAGTGCGCGAAGGTCGTTGAAACCGGGAAGAATTGCTTCATCAGCTACCCTACTCAATTCTTTTATCATTCGACGAAGCGCTATCATTTCTTCTCTTATCGGATCTATATGCCTCATCCACGGTTCTTCGGTTGACTGTTCCTTTTGTATAGGCTTTCTATGAGAAGAAACACTATCCATTGAGTAAAGATCGGGTTCGGGAACCACTGCTGTCATTTCAACCGGTCCGTTATTGCCTTTTAGGTATCTGGTCGAAACAATCAAAGCGTCGGGACCCAGCATTTGTCTGGTTTTTTGCGGGAGAAAAACTCAACATCAAAGATTAGCACGTTTTTGTTTGCATTGTTTTTACCCCTTACTCCGATTTTCCCGGCAATCCGGCCATGCCGAGGGGAATTATTTCTGTACCTTGGGCGATTTCTGAGTAGGAAACTACTGACAGCCCGGGTATGCGAGGTTTTAAAAAATCAGTTATCGCACGCCTCAAGTCCGGCGATGTGATAATCAACGGCGGTGCTGTTGTTCTTCCAAATTCAGTTGCAAGCGATTCGACGCTGCTAAGAAGTTTTTTACCGAGACGAGGCTCAATACCTAAAATTTTTGACGATTGACTCGGAACAGACTGTCTCACTTCGTTTTCGAATCCGGAGTCAAGCACGAGACCGTAAACACGATTGTCTTCGCCTCTGAATTTGTTTGTAATATCTCTGGACAGTCTGCGTCTTACATATTCAACCAGCAATTCTGTGTCTTTGGTGCGAGGTGCATATTCAAGCAGGGTTTCGAAAATCTTCCTCATGTTACGTATGCTTATGCCTTCACGCAATAAATCTCTTAATACACTGATAATTTCAGTGGGTGAGAGCAATGCCGGAATAAGTTCTTCTACCAGACGCGGATGGCTTCGAGCCAATACATCGAATAATTCTTGGGCTTCGTTTCTACCGAGCAGCTCGCCCGCATGGTTTCTTATCATCTCGGTAATGTGTGTAATGATAACAGTAGAAGGATCGACTATGGTATATCCTTTGAGGTCAGCATCAGCTCTGTCTTCGCTAACTATCCAAACAGCAGGTAAACCAAAGGTCGGCTCATTGGTTTTTTCCCCTCTTATCGGCAATGCATTTCCGCCGGGGTCAATAGCAAGAAGACGTTTCGGCCATACGATCCCTTTGCCGATTTCGTTGCCGTATAATAAAAATCTATACTCTCGTGGACCCAGCTGTAGATTGTCTCTAACATGTATAGGGGGCATAATTATGCCAAGTTCAGCAACCAGATTGCGTCTAAGTACGCTGATACGGCCGATCAACTCGCCTCCTTGACTTGAATCAACCATGGGAACCAGTTCGTAACCCACTTCCAGTCCCAATAGGTCTATAGGCAGCAATGCTTCTAGACGCTCCTTTTCTGTCAGTTGTGGCTCTCTTTCGATTTGTTCAGAAGATTCTGTTTGTTCCTGCTGCTTTTTACGCGATACCGCAATGAGAGATCCTCCTATTATCAAAAAGGGAATTGCCGGCATGCCGGGAATAAAAGCCATAATACCTAACATAGCTCCGGCAATGCCTAACGGTTTGCGTCTTTTTAGTAACTGGTTGGCAATTACGGGACCAAGAGATGTTGAGGTAGTGGAACGAGTGGCAATAATACCGGCTGCAGTTGAAATCAGCAGTGCCGGAATTTGAGAAACCATGCCGTCTCCCACTGTAAGAATAGTATAAGTTTGAGCGGCTTCTGATGCTGACATGTCGCCTTGTGTTACACCGATTGCAAAACCGGCAACAATATTGATTCCGGTAATCAGCAAGCCCGCAATTGCATCACCTCTCACAAATTTGCTGGCACCGTCCATTGAACCGTAGAAATCGGCTTGGGCTTCTACTTGCTTTCTTCTGACTTTGGCCTCTTGATCTCCGATCAAACCTGCTGATAGGTCAGCATCAATGGCCATCTGTTTTCCGGGCATTGCATCGAGAATAAATCTGGCACCAACCTCTGATACTCGTCCGGCACCTTTGGTAATAACTACAAAGTTTATAATAACCAATATTAAGAATACGATAATTCCTACGACATAATTACCGCCGACCACAAACTCTCCAAAAGTAGAAATTACTTTTCCGGCAGCATCAACTCCTTCATTTCCTTTTAATAAAATCAATCTTGTTGTAGCTATATTTATCGAAAGACGACTTAGAGTTGCAACGAGTAAAAGAGTTGGGAATACCGAAAGTTCCATCGGTGACTCAACATATATTGCCGCAAGGAAGATACAGAGAGAAAAGCCGATACTCAAAGTGAGTACGATGTCGATCAAAACAGGCGGCACCGGTAAAATCATTAGAAAGATTATTCCTAATAGAAGAGCCGAAATAATATATTCTGTTCGGTTAGACCACAGATTTGCCATTGCCGGTGTTTTAATCATGCTACCCTCCCTGTAGCGCGATAAACCCATGCAAGTAACGCGGCTACTGCTTGGTACAACTCTTTAGGTATGTAGTTTCCCACTTTTCCCTTTGCAAAAAGAGCTCTTGCAAGCGGAGGATTTGAAACAACCGGAACACCGTGTTTGCGTGCTTGTTTTCTAATTTTTGCAGCAATAAGTTCTGTACCGAGTGCAACAATCAATGGAGCCGCATCCACGTTCATTTTATATCGAAGCGCAGCCGAATAGTGAGTAGGATTAACCACCACGACATCAGCGGTTTTCACTGCATCCATCATTCGTCCGGTTGCGATCTCTCTTTGTTTTCTCCTAATTCTTCCTTTTACAATCGGATCACCTTCTTGATCTTTATTTTCTTGTTTGATCTCTTGTTTTGTCATGCGCATCTTGCGTTTATGTCGATATCGTTCAATTAGAATGTCTATTATGGTAATAAGTGCAAAAGCAATTCCTACAAATAGGGCTATGCGAAGAGTTCCTATGCCTAGCCTTCTTAAGATTTCTATCGGAGCAAGTCCCACCATTCTTCCGTTGGTAAGGAGATCATTTTTTACTACTTGAAATGCAATAAGGCCGATAACTAATAATTTTACCAATGCTTTAGTCAGTTCTATAACTGTAGATGCCGAAAAAAATATCTGCCTAAATCGAGGAATAGGATTGATTTTAGAAAAACTGGGTGAAAGAGGTTTAAGGGTAGGGTTCCAACCGTTTTCAGCCAGTTGTGCCGCTATGATCATGAAAAATGTGAATAGACCGAGAGGTGCTAAAATCACAATTAGTAATTTAGCCCCGATGGCTAGAAAGGCAAATTCATTTCCGTGTGCTTCCAATTTACCGAGAATGCCGGCTGACGATCTTGTAATGTTACGAGAAATCATAGGCCAGGCAGCAGCCATAGCTAATGTCCCAGATGCTATTGCAACGAGAGATGATAAATCGCGGCTTTTTGCAACATCGCCGCGTTCACGAAATCGCTTTATCTGCTGCTCAGAGGGTTCCTCTGTTTTTTGTTCTTGATCGTGTTCCGACATTAGTTGCTCCCAAAACTATCGAGCGTTCTTAATGTTAAGGGCTCAATTCTATTTACCTCACCTATCATCCATCCGCCGATATCGAAGGCAGCAAAACGAAGGGTGAGAAGACCAAGTATTATGGAAACAGCAAAGCTCAATACAAGTAGATTGACCCGAGGCACTGCTCTGGCCAAAATGCCCAAGGAAAACATCGAAGCCATAATGACCAGAAGTACCGGAGCAGCAAGTTGTACAGCGCCGATAAAAATCAAAGAAGCGTCTTTTGCAAGAGAGGTTCCTGTTCCTGTTGCTAAAACAACATGTCCGGGACGCAATACTTGAAATGATTTTGTAACCAGCTTGATTACAACATGATGAGCATCTACTGCTAAAAATATCATGGAAATAATAAGACTGAGAAGTCTAGCCGTGACAACTGAATGACTTTGACTCATTGGGTCGATAAGCTGTGAAAAACCCATTCCCATAGGTACGCCGATTAACTCTCCGGCAGCTTCTACAGCTGCAAATACGAGTCTGGCTGCTACTCCGGCTGCTGTACCGACGGCTGCTTCACCCAACAAAGCAATGATCATTGCAGTAGGGTTTGTAATTGTTACAGCACCAAAAGGCAAACCGAAGAATACAGCGAGCGATAATACCGCAACTATTGCTCCGCGAATATTTCGAGGTAATACATTGGAGCTGAATACAGGCATTGTTAAGAATAGAAAAGCTAATCGTGTAGAGATGAGCACAAACGTGGTGCCGGCAGGAATAAGCATATCAGCAGTGGGAAAGGATTCTATCAACTTGATACTCCTTCAAATCGCTGAACAACATCGCGAAGAAAGTTAAGCAGCTGAGTAATGCTCCAGCGTCCGGTTAAAAGAAGAGTCAAACCAATCGCTGCCAATTTAGGAACAAAGGTTAAAGAGTTTTCCTGAATTTGAGTTGCCGCCTGCAATACAGCAATTATCAGTCCGACTCCCATCCCCACGGCAAGTGAAGGCCCGACGACATATAGAGTAGTCATCATAGCTTGAGCAAAAAGGTCTAGTACGCTGTCTATTGTCATACAGCACCTCCAAAGCTTCTGAGAAGAGACCCGACAATAAGGTTCCAACCGTCGACCAGCACGAATAGCATTAGTTTTAGCGGTAGAGAGATCAACGCGGGGGGCAACATTATCATACCCATTGACATTAAAAGCGATGCTATTGCTATATCTAGAATTATAAACGGGATAAAGATCATAAAGCCCATTTCAAACGCGGTTTTCAATTCGCTTATCACAAAAGCCGGAATAAGTGCTTTCATTGAAACTTCTTCCGATGTAGAGGGTAGGGGCATCGCAGTGATTTCATAGAATAGAGCAAGGTCTTTTTCTCGTACATGAATGAGCATGAAATCTCTAACCGGGGCAAGTGCTTTGTCGATAGCGTCTGAATCAGTAAGACGGCCCTCTTGGTAGGGAATAAGAGCTTCGTTATTAATTCTTTGGCCTACCGGAGCCATGACAAAAACAGTGAGAAATAGAGCCAACGCAATGAGAACCTGATTAGGCGGTACCTGCTGTGTACCTATTGCTTGTCTTAGAAAAGAAAATACAATAACAAAACGTGTAAATGATGTCATTGTCATTAGTATTGCCGGGACAAGTGCAAGCACAGTTAAGAGTCCCAAAATTTTTAATCCGGTGACAATCTTATCAGGTTCTTCTGTTGACCCTATCGATATTTCAATTCCGGGAAGTGCAACCGCTGCTGCGGGAAAGGCAACAATCAAGAGTCCTAATCCAATGGAACAGGTATACTTGATCATAGAGAGATCCATCTATGCCTCAATCTTTTCCGAAGCGTTACCAAAGGCGCTTCGTGCTCTAGCAAGAGCGATCAGCCCTGCGGCGTTAGAAGGAATATCGTTTCCAGTCTCTTTTTTGGTTCTGGACGATTGTTTGAGCAACATAGCTTCGCGAAGATGGCGTTCAAAACCGCCGTTTCTCCAATTGTCTGCTTCTTCTTCTGAAGAAAGGATAGGTTCGACGGATTTTTTAACACTGATGGTTTCCTGTATTTGTTTATAAGGGGAAACTTCCGGCCGCTCATCATCATCAGAAAACTCAATATTCATATCATACATTTCCGAAGATATGTCGTCGCTAATTGGTATAGAAGGAACAGAAGGAATCATTGCATTAGTAGCAGCCGTTTCTTTTGGAAATGATTTTTCCTTTACAGATAAATCCAAAATATTGGCTGCAGTATTTGTTTGAATCGAAAACGGTTTTTCCGGTGTTATCTGACTAAGCATAGAAATACCCTTATCATTAACAGCAAGAAGAAACTGTGTTCCTTGGGCAGATGCGAGCACCAATTGTTGATTGGTGCCGATACGCTTTGTAGCAGTTATTTCTATTGAGTTGCCATGTCCTGTTTGACGGTCTTTCTTTTTTAACATTACATATGCAAACAAGGCTACAACGGCTGCAAAAATAAACCCCGCTGCCATGCGCATAGGATCAGCTTGAACAGCGGCGTTTGAAACCGGACTTTCGGATTTGGTCTTAGAAGAGCTGAATAGAGGTTTTTCTGATGACGGAGAAGTTGAAGGTTTGGAGGTTGAAAGTACATTTTCTTGAAGATTTTCTGTTTCTGCAAGTTGCTCTGTGGGCTTCTCTTTTACCTCAGATACGTTAGACTTGTTTTTCTCAATCATTGCTGCATCAAGAGCTTTTTGGGCTTTCATTGCTGCAATAAGCTGTTCTCTTTCTTTTTGTTGAGCTACGCGTTTTTTAAACTTTTCTGTAAAATCCGTCGAAATAGTAATTTCTCCTGACTCATACGAAACGCTTGTTCGTTCACATTCTGCCAAGTTGTCATAAGCCGATATTAGTTGAACTGTTGTGGTATTTCTGTTGCGAGTAATAATTCTGATATAATCAAACGGTCCTTTTTCACTTATAGGAAGCGACTCGATTTTTTCATTTCTTGCTCCTAGACCTTTAATTCTAACTCTAATCATATCCGGTGTGCATATTTTTTTGATCGCAAGATTGTTAGGTTGTGAGTCAAAAATAATCCTAACTTGTTGTGCATTGTCGGTTTGTTCGATTTTCGCATCGGTGATAAGAGCTTGAGGTGCCGTGTCAGCTGAAGCCGGCATAACAACGACAAATATAACTAAAAATAGTAGAAAACGTGTAATCATAGAACACCTCCTTGATTGCTGTTGTCAACATATTGCTGCTTGTCACCCACTATTTCCATGATGCGGACCCCATAACGCTCTCCCAAGAGAACTGCCTCTCCTTTTGCAACAAGCTTGCCGTTTGCATAAATGCCGATTTTTTCTCCGGCAGGAGTATCAAGCTCTATAATCGATCCGGGCATCAATCTAAGAAGTTGTCCCATCGGCATAGTACAACGACCGACCTCAACGGTCAGTTCCAAGGGAATGTCAAATAGAAAATCAGCCGCTCTGGAGGGCGCTGCATAAGTATTGTTTGGTTGAGTCGAGGATGTTTTTGTATCAGAACCGAATTTTGAATTTGTGTTGTCAGCCATTTAAATTTCTCCACTGCTTAGGCGGTCTATTACCTGTACCGCAATGTTTCCTCTTGACACCAACGGCTCGCCCTTAAGTTTTGGAATACCGGCTATCATAATCCTAAACGGATCTCCCTTTGCCACATTAAGAGGAAGAAACATGCCGGGTTGTAACTTAAGTACATCTGATACAAGGAGAACAGTTCTTCCCAGCTCTACTGAGATTTGAACAGGAGTATTCTCCAGTCTATTGCTTATAAGGTTTGTTGTTCCGTCCGGAATTTCTAAAAAGAAAGACGCCGGTCCCAAAATCGATATACCTACAGAGCCGATTGAGGCTACTGCAAAATTCATGATGACCCATGTTTCACTCGGCGGCCTTTTACTCCAAAGATAAATAGGGTCTTCATTTGACACAGAAAGCACTTCATTGTTCGGCGAAACTGTGCAAGCCGCTTTCATAATGCTTTCTATCAAATCTGTTAGTATGCGACGTTCAAGAAGAGTAAGCGCAGTAGGCTCTTGTTCCAAATCATTGGGATCGAAGTTGGAACCTATTCTTTTTTGTAAATAATGACGTGCGATAACCTGATCTATACAAATATATAGATATTTGTCGGCGGCATTCACAGCTACAATATGTGAAGCTTGACTATCCAAAGGAAACTGGATTACACGTTCATTGTCCCATTCTTCATTGTCAGATTTTGTAGGAACAATGACAGACGGTTCGGTTATGTCCAATTCTACTCTTACGCCAAGAGAACTTGTGAGTATTTTGATCATGTCACTTTTTAGTCGGCGTCCTGCTGCATTCCAGGTTTCCTTTATTGTCGCGATATATCCATGTCCGTCTACAAGCGTAACCTCTTCTACCGGTTGCCTTTCCTTGCGACTGGAATTCAGGGCTTCGTATATTGCTTCTGTTTCTTCCGGTGTTAGAATAGGTTCCATAGTATTCCTATTGAGTTACAAATTCTGTAAAATACACATTTTTGATTATATTACTGTTTAGTCGCGCATTAATGGATTTTTGAAGTCTTGTTTGTATGCTTTTCTTGTTTTTGACTCCTCGCATGCTCTCTTTATCTAAGCTTGACAGAATCATTAAAACTTCATTGCGTATTATCATTTTTGATTTTTCATATAGTTCATTGGCTGCTTCATTAGTAAGCTCTATGGTCAAGGAAGATTTTAGATAGAAAGTGCCTTCACCTTCATCTTCAATATTCACAATAAAGTTTTCCAGATTGACCAGCGGCCCTAAACCCGATGTTTCTTTTTTATCTTTTGGTTGTTCTTTTTCTGCCGGCTTTTCATTTTGACTTGGATTGCCGATGGAAATAGCGCCGGTAATAAAAAGAATCCCCAATAGAAGAACAATATTAAGAGGAATTATTATTGCCAAAACCAGTAATAGCTTACCGGATTTTTTGGGCTGAGATTCCTTTGTTTCTTCTTCGGCCATTAGCTACTCCTTCTTTTTCAGCACGAACCTTATTGTGCGATCAGAGTTGGGAGAAATAATAGGATGCAACGACTTGGAAGGTCCGTTATCATTTTCCAATATATTTAGTACCTGGTTTAAAACATTGGGTGCGTCATGCCAGCTCCATGATGCAACAATATTTACTTCTGAGTCCCACAGATTTAGGATGGCTGCTATATCGCTCAATAGTGCAAAGCCCTCTTCATTGATTTTGTCATCCCCGTTTGTGAACAAGAGTTTTGATTGAAGTACAATAGCAATGCCTTCTTTAGTTTTTTCGACAACTACTGTACCGGATGCTGTTTTTATTAGGGGACTGAGGGTCTGATGTAGATCTTTGGAGGGAGTTTTATTTGTCAGAGACTCTACAATACTTTCAAGGACTCTTTTTGCTGCTTGCTTTGCGTTCTTTTGAGAAGTCTCTGTTACACTCTCTTCAATACCTGTATGTGTATTGAATTCTGCAAGCGGACTTAACTTGCTGATAATTTCATCACTTGAGGTTGCCGCGTTTTCAGGAAACTGCATAACTCCGACAGCATCATTAAAGAAACCAAAGGCCTTTTGTACACGTTTAGCATCGAGAGATGACATAGTGATCAAAAGTACAAAAAAGGTAATTAGAAGAAACACTAGGTCGGACAAAGTCGCCATCCATGCATTTGGGTCAACTTTAATACCGTTGCTGCTAGTGTTCTTTCTGCTCATAAAGTTTTATCCGTTCTTGTTTTGATCAATATTTCAACTCGTCGATTTGCCGCTTTTCCGGCCTCTGTTTGATTATTTTCTATCGGATTATTGGGTCCCTCTCCTGCTGCCGAAATCTTTCCTTGCGGCAAGTTACCGACGGCTTCAATATGCCTTGCAATTGTCGCTCCTCTTTCAAGGGAAAGTTTCCAATTTGAGGTTGTTTTGTCAGTCGGCATATTGTCTGTATGACCTGTAACAATGACAGAACCGGCAGCTTCACCGGCAATTTCGGATATCTCAGAAAGCAAGCCAAATAGTTTTGGATTTATTACTGCAGATCCTGGGGCAAATAGAAGAGCTGCGGATAGAACAATGCGCAAATCTCCTGTTTTTTCATCTGCAGAAAAACTAATTTCTTTCCTTGATGCAACAGATTCTCCCAATAATGCGGCCGCCGTACGTTTTGTTTTTTCAAACATTTGGAATGCTCTGTCTTCTTTGAGAATGCTTTTCTTTCGAGCGGCTTTTTCTTCAGAGGACTCTACTGATTCACCTCCGGATAGAAGGCCGAAAGATCCTAATAGCGAGCCGAGTGCCAATCTTCTTCTGTCAGAATCGGCTACAGCCATACTGTTTAGAAGAATAAAGAATGCTAAAAGAATTAGACTGAGAGTAACAAACAACATCTGAAAAGAGTCGACGGCTTCGAATCCCGGTTTGTTGTTACGACGTGCCACTTTTTACTCCTTCTCTCCGGTTCTCAATTTTGGAGCCAAAAAAGCGTTCAGTCTTTGTTCCATCATTCTGGGATTGTCCCCTGCGCTTATGGATAAAACACCCTCTCGGGTTAGTTCCCACACAAGAACTTCTTCATTACTTCTGGTTCTGAGCTTCCCGGCAATCGGATTGAATAATAGATTTGCAAAAAGAGCTCCGTAGAAAGTTGTTAACAAAGCAACAGCCATTGACGGGCCGATTGTAGAAGGGTCATCCATATTTTGAAGCATTCCCACCAAACCGATGAGAGTACCGATTAGCCCTAAAGCAGGAGCAGCGGCTCCCATGGTCTGAAATATTTCAGCTCCCAATCTGTGTCGTTCTCTCAGCCAAGCTATTTCTGTGTCTAAAATTGTCTCGATGGATTTAGGATCCTCACCGTCAACAGCCAACTGTATTCCCTTTTTTAGAAACCAGTTGTCAGACTCAGTAACAGCTTCTTCAAGAGCTAAAATTCCCTCTCGTCTGGCTCGGTTTGCAAAATCGGTCATTCTTAAGATTACAGATGTGGGATTTAGTGATTTAAATAGAAATGCATTTTTGGCCACTTTTGTTGCCCCAAGCATGTCTTTTAAAGGATAGTTTATAAGACTGGCGCCGATTGTTCCGCCTAAAACAATTAATAAAGACTGCATGTCTATGAAGGCGCCTAAGCCTACGCCGGCAGCAATGGAATAAAAAACCAATCCAAATCCGGTAAGTATTCCAAGTAGTGTTCCTAAATCCATTATGCCAAAAACCTCCGAAGCCTATTTAAGCAATGGGTGTGCCAGAAAAATGATTTGAGGAGAGGGAACAAAAAAGCAGGTATATTGGAGTGTTACTGTTAGTATTAAAATGCAAAATTAGAAAAGATGTCAAAAGACTATGCAGAGACGTCATGGGATTGACATGCAACCGAGGCTTTTCATTTGTCCAAAAGATATTATACTCATATAAGGAGTGAAGGGATAAACGGTGAGTATGAATAGCAATTCCGTAAGCAACAGAGAATCGAGACTGAGAATCGGACGTCGTTTGTTGATTCACGCTGACACTTCGATGGGAACAGTCAGAACTGTCGGCAAGGTTATTCAGATTGGAGATTACTCTTTTAGAATGAAATGTGATACCCCTTTGCCGACCGATTATCTAGAGCCGGGACAGTCTGTGACAGTATCTCTAATAGGAAACACTCAGGTTTTGCCGGTTTCCACTGGGTTTATTCGAATGCTGGATGATGAGCCTGATGTTATGGTCATTAAGCTTCCGTCCAGTGAATGGAGGGAGAATAGACGAGCCTTTTTTAGAGGAGAAGTATCCCTTCCGATTACTATCGTAAGAGGTGACGGATCCAGACTTGAAGGTGTTACCGGAGATATTAGCGGCGGCGGTTCGATGATTATTATGACCTCAAAACTTGAAAACGGAGACGAAGTATCTTTTATAACCGATATTCCTGATGCCGGAGTTGTTAGATTGCGCGCTCGTATTGTGTGGGCCAATTTCGATGAACAAGCCGGCAAGGGACATTACGGTCTTGAGTTTATTGAGATAAATAGACGAGATCAGAATACGATTTGTCGTTTTGTAATGGTAAAAGAATTTGAAAGACGAAGACAAGTTATGTCAGAAATCAATAGGCGCAGCGAAATCCGATAAGATTGCGGACTGTATCCGGTGATGCACTTGTTCTCTTGGCTGTTCTCATCATGCTCGCATTGTGATACCACGAACCGCCTCTCACACTTCTAAAGAATCCTTCACTGTCACCCGAAGGATCCTTTATTATTCGGTTTGTGTTACAAGATTCACCGCTGAATTTTCCTGTTCCTTCGGGATCGCAGTAATAGTCATTGCGATACCAATCATTCATCCATTCTGAGACATTTCCTCCCATATCTGAGAGACCCATAGGTGATACGCCGTATGAAGACCCGACAGCGACCGGAGTTCCGCGGCATCCGCTGTAGTTTTCTAGCGCACATGTGGGATTATTACCAAAAGGATATATTCGGTAAACCTCCGAACCTTGTCCGTCAGACCCCGTTCTTGCGGCAAATTCCCACTGAGCTTCGGTGGGCAGATGCATTCCGTTCCCAAGCCACCTACAATAGGCATCCGCAGCATACCAGCATATCCACAATACAGGAGTATTTTCAGTTCCGGGGGCGGGTGCGCCGTTTCGCCATTGAGACAGATAACCGTTTTTACAAGCAATGGTCGCCGCGCTACCGTTTGGTCCCCATTCCGGTCTTTGTTTAACAAACGACGCAAATTGAGCTTCTGTTGTTTCATATCTTTGAATCATAAACTCAGACAAACCAACAGAGTGAAGAGGTACTTCATCAGTTTCACAGGATTCATCCAAATTTAAAGGGTTGCAGCCCATTAAAAATACTCCGCCTTTTGTAGAGCAAAGCTCCACTCGTTCTCCTGAAGGTGAGGTTAGTATTAGACCGCATTTTGGAGGAGCAAAGGATTCTGTTTGATCTTCAGAATCGGTTTCTTGTTCTCCTGAATCATCATCGACGGAAAAGTCATCTATCCATAAAGAACACCCGCAAAAAAAAACAGATGTCCAAAGCACTGTAAAAGCGTTGCCTTTCATCGTTTCTTGTCTTTCTTTTTGGTACTGATGAACAGCAATATTGTTGCAGTGCTGATAACGCCTGAGGCTATAAACAATCCGTCAGCCGAAGCAGCATATCTGGGAAGCCTTCTTATATCATCGCCTCTTTCAGGGGGGCAGATTCCGTCGGTGCAGACACCTTCAAGACGGTTGTTTATAGAAGAGGTAACAATAGCGCAAATAATCCCGGCTGTGAGAGTAGCAGTTCCAAGCCCCAAGAAGAGCCACGGTAAGGTTTTTCTATGAAATAATTCGTCTTTTTTTAAAGACAAATCAAATTCTGATTCACCTGTTGATGTTGAAAAAGCAAAGAGATCGATATCTTCTTCATTAACATTAATTTCATGCGTTGTTTGAGCCTTTTCAAACAACCAGCATCCGTCTTCTATTTGTTCGTTTCCAAGAACATTTATCCTTTTTTGGCAAGGTTCCTGCTCTCCCAATCTCAGTATCAGTTCATGGCTTCCGGCATCCAGGCGAATAGGTCCTGCCAAGGGCAAATAGCCTATACGTCGTCCGTCCAGCCATACTTCACTTCCGGCAGTGCCTTTAATAATAACCGAGCCGACTAGCTTTTTCAGTTTTTCAATTTCCTTGTCAACTGACAATCGACGCTCTTCTTCAATGTGAGTTTTTCCTTGAGATAAATATTCTTCAAAAGCATCCAATGCTTTGTTGTAGTGCTTTAATTCAGCTTCTACTTGTCCGATATTGTATAGAATTTTAAAAGAAGGCCTAATAGAATATGCGCGTTGAAAAGCTTCAAGAGCAACAGTCATTTCGCCTTCATTGTAGGCAGCTACACCCTTGTCAAAATATATTCTGGCTTTTTCTTCTGCATCATCTGCATAAGCAACAAATGTATTTGTTAAAATCAGAGACAAACATATTATGGCAAAAAAGTGCTTCATTCTATCTTCCCAAAGAAACACGTAGCAATACTTGTGCCCAATTAGCATGAGATGTCTAATGCCCTATAATTACTTGTCAATTACAGCAGAGTACAAACAATAACACTGAGGTTTATCGAGTGTGCAATGCTGAATAAGCGTCAACAAAATGACAAAAAGGGTGGGCAGGAGAAAAAAAATTTTTTTCTCGTAGATTTACTATTAAGTTTTTTTAAACGTTACCGAAATAATAAAAAGGTACAAGGAGTATCCTTGATATGGACACTGTAAGTATAAATTCTAGCATATCTGTTAATTCCCATGATGCGGTTTCTGTGCGAAAGGATATTTCGGCGGAAAGAGCAAAAGAGAGACAGGAAGAAGCAATTAGAGCAGAGGGCAGGGATGAGGTTTCAAAAGCCAAGCAGGCTGCCGCCTCTGAATTTCATGGACTTGGAACCATTGTTGATGTTTTTGCATAGTCCCGTGTCACCGCATTAGAAACTTTCATAATATTATTTTTTTAACTCAAGATCTTTTCATAACATCCGACTAGTCAATAGGGGGGAGAGGAGACTGTTATGAAAATTTTGAGTGTTGCAGCCAACGGAATTCAAGAACAGTTGAAGCGCTTAGAGGCATCGGCCGTCAGAACTGCTACCATTAGTACAAAGGTCGCAGAAGGGAAAGAAACGGTTGACTTGGTTGCTGAAACAGTGGAGCGCATAGATGCAACCGCTCAAACAAAGGCAAACTTGGCGGTGATAAAAACCGAAGACGAGCGACTCAAACATTTACTCGACGTAATTGCCTAGTTTGTCAAACTATCTATTTTGTACTGAAAATTTTTCTTTTATCTTTTTTGCTACAGCTTCGGGTACCAGGCAAGATACATCGCTGCCCAGCGATGCTACTTCTTTTACATTTCGTGAAGAAACAAAGAAGTATTGTTCAGCTGTCATTATAAATAGAGTTTCTATTTTTTCGTTTAGTTTGCGGTTCATGTTTGCCATTTGAAGTTCATATTCAAAGTCAGCTACGGCTCTTAACCCCCTAATGATTGCCGATGCTCCTATTTTTGTAGCATAGTTAACCGTAAGTCCTTCAAAAGAGCAAACTTCTACACGATCATCTCCTTTAAAAATTTCCCTAATCATTGATTCTCTTTCGAAAACATCGAAAAGAGTTTGTTTTCGACTGTTGTATGCAACCGCAATTACCAGTCGATCAAATACTTTCAGTGTACGTTCGGCGATACCAAGATGAGCATTGGTAAAAGGATCAAATGAACCCGGATAAAGAACAGTAGTGGACATTATAATTTAATCCTCCATTATTGTTCGGCAGCTTCAAGATCGGAGATTTGCTGAACAAAAGATAATGCCGTATTACCATATCGCTTGGTTGATGTAATTGACAAACTGTCGGGAACCATCGGCGTTCGGTTTGAAGGATGTTCTGCGATTATAAGAGTCTTTGTGTCTATCAAACTAGAATCAACTAAAGATGTCAGTGCATTTTCGAGCAAAGATCCTACATACGGCGGATCCAAAAATATCAAATCAAATTTATGTTTGGGTTGTCGACTAAATCGCTCCAATGCTGTTTTGGCATCATTATTAAATACTGTGCATCTCGATATAAAACCGCAAATTTCGATGTTTTTACGAATAATTTCAATCGACCTTCTTGAACAATCTACAAATATCGTTTCAGCGGCTCCGCGACTTAGTGATTCCAAGCCCAGTGCACCTGTACCTGCAAAAAGATCTAATACTCGACTACCTGGAATTCGAAATGCAATAGATGAAAACAAAGCTTCTCTTACCCTATCAGAGGTAGGGCGAACATCTGTTCCTTTTGGCGATTCAATTTTTCTACCCTTGGCAATACCGGCTACGATTCGCATGGCTTCACATATCGCGTTATATTGAATCTGCCAAGAGCAAGATTAATTCTAAGAGTTTTCTTTTTCTTGAGGAGTTTCACTCAACATTTGCCTAATTTTTTCAGTTACAGGATCTTCTTTACAAGGATAGTCAATTGTAGATGAGTTTGATTTAGAAAAAGCTTTGTCAGCCCATGGGGGTTTTTCGCAAGACTCTCCCTTGTGACCGTAATGTCCCTTGAACAAGAGATGGCACAGAATGAACAATCCTACCGCTTGCCAATAAGATATCTCAGGCAAACCAAAAATGTCCGGTATCAGTTGATTCCACAGCCACTGCAAACCTAATCCCAGTACCAATGCCAAAACAGCAGCAATACAAAGTCCCAAAAAAACCCAACCTACTATTTTTCCTACTTTGGAACCCTTCATTAGAGTGCTCCTTTTGCCTCTCACAAGGCGCTTATAGTGCAAATCCTTTTTTTCTAAGAGCTGCGCGAAGCTTATCCTGCGCTCTCTTTTTTCTAGCCAAAAGTGTTCCTATCGGAACGCACATGTCTTTAGACATTTCTTCAAAGGTTATCCCATCTAAAGCGCTTTTAATAAAAACTATTCGATACTTTTCCGGCAGTTTTTGAATAGCATCATGCATGATCTTTGCTGCCTCATCCCGATCCATTATCGTTCCGGGATCAGGATGGTTTTTTTGTTCATTCTCTATGACAGCATGTTCTTTTAGCTTTCTCACAGAGTTTTTTCTAATTATGTCAATACTTCTGCGCGTTACCAAGGTCAGCAACCAAGCACCTATTCGCTCTATGCCGCTGAGCATATGAGGTGCATTGATAATAGTAAGCAAAGTTTCCTGAACAGCGTCCTCCGCATCAGAATCGGACATTAATATTCTTCGCGCTCGGTTTCTCATTTCATGACCGTAACGCTCAGCAATATTCTCCACTGTCAGTAATATCTTGCCTTCCATCCGACCCTTTCTTCCATAGGTCGTTTGAACTACCTTATCTATTGCGTTTATTTTGACAAAAAAATAGATCTTGTTTTGAGATTATAATGTTTCCCTACATCAAATCATTTATTGTAATCCCCAAAGCCTCAGATATCTTTCTCAGCGTTCCAATCTTGGGTATTCTACGACCGCTTTCTAGCCGAGCTATATTGGGACGAGCAATTCCTGTGATATCGGAGAGATCCTGCTGTCTAAGCCCCTTTTGTTCTCTGGTAATTCTAATTTTTAAAGCAACCGCCTTGGCTGTCTCAGCCTCGGTTTTGTATATAGGTTCTGAAACAACAGTCAAAGGCGGGGGGATAACACTTATTACATGAGCTCTCTCACCGGACATACCGAACATTTTATCCAAAATAGACTCGCAATTATCTATTGTATTTGTCAGCTCATCGATATGTTCTAAGTGAGTCTGTAGTTCTTTAATGGAAAACATTATTTTTCACCTTCTAACAAAGCGGTTTCCATTAAAAAATCATCACATTGGTCTCTCAACCAAGCAGTTTCTTCAGCCAATTGTCGTGAAGATGCCTTTAGCAAACGATATCTATCTCTCATCTCATTATATCGATATAGTACCTTCGCATAGAGAATTGAAGCGCGTTCAACTTCTTCCGGATTTGATTTAGCAGCTTCAATAGCCTGACCCAAAGCTTCAAGTCCCAATGGATCATAACTCATATAGTGTTCATTATTTGTCATATTTTGTCTCCCTAAAACACAGTATCACTCAAGATACCGAACTTTAATAAAAAGACCAATTTTTGTGCATATTGTTACAACGCTTAGGTTAAGAAGAAAAAGGTATCTATAAAAAGATGAGAAGAATAGTAAGTTGAATAATTTAGAATTTAACTATTCATTTCCGTGTAGGAAAAAGCTATTCACAATCTGCGTTCGGTTCGCCAATTGTTAGATCAGCTGCACAAAAATCAGAGGCTTCATCGTTGTCTGCGTTATCGGGTATACGACTTAGGCCGAGACTTTCGTTGTCAGCAGGGGTAAGTTCTCCATCCCATCCAATCGATGAAGGAGGTGATATTTCACTTTCTCCCCATCTTACAAAATCAATAGGATTGTCTTCTTTATTCAACAGCACAACAGCACCCGGATCTGAGACTGACCACCTTATATTTTGCGGGAAAGCAATTGTATTTCCGTCTATTTCAGGATCATTTCCGTTTGCAGTATCATCAATTACTATTCGTGCATTAGGTTCAATTATAATTGAAGGAAGAATCAGAGTTTCTGAAACAGGGTCAGAAGTACCGTAATTAACGCCGTGGCATACAATTTGCCACCCTTCTAAATCAAGCGGCAAGTTTCCAATATTGAGCAACTCAAGAGAATCAGGATCACCAAGAGCAATTTCGGTAATCAATATGCGAGCTGCTCCGTTCTCCGTATCAGCATCGGTATCAGTATCGGTATCAGTATCTGTGTCAGCGTCTGTGTCAGCATCTGTGTCAGCGTCTGTGTCAGCATCAGTATCAGCATCGCCTCCTGCATCTTGTTCGTTTCCTGCATCTTCTGTTATTCCTCCATCTGCATCAGAATCAGTATCCGTATCAACATCGGTATCTGTGTCGGTATCAGTGTCAGTATCAGTGTCAGTGTCAGTATCAGTGTCAGTATCAGTGTCAGTATCAGTGTCAGTAT
>CAYWLQ010000021.1:42646-44826 GCA_964458775.1 uncultured Myxococcales bacterium | reverse complement strand
CCGCACTGAACTGGAATCATCCTGGGGGAATGAGTCGGAAGCAAAAACAGTCATCATCTAAAACCTCCGTCAAAGGTTCGACTAAGCTTTGTTTTCGTCTTAGTTGCGGCTATTTTTACTGCCGCAATAGCTATTACTGCAATAGTAAAATCATCTAATCCTTCAAAAGTAACATTTGGCACAGAGGGTGTATCCGACAAAACAAATACAGTTCCGAACTTGTCTTTATTGCAAAATCAATTGTCTGCAGATTCCGCATCAAATTCTATTGTCAAAACAAATGAGACTGCTAAATCAAAAATAATTCTTTTGTCCAATGAATCCGAAGAGCAGATTCCTTCAGATTTGCCGATTGTGACAGGTAAGCATGATGAGTCTGATATTTCTGCTCGTTCAGTACTCGGTTCTTCTGAACGAGCAGAGAGTTTATATGAAAAACATGCTGTATCTTCTTCAAGTTTTACGGAAGAGAGCAAACAAGGTTTTCTCAATGTTAATGTTAAACCATGGGCAGAAGTAGAGGTTGACGGTGCCAAAGTAGGTACCACACCCATTAGAAAACTTAAATTAAAAGCAGGAACTCGAAGAATACGTTTGGAAAACGCACCGCTAAATTTTGTTGAGGAAATAGTTGTTAACCTAAAGACAGGCAAATCAGCCGTCATAAATCGCGAAATTTCAAAGTAGTATTGTAATTTTGCACGAATAACAATAAACAAACTAATGTTTTTTATTTCGATGCCGTTACAAAAATAAGAAACGAGTAGGTTCCGAAAGGGGTTTATGAATGGCAAATATAATGGTGGTAGATGATTCCCTAATGATGCGAAAGTTTATTAGCATGGCATTGACTCCGCACGGACACAAGATTATTGAGGCATCGGGCGGGAATGAGGCAATACAAACAGCTATTAATACTCCGCCGGATTGTATGATTTTGGATTTGTTAATGCCGGATATGGTCGGCACTGAAGTGTTGGAGCAGCTAAAGACAAAACACAGTTTATCTTTTCCTGTCATAGTTATGACTGCTGATATTCAAGAGAGTACGCAATTAAAATGTATGGAGCTGGGTGCCTATCGAGTGTTGACCAAGCCTCCCAAGGGCGGAGAGCTGGCCGAAGTCGTAAAGGAAGCTGTTGAAGCAAACGAAATGAGACAATAGAACAATGACGACTACACACGAAAAAACAATAGATGCTCTGGTGGAACTCGTTAACAAAGGCGTGATTTCCGGCATAGATGTTTTAAATACGATGTTTTCGTCGGAAATTCGACCAGACACACCTAATATAAAAATTGTCGATGCAAGTGACTTTGATAGAAAACCCGAAGAATCCGAAGGCTCTCCTTTTGCGATTGTAGAAATGGGCTTTAAAGGCGGGCTTAAAGGAACCTCCGGCTTAGTTTTTCCTAAAGAAAACGCTTCTAAGTTTGTCGAGAAATTCGCGGGAGATGACTCTGATATAGGAGAATTTGATTTTGTTTCAGAGGGTGTTCTAACTGAAATAGGTAATATAGTACTCAATCGTGTAATGGGAGTAATAAGCAACGCGCTTTCACTAAATCTGGACTATATTGTTCCGAGCTATTTTCAGGGAGAGTTGGAAAAATTATGGACTTCTCCGTCCAACAACACAGGATTGGTTGCCACCACCAAATTTGTTGTGGACAACTTTGACGGTGAAGGAAACATAATTATATTTTTTGATGCGCCGTCCTTGGGAGCGCTTATGTCCATTATGGAAGAGCAAGGAATTTAGTCTAGTCTAATCCACCGGCGCTGAAGTGCTTGATAGATAATAGTCCCGACAATAAAAGCTGCGCCCATATTCCACATAGCTACTCCGGCGACAATTAGCATTACATAGATGTCTTCTTTTTTGCTACCGATATCTTTAATTGAAATTCCCAGCTCTGTACCGGCAAAGAACAAGATTACACCGAGAATTGCTTTGGGAAAGATTTGAAACAGCAAGCTGACTGAATTGCTGAAGAATAATGCCAATACAATAACGATCACCCCCAACATAACAAGTGATCCTCCTGAACATGCACCGAATCTAACATGGCCGGACATACCGCCGGCGCCGTGACAGAGCGGAATTCCTCCAAGGGGAGCAGATACAAGATTTATCAGTCCTTGGGAAACCGCCATCATCCGATCCGTTACCGGTCGA
>CAYWLQ010000021.1:16288-42619 GCA_964458775.1 uncultured Myxococcales bacterium | reverse complement strand
GGATTTGAGGAATTGCCAAAAGCAGAGTGCCTGCGACCATGTCGTTCCAGTTCATTCTTGAGAAAGTAAACTCGGGTAAACGAAAAGCGGGAGGAGTTGAAAGAATTTGGATAGCATGAACAGGGTCCAGAAAGTATGCTGATACCGCTCCGATAATCAGCAAAGCAAACATGGCAGGTAGGTGAGGATATGTCAACAGAACGAAGGTCGTGACCAGGCCGAGGCCGCCGAGCCACGGTAAGGTAAGCATCATTCGAATACCTTCTGAAATGAATATCAAACCGAGTCCCAATACAATGCCTCGAATGATGGGTTTGGCAGCAAGCTTTGTTGCTATATTAACTGTCTTGGTCGTTCCCGCTAAAAACCAAAACAAGCCGGTAAAGAGTCCTGCTCCGCAGAGCATACCGGGACTTACTGCACCGCCTGATGCAATAGCCGCTCCGCCGATGGCCTTCATAGGTTGAACCGGAATCGGTGTTTTATAGAATAAGCCGACTGCGATTTGACAAATCCCAAACATAAACAGAATACCCAAAGGGTCTATCTTCATTACAGCAATGTAACCGACAACAAACGGAATAAGTGTACCCAAATCACCAAAGGCACCGGCCAACTCAAGATGGTTGTATCGGTTTTTTCCCAGTTTCCATCGTCTGTACCAAGCAGTCGGTCTTTCTGATGACGTTGACAAAGGATGATAATGTTCTTTTTTTTCGGGATGAGAAACTGCCATTACTGCCTTCAATTCTATTATGGCGTTTAAGATAACAACTTCTAAGGTTTCGAATCTAGCGCTTGTCGTTATCTAGGTCAAATAGAGAGTGAGGTTTGTTCATGGTAATTCGATACCAAAGCAGATGGGACAGAGACTGACAGTCAGTAAAAAAACTTTGTCCGTATGCATGTCAAATCCTTCTTCATATTTCAGTGACCCTGGCACCATATTTCGCGTAGGGGAAGTCAACTCTCTTCTATCGAGGAATCCAATTTTTCCAATATTTTTTGATAAGTTACGTTAATTACCAATCCGGAGCCGAAGGCAGGGGGAGCTTTTCACTGGTCGGAGCGTCATGCGAGATAACCGTTGCGGCTCCAAGCATGGCTCTTACAGCCATGGCCGGTGCTATTGCGGTTGTTATAAACATGGCTGTAAAGGCGGCGGCGGCGGATATAGAAAATCTTGTTGCCCATCGTCTTCTTATATTAAGAGAGGGGAGGGCTACTGTTCTAAAAATTCTTTGAGCAATGATAAAGGCCGAAAGAGCCCATAATATTTCTCCCGCTTCCGGACCCAGTCCTAAAAGAGGTAGGATCCCCAAAACAAAACCGGCGGTCCATACCGGCCACATTATTCCTAGCGATACTGAGCTTGCTCGTTGGGTGGTTGCTTCTCCGAAATTGGATTCGGTAAGCATGATTATAATAAGCGTCATGGCCGGAGCCATTACCATTGCGCTGCCGGCAGTTGCTGCAAAGCCCACTGCTGCGCGCAGGGCGGCGGTGCTATGGGTTTCATTTCCCAGCGCGGCAGAGCCCAGATGCCCGAACACTACGGAGGCTGCGGGAAAAACAGCTGCTGTAATTGCTGCCGCTGCTATAGAAAAAGAAGTTTTTCCTCTATCGGTTTTGTCAACAATAGAAGACCAATTGGAATTTAGTCTAAACAATAAACGAAAGCCGTTGAGAATCACAAGTTTGCCCCTGTATTTTTGTCGGCAGTTAATTGCTGTTCTTCAGCAATTTTCTTTAGGGTCTTAATAGCCCTTTCAACATCTGTTCGAATGCAATTGTTTGCTTTGTTCCAAGGTTTTTGCGCTTCTAAAAGAGGCAAAAAACGAGGATCGGCCGTTTGTTCCATTTGTACGATTATTTGTCGACGCTTTTTGCAGGCTTTAAAATCATTAAAATCTGCTGTCAGCGTAGCTATCCAATCCACCGCTTCTACTCGTTCTACAGCGATAAGGGCGCGTCTGGCGGCACTTCGCTCTGCTCTATCAGCTAACGGTGAATTGGCTCGTTCTCTGAGTAGCGTTATACCTTTTTCTCCTCCAGGTCCTGCCAGTATTGAAGCTGCCTTTTCTGCGGAGGCTTCAGCCTTGAGAGCGTCTTCGAGATGTGTCCAAAGTCGTTTGTCCGCTATAAGATCCGGCTTTGCTTTTAACGCTTGTTCATATTCAGAGACGGCTTCAGGTTTTTTATTGGACAAAAACAAAGCGTGTCCCAGAAGAAGATGAACTGCGGGTTCATCGGGATTGAGCGCCAGGGCTTTTTTGGCAGTAATAGCAGCTTCATGTGGAATTCCCAGTTTGATTTGCTCTTCTACTTTGCTTAGAAGCTCAGCCAGTTGTTCTTCTTCGACTACCAAATTGAGTTCTGATTCTTTGGTGTTTTTAGATATCTCAATAGTACCCAGCGATTTTAAATCGGCTATTTGTTTGGCTGTAAGCTCATCACGCGCAACCATTGCTCCCAAAACCAAGACGGCTCCTAAGGTCAGCAAAAAAAAACAACGCAACGCTGTTTGCATTTTATTAGATTTGGATTTTCCGTATTCCATTTTCGAAAAATCCACAGAATTTAGAGCAATAAGAAATTCTCCTGCCGACTGAAATCGTTCGGAAGGATTTTTGGCCATGGCCTGAGTAATTATCTTGCGAAGCCCGGCAGGAAAGGGTCGGCGAGGATTCAGTTCGGGGATCTCTGCATTTATGTGTGCCTTAACTACATCCATGGCAATCGTTCCTTTGTAGGGAACATCGCCCATTAGCATTTCAAACAGCATCACACCTACTGCGTATAAGTCGGAACGGTTGTCAGCTTCGTCGCCCAGAGCTTGTTCAGGAGAGAGATATGCCGGAGTGCCGACAATCATACCTTGTTGAGTCAGTTTGTGATCAGCACCGGAATCCTCTGCTATTTTTGCAATACCGAAATCAAATACCTTTGCAAAATCTGACAAATCGTTTTGTGATACCAACATTACATTGGAAGGTTTTAAATCCCTGTGAACAATACCGGCTTCGTGAGCATGCGATAGTCCTTCCAAAATTTGTTTGGTTATTTCGATCGCTCGTGACGCAGAGATGGTCTCCTCGCGACATAACAAGTCGTTCAGCGACTCTCCGTCGAGCAGCTCCATTACCAAAAATAACGTGCCGTCTTCGGTCCTTCCGAAATCGGTTACGGTTATACAATTTGGATGCGATAATCTACTGGCGGAACGAGCCTCTCTTTCGAATCTTCCGACTACCTGAGGAAGATGAGCCAGCTCCGCGCTGATCAGCTTTATTGCTACAGCCTTGTTCATCAATATATGAGTTGCCCGATAAACTGCCCCCATGCCGCCTTCGCCGATGCGCTCATGAAGCAGATATCTTCCGTCTATTGTAGCATTGATAAACGGATCCGAAACCCGCATGCTTTCGAGTTTCTTTTCGAAATTATGGTCAAGATTGATAATTGTATCTTTGTCTTCTGCATGGTCGACGGACGTCGGTTTGTCAAAGTATTTCTCATCATCAACTATTTCAATTCGACGTCTCATTTTGTGTGTAATATCATTAAATTTAGAACTGTGCACAGCGAAAGTCCCATAACTCGATCCGATACCCATTCGCGTTTATCGTGAATATTCATTCCGCCGGCAAACAGATTGGGACATAAAAGCCCGTTTCGAGTTAGAGTTGCACCGTCCGTTCCGCCTCTGATCGGTATTATTACAGGGATAATACCGGCTTTCCTTACAGCTTCCTCAGCCTTTTTCCAAATATTATCTTTACCCTCAAAATAGGGAAACATGTTGGGATAAGTATGACTGAATTTTATTTGCGTTTTAAGGCGAGGTTCGATTGCCGCAACTTCGTTGACTATGTTTTCCAGTTTTTGTTTCAGCTCTTCTACTTTTGATAAATCAAAATCCCTAATAATAAAATGCAAAGAGCATTTTGAGGAATCACCGTTGCAGGATACCGGATGAAGAAAACCCTGTCTGTCGCTAGTGTTTTCGGGAGACAATTCGGCCGGAAGTCTACAAATAATTTCGCCGATATATTTAAGCGCGTTGACGAGTTTTCCTTTTGCAAATCCCGGATGAGTTGCAACACCTTCGACAATAATCTCAGCCGCATATGCTTCAAAGGTTTCGATATTTATTTCTCCGATGAACGAACCGTCGAGGGTATAAGCAAAATCTGCTCCGAATTCTCGATACGGAAAACGGTCGGCACCTCGACCTATTTCCTCATCAGGGGTAAAAGCGATTCGAATTGCCGGATGAGGTACATCGGGATTTTTCATCCAAAATTCGGCAGCCGAAACGATTACAGCCATACCGGCTTTGTCATCAGCACCGAGCAAGGTGGTGCCGCCTGAGGTAATTATTGTATCTCCGAGACATTCTTTTAGTGAAGCGTCGGCTTCCAAAACAATACCATCATTTAGTTGAAGATCATTCCCGTTATAGTCAGGGTGCAATCGCGGTTGTACGTTAGCGCCGGGAGCAGCAGACGAAGTATCCAAATGGGCGATTAAGCCGACAGTCAGTTCGGATTGAGTATTTGAGGCAATTGAGGCCAAAACATATCCGTTTTCGTCGACCTTAGCATCAAGTACACCGACAGATATCAAATCTTCTACAGCTTTTTGAGCCAGTACAGATTGTCCGGGCGTTGAAGGGCAGGAAGTTGAGTTTTCATCAGAGGTTGTTTCAATTTTGGTGTATTCAATAAACCTTTGCACCAAATCGGTTTGTTCCAGCAATGTTTTAGGATTATCAAAAAATTCCGCCATTTATACTCCGTTGCGCCGGCAAGAGTATAAATACTTTTTCTCAAATACATCAATGGGTTTTGTAGAACATGTATTTTGTTTTCTCTCGACATTGAAGGTTTGCGACTGTATTACTCCGAACTGTGATAAACCTGTTTGAAACCTGGATCGCTAAAAGACTGTTTTCTGTATGGATATCTGTGTTTTTTGTATGCCGTCTTGGTTCTATAATCTCCAGTATCTATGGGACTGTATTGGTTTGTAACAATGAGGTTTCGGTTTTTAATGGCCGTTGTATAGGATGATGGTTTTGAGAGAGCGATTATATCCATACAGAAGTCTTTTTTTACTTATCGGAGCGCTGTTCCTGACCCTCTTATCTTTTTCTATTCCTGCATCCATGTTTGCCAGGTGGGCGGCTGTTGCTGTTTTGGTTTTGGTCTCTTCTAACCTCTATTCCGAACTCAAGCCTTTTGTGAATAAGCTGATCAGTTCTCAGCCGGAGTCTAGAACTCAAATCGCTAAGACTGCTATTCCTTACGTTTTGGTAACAATAGGAACAATGATTGCTCTTTTTCCTATTTCAATAGGGGATATGCCGGTCAGCCAGGATCATATCAATCATTATTTTTCTACACACATTCTTGTAAACGATATTATTCCGTCAGGTAGGTTCTTCGGTTGGACTGATCGCATCGGTACCGGATATCCGTTTGGAGATCTTTACGGGACAACCTGTTATCTGTTTACCGGTTTGCTCCATCTCATCAGTTTCGGTTTGATCGAGCTTGATGTCAGCTATGCCTTTGGAATCGTCCTGGTGTGGCTTATTCCCGCTTTAGCCGTTACCGCATGGGCTTGTCGTTTGGGAGGACCGATGTCGGCGGTTGCAGCCGGTATGCTTTTTGTTTTGGACATGGGGGCTGATCGCGAAGGAGGCTGGGTCTATGCGATGTTTCACGGAGTATGGCCTCAGCAACTCGGTGCCGGAATATGGCTGTTTTCCTTATTGTCTCTTTTTCGACTTGCCGAAAAAATGACAACCCGCAGATTGTCCGTTGCTGTAATTCTTATGGGATTATCGCTGTGGGTTCATCCCATGAATACGGTTGTATTGGCGTTATCCGGACTTTTACTTTTTGCGGTGCGTTTGTTCGGCTTCAAAAATAATTTTAGGATCGAAGTATCTAAAGAGGCTTTGGTTGTCATTGTTGCACTTTTCTTCGGCGGCCTTTTCGGATTGGGTTGGGCTTATAGAATGATGATTGCCGGTGATAATGTCTATGCATATTCAGCTTACTGGGAATCTACCGAACGTCTAATGTCCGGACTTTTAAACGGTAAGTTGTTTGAAAACGGCTATGGTTTTGTCGCCTTTGCGGCTGTAATTGGATTGTTGAGCGCTCTTAGAAAAGGCGGCAGATTTGGGCTTTTGTCTGTTATATTGCTCGCATTGTTTATCTTGATAGGTTCGATGGATTTGGTCATAGGTTCAGATTTGGGCCTTGCGGGCGGGACTTTCGGTATCATGCAATACCGAAGATTTTCAATACCTGCCAAACTTCTCTTTTTTGCCTTGGCAGCCGGAGGTTTTACCGCTGTTTGGGCCGGAATAAAGTCTTATTTACCCAATCAAAATACAAACAGGATTATCAAAGTTACCGCGACCGTTTTGTTTGCTCCGTTTATTTGGGGAGCAATACAAGGAGCATTGTCTTTTTTTCCGTCACCGGTAATGAAGCCGTTAACCCTGTCTCAACTAGCTGACCGAAACGATATACTGGATATACAGGAAATTCTAGAAAGTGAGAAACCCAAATGTGAGAAAACCGGCTGCAAAGCGGTGTACTGGGAAAAAGGGGGGCACGGAGGTCTTTATCCGGTAAAAGCAATGGCGGATGCCGGCTTCGGATGGATACCTACCGGAAAGCTTCCGGCAAATAATTATTTGTGGTTAAATTCATCGAATGATCCGCAAACAATTTCTTCTTTGCAGGTGTCGTTGGTTATCTCCAAATGGAAACTAAATGATGATTTGTTCAAACAAATAAAAAAACAGGGTAGGCATTATGTTTATCGAGTAAAAACTGATCCTGACGCCGCTTTTGTGAAAATCGAAGGAAAAGGCAAGGCTGAAATATCCTCATATGATGCTGAGAACATAGTGATTGAAGTTGAAGATGTTAACGATAATTCGGCCTTGGTGCTAAGAATGCCGCCTTACAAGAAATGGAAAGCCTATCAAAACAATAGGAAATTGTCGTTATCATCTAAAGAAGAAAGCGGAATGCTTTTTGCGAGAATTGACAATATAAAAGATGGAAAAATTGAATTAAAATACAAAGACAGCATTGCAGAAGATGTATTGTTTATTGTCAGCATGCTGATTCTAATTTTGTGTTTTGTAGGAATGATTATTAAACCGCATTCTCTGCCGATCCCCTTCGGCAACGAAACTCTTCAAATAATATATAAAGTATTGGTTGTTTTCCTGGGTGTTGCTTTAACGGCGGCATTGATTATCAGCTTTGTCGTTTCACAAAAAGCTATTAATCGAATCTGGTTAACAGGCGAGCCGTCATCTGCGCGAGTGCTGTCTGTCATTCACCGACAAGGCATCAGCGAACTCAATCAAAATCCAAAACAATACTGCGTTCAACCTTACACAAGAAATCCCAATGTAGGCTGTTCTGAATATGACCTCAAACCTTATTTGAGTCCGGCCCGCAAAAGAAAAGGTGTTGTTCCGTCTTGCCTTGCAGTAGGAATCCCGCCGAACGGAATAACAGAGATTGTATTTGAAATTCCGTCTGAAACCGCGAGAATAAAAGGTTTTCTAACCTTGCTTGACGGTGCTGTTTTGGAATCAGAGTTAATTACAACAACCGATGACGGTAGCGTCGAAAAAACAACAATTGATGCAAACTCAAAGAGAGGGATTCCTTTTATTGCAGAGGTCCAAGGCAAGGCAAAACAGGTAAAATGGATATTCAGCAGTAACAAGCAGTCCCATGTTTGCATAGAAGCGGTTGCCCTTTCAAAATAAATGTAACTAAAATTAGACTGTTTGTAGCTATTCTTACCATTGCCAAGCTACAATAGCACGGGAATGTTGACGAACCTATACTTTAGGCGTTATTTCAGCTACTATAATTTTCCGAGGTGAGACAACGAGTGACAAAGAAAAAAGACAACATACCTCTTGACAGTTACCCAACTTCGACACCGATTTTGTCAAGCCGGGAAACGGCGATTACTCGCACCAGCATTCCTCCTGCTCCGAAAGATTCAATTTCAGGATGGAATCCTCTTGATGCTTTTTTGAGCGAAATACAACAATATCCTCTTCTCTCTCCGGACGAAGAGCGCTCTTTGGCAGAGGAGTATGTAAAAACAGGTGATGTTCAAGCTGCCGCACGGTTGGTTACGTCAAACCTTAGACTTGTGGTTAAGATAGCTTTTGAGTATCGCCGAGCATACCGAAATATTATGGATTTGGTTCAAGAGGGCAATATCGGCTTGATGCAGGCTGTTAAAAAATTCGACCCGGCGAGAGGCGTAAAGCTTTCAACCTATGCGGCTTGGTGGATTAGAGCTTATATTCTTCGTTTTGTTCTCAACAATTGGAGGCTTGTTAAAATAGGAACGACCCAATCGCAGAGAAAACTGTTTTTTAATCTCAATAAAGAACGCGCAAAATTGGTATCTAACGGAGATGATCCTACTGCGGAATTGTTAGCCGAAAGACTTGGTGTTGATGCGAAAGATATCTGCGAGATGGAACAGCGCTTGCGAAGTCACGATTTGTCTTTGGATGCTGAGATATATGACAGTGAAGGAAAACCTCTTACACGTATGGAGCTGCTGGAGGATGAACAACGACTGCCGTTTGATTTGTTTGAAAACAAGGAGTTTAACAAAAATTTTGAGGATCGTTTAGATCGCTTTGCTTCATCGCTTAGCGGTAAAGAAGATTTTATCTTTAGAAAACGGCTAATTTCGGACAATCCAATGACATTGCAAGAAATTGGAAATCATTTTGAAATAAGTCGTGAAAGAGTAAGACAAATTGAAATGCGACTTCTTCAGCGGCTAAGACGATTTCTAGAAAATGAGCTGCCCGGCTACTTCAATGACGGCATGTAATGAATGAACCGGGATGTTTATATGTTGTGGGAACTCCGATAGGTAATTTAGAAGATATTACTTTTCGTGCAGTTCGATTGCTTAAAGAGGTCGGTATAATAGCCGCTGAAGATACCCGAGTTACAGCCAAACTTACATCTCGATACGGAATCAACACCAAAACAATAAGTATTGGGGGGAAAGCGACCAGGCGCAACATTTCATATGTTGTTGATGCGCTTGTCGGAGGAGCTGATGTTGCAATAGTTACAGATGCCGGCACTCCTTCGATTTCAGATCCCGGTTTGGAGTTGGTACTTCGGGCTCGAAACTTGGGAATTAAAATATCTCCGATACCGGGACCTTCTGCCTTGGCTGCTGCGGTTTCTGTTACTGCGCTATCAGGAGACGGGATTAGATTTTTGGGTTTCTTACCCAGAGACGGTCGTAAACGAAAAGATATTATATCCTCTTTGCGCACAGAGAGAGCCTTGTCAGTGCTTTATGAATCACCCAATCGTCTTGGAAAAACCCTCTTTGAGATTTCAGAGGTTTGCCAAAAAGACAGAAAGGGCTCAGTTCTAAGAGAACTTACCAAGATTCATGAAGAAATTGTTGAAGATACACTTGCTGCTTTAGCGTTGCGTTTTCAAAAAGAAGTATTAGGTGAAATTGTTGTTTTAGTAGAAGGGTGTTATTCCGAAGACCGCTCTGAACTGACCAATGAAGAACTCCGCAGTCTAATCCTTCAAGAATTATTAGCCGGCAGATCCGTAAAAGATGTTGCCGCATCATTATCCCAAGGATTAGGATTACCTCGTAAAAAAATCTACATGTCAGCGCTTGAACTCTCACTTTCTGATAAAAATCAAAAATAAATGGTGATACAAAATTGTACCGAACCGCTTATCGGTACATAATATGTATAATTTCATCTCCATGGACAAAAGGTGTTTTTTTAGGAAGCATGTATTGGACTACGGATTCTTGATGCCGGTTAAAGATAATGATAATTAATTTATGTGATCTGTAAAACAATAATAAACGCCAGATCTATAGTGATGTTCACGGTAACCCTGTTATGGGCGGCGTTGGGAATTGTTGCTATGCTGATAAATCCTTCAGGACGGATTTATTTTTGGTTAGCAAGAAGTGTTTGGTCAAAACAAATTCTAGTATTAGGAGGATTGCCGGTTAATGTAAGAGGTACGGAAAATGTTAAAAAAGATCAAAGCTATGTCTTGGTCGTAAACCATCAAAGCCTTTTGGATATTCCGGTACTTTATTCATCCTTTCCCGGATCGATCAGCTTTGTGGCCAAAAAAAACCTCTTTTATATACCTATTTTTGGTTGGTCATTGTGGTCGGCAGGTTTTATTCCGGTGGATAGAAACGGCGGAAAAAAAGCAAGAGAGTCTCTAAACAAGGCCGCCAAACGTATTAGAGCCGGGCGTTCACTGGTAGTGTTTCCCGAAGGAACTCGCAGTCCGGATGGCAAAATTCATGAATTCAAGGCAGGTGCTTTTATTATGGCAATCGAAGCAAAAGTGCCGATAGTTCCTGTTGTAATAAAAGGAACATATCAAGCAGGTTCTAAAAGCACTTTATGCGTTACGCCCCATTCTATTGAGGTAATAATCGGTAAACCCATAAGTACCGAACATCTTACTGTAAAAGACAGAATCGAGCTTCAACGCGAGGTTCGCGATATTATGATTGAATATTCCGGACACAATTCCGAATCCGATTCGGAACAAGATTGCGGCACAATTTTGTGCTAGACATCAACGGATCGGAACATTTATGTATCGACATGCCGGATTTATGGGAAAGTTAGTATCTTTTTTGGATTTTTGTGAACTTTAAAAAAGAAGTAATAACAAATGTTTAAGTGTATAAGTGTCAGCTCTTTTACCAATTTAACGGGCATTGGCACCTTTATTGTATGTCGCCTTTTTGGCTATGAATGTGTCATTTACAAATAAGGAGCAATAAGAAATGAGCGGAAATCAAGTGCGAGTGTCTGCTGTAAAAAGCATTGTCGGAGGAGGGGTAGAACAAAAACCTGTTAACTATGCAGCCGAACCTGCACAAGAGGTATTCGGCAGCTTGGTTTTTAGCGACAAGGTTATGAAGGAAAGACTTCCTAAAGATGTGTATAAATCATTAAAAAGTACTATCGAATCAGGTACCAAGCTGGACGCAGGAATAGCTGATGTTGTTGCAGCAGCGATGAAAGCTTGGGCTTTGGAAAAGGGAGCAACTCACTATACACACGTTTTTTATCCTCTAACCGGAGCTACTGCTGAAAAACACGATTCCTTTATCAAACCGGACGGAACAGGCGGAGCGATTACCGATTTCAGTGCAAAACTCCTAATCCAAGGTGAGCCGGATGCTTCATCTTTTCCTAGCGGAGGTTTACGAGCCACTTTTGAAGCCAGAGGCTATACAGCATGGGATGTAACCAGTCCGGCTTATATTTACGAGAATTCCAATGGCGCAACCTTGTGCATTCCTACGGCATTTGTTTCTTGGAACGGTGAAGCTTTGGACAAGAAGACACCTGTTTTGCGTTCTGCACAGGCGCTTGACAAACAGGCTAGAAGGGTGCTTCGACTTTTCGGTCACACAGATGTTGCTAAAGTGGTTTCCAATGCAGGTTGCGAGCAGGAGTATTTTCTTGTAGATAACAATTTTTATCATGCTCGTCTTGATTTACAGAATTGCGGCAGAACCTTATTCGGAGCTCCGCCGGCCAAAGGACAACAGTTTGAAGATCATTATTTCGGAGCAATTACTGATCGAGTGTTGGCTTTTATGCAGGAAGTTGAAAGAGAACTTTTCCGTCTTGGTGTTCCGGTAAATACTAGACACAATGAAGTTGCGCCTGCTCAGTTTGAAATAGCACCTATTTTTGAAAACGGAAACATTGCGGGTGATCATCAGCAAATGACTATGATTACGCTTAAGAATGTAGCCAAGCGACATGGGATGACCTGCTTGACACACGAAAAGCCTTTTGCCGGAATAAACGGATCAGGTAAACACGTTAATTTTTCATTAAGCAACTCAACACAAGGCAACCTGTATGATCCGGGTGATACTCCGGCCGAGAATGCTCAGTTTCTGGTATTCTGTGCTGCAACAATTCGTGCGGTGGATCTCTGGGCACCGTTATTGAGAGCGGCAGTGGCCAGCGCCAGCAATGATCATAGATTGGGAGCAAATGAAGCTCCTCCTGCCATTATATCGATCTATTTGGGAGATCAGTTAACAGAAGTCTTTAATGCAATTGCCGAAGGCTCAAGCAATTCTTCAGCTAAGAAAGATTATGTAAACATAGGCGTGGATACGCTTCCGGCTCTTCCAAGAGACGCAGGTGATCGAAACAGAACAAGTCCGTTTGCTTTTACAGGAAACAGATTTGAGTTTAGAGCTGTAGGTTCCAATCAGTCGGTTTCCGGTCCGCTTACGGTGCTCAATACTATATTGGCGGATTCGTTAGACTACGTGGCCACCGAGTTAGAAAAAGCCACCAATTTTGATCCCAAGAAACTGAATACTGCAGTCAAGAAGCTCATTCAGCAGATAATCAAAGATCATGGGAGAACTATTTTTAATGGAGATAACTATTCGGCCAGATGGCATGAAGAAGCCGAAAAAAGAGGTTTGGCCAATCTGAGAACAACAGTAGAGGCAATTCCTTTCTTAACCAAGAAAGAGACTGTTGAATTGTTTAAGCGCCAAAAAGTGTTATCCAAAGCAGAGCTGCATTCGAGAGAAGAAATCTATCTCGATCAGTATATTCTTTCCGTTACGGTTGAAGTGAAAACAGCTATACGTATGGCAAGAACTATGACATTGCCTGCTGCGGTCAAGTATCAGACATCTTTGGCTGAAAATGCGGCAGCCTTGAAAGCTGCAGGATTAAAACCCGATACCGAACAACTTGAAGAAATAACAAAGAAAATAGAATTGTTGAAAAAAGCAATTACTGTTTTAGAGGAATCATTGTCTGTAAATGGTGAAAGCTCCCATAAGAAGGCGGAGCAAGTCCGAGATAAAATGATTCCTGCATTGGTATCAACGCGAGAAGTTGTCGACGCATTGGAAACGTTAATACCTGACGAGCTATGGCCGTTGCCGACCTACCAAGAAATGCTGTTCATAAGATAACCCCCGCCATTGACAATGTCGACAACGTCGTAGGGGCGCAAGGAATCGCGCACCCTATCTGCATAAATATCTATTGTTCAGGTATTGGTTCGACAGGTTTGTATTTCATTTGAAAGACTATTTCAGATGCCAGGCCTTGGGCGGCAGGAGTAAAAGCTGGATCTTTAGAAATCTTTTGTAACTCTTCTCGTGCTCTGCGATCGCCTATGTGAGCAATTTCGTGGAGAAGTCTCTCAATGATATTAATTCTGGAGCAGATTAGAACTTCGTGACCGGTAAAATCTGCAACAACAATCTCAGGGCATTGAATGGACTTATCAAATTTGTATAGTGCTTCAAGCAATTTGGGAGAGCTGGATTCCGCTCCGATTTTTCCCAAGGCTTCAAGACCGATGCACATAGATGCTGTGTCAGTTCCTTTTTCAAGCAATTCTTCTATTGACTTAAGTGTTTCCGGAGCTTCAAAATTTCCAGCTGCCCATATCGCCAATTGCTTCATTTTCTTTTCTGTGCTCTTGTCATTAATCATTGTTGCCAAAAAAACTCCTGCTGTTTGTAAATTTGCCTTTTGCATGTAGTGTCGTTTTCCCAACATGCCGAGAGCTTTCATTATGTCAATTTTATATTTTTCTGACATAGTGTTGAAAGCCTTAATACCTATTTCGATAAGTCTTTCATCTCCCATTCGAGCTAAAGCAACAGCTGCGGCTGACTTTTCTCTATCGTTTCCGGATCTCAACAATGAAGCTAGATCATCGGCCAGTTCCTTGTCATTTCTTGCTCCTATGGCGTAGGCAGCCCATTCTCTAGCTTCTCCCGGAGTTGTAATAATATGTTTAAGGGCATCTTTTACACGACTATCGCTCACGATAATTATTGCTTCATGCACAGCATCGGCTCGATCTTGCCCTGATGTTGAGCGCAGCATGGTTAAAACGCGAACAGCTCTGACATCTGATATTAGTACGCCGTTTCCGACATAATCAAAAATAATCGTAACAATCGCTAATGTTAGAATCAACACGACAACACGTTTTGTACCGGTGGATTTCATCGCCCTCATCTCGGCGGCTTCGTCCAAGTCTTCAGGGTCATTTTTGGAAGATGCTTTGTGGGGGATTTGGGGTCCCCAAATAAGTCTAATAACTAAAAACCCTATAGCTGCGCTTGATAAAATAACCGCAAGCATGAGAATTCCGGTTAGGTATAGATTTTCTGTAACAGATTGAGACTCATTCAGAATGTGCGTAGATATAGGATGAACTATAGCTAACGAGAAACCCATGGAAACCGCAGATACTGCCGTTAATGCGGCGATCGAATCAGTTAGTCTTTGAAGGTTCATTGTTCATGTGCCGGTTCTGCTTGTATTTGTATTCCGTCAACTTCCAGGTTTACTAGAGCTTTCAATACTGTGTCAAAATACTCAGGAGGAACTGAAATAAAGGTTGCTCTGGTCAATACTCGCACCTTTCCAAAAGCAGTGCGAGGTAAACCTGTAAGAAGCATTACAGCCTTCATTAAAGAAGAGATTCTTAAACCGTCTTTTCGTCCTGCATTGAGATAGATTTCTCCTTTTTCTCCTGTTTCATTCTCCGAATTGTCATCTAATCCCACAATATCAGATAATACATCTTCTTTGTTAGCAACGTCATGTCTTGGAGAATAGGAATCACAAGAAGAGGAATTGCAAGGAGATGATAATCCTTCTTGTGGAATCTCGGAATAGGGTCTTCTGTCAAAAGGTGATGATGTTGAATGTTTAACATCGGTTTCTTTTAGAGAAGTTGAATGTTCGGCTTTCTTTTCAGGTACTGTTTCGCGTAGTTTTGCAACTTCATCCAACGATTCTATTTCGCTGTGTTTGGTTTGTTTTTCAACAACAGCAACGTTAATGCTGTTCTCGTTTTCGAAATACAAACCAATAAGACCGGCAATTATTCTTTCGCCTCGAATATCAGACATGATTCGCCTGGCTAATCCCTCAAATTCAGCCCCTAGCCCGCCGGCAAACTTCTTTCGAAGAGTGTTCAGTCGTTCAAGTTCCGTTATTCGAGATGTTTCAGCATCGGTTATCAATGTTTTTTCAATTGGAAAAATTTTGTAAGTAAGGCGCAACATATAGAGACTGCCGATGTCATGCGGTGCAATCAAAGATACTGCAGCTCCCTGACGTCCTGCACGTCCGGTCCTTCCTGTTCTATGAACATATACTTCTAGAGATTCAGGAAACGTGTAGTTTATTACATGACTTAAATGAGAAACATCGATGCCTCTTGCTGCAACATCTGTGGCCACCAAAAACTTTAATGTTCCTTCTCTTGTGGCCTTCATAACGCGTTCTCGCTCATTTTGAGACAGATCAGAATTCAACCAATCCGCATTATAACCGCATCTTTTTAGATATTGAGCGAGAAACAGGGTTTCTTCTCTCGTATTGCAGAAGATAATTGCAGAATCAGGTTTCTCCTCTTCCAATACTTTCAAGAGAAAATCCTGTCGATTCAGACCGGATACCAAATACATAAAATGGGAAACATCTTTGGCTCCGATTCCGTCATCAGAAACCGAAATAATCTCTGCTTCTCCCATATAGCGCTGACTTAAACGTCGAATATCATCGGGTATGGTAGCAGAAAAAAGCATTGTTTGATGCTTTTTGGGCAACGCCTCCATGATTTCAAAAAGTTCTTTTTCAAATCCCATCGAAAGCATTTCATCGGCTTCATCAAGCACAAGCATCTTTAAAGAATTAAAAGAGACCGTTCCCCTTCGAATGTGATCTAAAATTCTACCGGGAGTTCCGGCAACTATCTGAGCACCGGCTTTAACCTCTTCTGCTTGGGCTGTAAAAGATGCTCCTCCATAAATGGCGGCGCATCTGATCCCTCGGTTTTGTCCAAGTTTGCAAAGTTCTCTTGAAACCTGTAAAGCCAACTCCCTAGTAGGAGCCAACACCAAAGCTTGTACTCCGTTTTGCGGATTAACTTTTTGCACAATGGGAATACCGAAAGCAGCAGTTTTTCCTGTCCCTGTTTGCGCCATGGCAATAAAACTGTTGCCGGATAATGCGCATTTATAGGTTCGTGATTGAACAGGAGTCGGTGTTTTAAACCCCATCGAATCAATTGCTTCTTTTACTTCCGGAAGCAAATTGAAGTCTTCAAAAGATATTGTCTTTTCCTGCGCTTGGTCATTCATTGATATAGCTCTCATTTTTAAAGTGTTTTACAAAGTTTATTGTACAAATCTTCCGACAATGGAAGATTGATTTTGTTTCAAATACATACATTGGTCTAAGCAGCGGGGTCAAACCCCTTTTTTTGCATTTGAATATAACGAGTAATTTGGCTTTTTGTTACAAGACGTTTAATATACCCTCTGTGCTTTTGTATTTCTAGGTGAACGATTTCGTAATAAACGATTTTGCAATTTGAAATGCATGAAGTGTATAGCAACATATAAACAGCTAAATGAAACGGAACAATTGACATGAATTTCGGCAAGTACGAACTCTTAGTCGTTCTCGGAGAGGGCAGTATTGCAGAAGTATTTAAAGCCAAATCCTTCGGTGCAGAAGGATTTGAAAAACTTCTTGTCATAAAGAGAATCAAAAAAAAATTTTCGGAAGATAATAGGTTTTCCGAATGTTTCGTAAGAGATACGCAAAGTGCAATCCTTTTAAATCATGCCAATATTATTCAGGTTTTTGATGTAGGAAAAGCAAATGAGCAATTCTATCTTGCAATGGAATATGTACAGGGATTGACACTTTCCATGCTCATTAGAGAATGTAAATTGAGAGGAACAGTGCCTCCTTTGGAGCTGGTAGCGTTTGTCGGTGCAGAGGTTGCAAAAGGGCTAGATTTTGCACATAGAAAAAGGGGCAGAAATTTAAAACCTCTAGATATTGTTCATAAAGATATTTCTTCTGATGCTGTTCTTGTTTCCACAGAAGGAGAAGTAAAAATTTCAGATTTCGGTCTAGATTCAGCTAAGCTGGCAGTGTCCGAATTGGTAGAACCCGTGTCACGCTCTTTGTACAAAGCTCCCGAGCAGATTATAGAAGGAAATGTCGATCGTCGAAGTGATATTTTCTCTCTCGGTGTTCTATTATACGAACTTGCCGGTCTTACTCATCCCTTTGCTAATTTGGATGCAAAAGAATTTCCTGATTATGTTAAGCATAAACGTTTTCCCTCAGCTTCAACCTTTATTACAAAAGAGCGTGATATTGAGTTGGCAAAAATAATAGACAAAGCAATATCTTATGAACCGTCAGGCCGTTTTCAGGATGCAGGTGCTTTTTATGAGAGTTTGATTGCCTATATTTATCATACAGGAACACGTGTAGGGGCACATTCCCTAGCCGATTTTGCTAAGGAAATGCTCACTGTCGAAATTTCTGTAAATGACTACAAGCCGTTAGAAGATGATGTTTTAAAAGAGGCATTTCGTTCGAGTTTGGCTCCTGATGCATTATCTTCTGCTATTGCAAGCAATTCTTCGGATTCTCTTGTTTCAGCTGCGCCTTCTGATGCGCCTGACCCTCAGCGCCGTGAAGCAGCACTTATGGCTATTGATTTTGGAGATTCTATAGTAGATGAATTTAATTTTAGACAGTTTGTAGAAATCATAGAAAACAACGGTGGAGTTCTTCTTTCTGCTGAAAACTCCTTGGCGGTTGCAGTTTTCGGATTGGATTTGGCTTCGGGTAGGGAAACCGAAGAGGCGCTGGACGCAGCTTTTCGAATTAGGAGAGCCGCTGTTGTGCAAAACACCCAGAAGGGCTTAAATGTAAAGATATGTGTAAACCCTATAAAAATTTCTGTTTCTCCCGAACGAACCATACTGGAAAACTCTGAATATCATTCTGCCTATACCAAATGCGTCGACTCTGCCGGTTTAGCAGAAGAGGGAGTAATCACCACTAAAGCGGGTCGCAGATTGTCGGGAGGTGCATATTATTTCGAAGCAATTAATTCGGAAAGCACTACAGAAGAAAACGACTTATATCATGTTATCGGACGAGTACCTCTTACTGAAAGTTACGGCCGACTTTTTGGCAGGCACGAAAACTTAAGAGCTATAGGAACAATTTTTAGTGAGGTTTCCGCATCCAAAGGCGGAGTGCTTACTATTAAAGGTCCTGCCGGAATTGGAAAAACACGTCTTATACGAGAAGGTCAATGGAGGTTGTTGTCCGGAGGCCAGGATGTGGGATGGTTTGAGGTTGTGTGTTCTCCTTTTGGGCGAGGTCAGCCGTTTGGTGCTGTAGCTGCTTTATTTCGGGCTATAACAGCATTGGAATATGTTGAAACCGTAAACGAAATTCGAGAAAAGACCAATCGACTCAGGGAGCTAGGACTTGCTCCCGAAGAGGTTGAGGTTGTGGCTGCTTTACTAGGTGCTCCGCCCTCTTCTGACGATGACTATTACATTGATGCAAAACGGTTGTTAAATTCGGCGGTCTCTCATCTGGCGGCAGGATTATCAAGTGATCGAACCTTGGTTCTGGTTTTTGACAATGCAGATGATATGGATACAGATTCTCTTGATGTTCTGAGAAACCTTGCAGAAAATCTTGGTTCTCTTCCTGTACTTCTTTGTCTAGTATATCGTGATGAGGTTCCGACAAGTGTAGGGTCACTCAAAAATAAACGTAATATAGATGTTGTTCCTCTTTCAAAAACCAATGCCGATCAGTTAACGGCGCAAACACTGGATATAGAGAGAGCATCCGCTTCCTTAAGCGGATCAGTGTTTCAGGTAACAAAGGGTAATCCTGCATTTATCGAAGCATATGCGCTCTCGCTTTTACAATCTCAAAAGATTGTTTTGTCCAGCGGCACTGCGGATTTTAAAGATAACAAACACGATGTAAATCCGCCGCGCACAGCAGATGTAGCGATATTGAAAACCATTCATGCACTTTCTGATGACGAACGAATGCTATTGGAATGTGCTTCGCTTATGGGAAGAACTTTCAATCTCAAACTTCAAAAATATCTGTCAAAACAGGAAACAAAGAAATTTCGTTCATCATTAGCTTTGCTCAAGAAGAAAAAACTATTATATCGCAGCTCTGCGAATGAGTTTACTTTTTCGTCATCTCTTTTTAGAGATATTGTTTATCAGTCTATTCCGGAAAACCGGCGTGCCGCCATGCATCTGGATATGGTTCGCGCTATGGAAAAGATTTTTGAATCCAGACTCGATTTTTTTGCAACGGATCCGGCTGTTCACAGCGAGCTTGGACAAGATTTTGTTAAAGCAATAGAATACTACACCAAGGCAGGGAAAAAAGCTGCTGAATTCAATGCTGACAAAACTGCTCTTGATTTTTACATTAAAGCGTTGGAGCTTCTTCAGACATTACCTGATATTCGTCCGGAGAGTATACTTTCAGTATGTTTGCCTATAGGACGTCTGGCGATCAGAGCCAATGCTTATGAACTTGGACTGGAGAAGATACAAGCGGCAGAATGGATTGCAGAAGATGTTACGGACAAAGAGACTCTTATACGCATTTTATTATTAACCTCCGAGCTTCACGCCCATTGCGAACATATTGTAGAAACTGACTGGTATATGGAATGGGCAATGGATCTCTCTCGTCAATTGGATGACAAGGGGCTAAGCTTTGATGTACTTGAAGCAGCCGGACAAGTGTATTTCTTATTGGGAGATATGAAACAAGCCGAACCGCGATATCGCGAAGCTATTGAAATGGCCAGAAGAGATCCCAATATTGACAAAAATCAGCTTATTACCTGTATGGCACAACTGGCCAAAGTTGAAGCAGGTGCCGGAGAGCTTGAAAAATCAGTAACAACTCTTTCTGAAGCAGAAGAATTACTTGATGAAGACTCAGATTTGCTTGCTAGGTGCGAAATAGAGAAATCCAGAGGAAGAGCTTTTGTTATGGCCGGCAATTATAGCAAAGCGATTGAATCGCAACTTCGTCTGTTAGAAATTGCAAGAGAGTATGGTCTCAAAGATTATCAGGCTGAAACAACGCATGATTTGGGCAAGATTTATCTGGATTCAGGTGATATGGCCAAATCCTTTGCATATCTAACGATGTCCTCTGAAACAGCCGATGAAATCGGCATGAAGCATCTAAAGAATATTAATGCGCTGTTGCTGGGTTATATCGACGCTATTGAACTCGGCGGTTCTGATTATGTAAGTGATATGGAAGAACTCCTAATGGAAGCTATTCAGCGTGATGCAGTATGGGAACAATTGCATCTTCTTTTTTATTTGAGCAAGCTTCATATGGAAAAAGGACGGCATGCTGTTGCAGCTGAATACTTACAACAGCTAATAAACTTAGGTGCCAAAGTTAATAACCGACTTTACCATAATAGAGCCGAAGAGATGCTTAAAGAAATCAAAGTATTTGCCAAGCTTGCTGACTGATTCTTTTCCACTAACAGGAGTAACAAATTGAAAATAGTCTTTTATTTTGCGGCATGTTTATGGACCGCATCATGCGGCATGGGAACAGGACCTGAACCCAAACTAGCGGAAACCAAAACCTCAACTGTTAATGAGGAACAAACCGTAAATGAGTCTTTTACAGAACCGAAACTCAGCGGAAGAGGTTTTCGCTATCAATTTGTCTACAGTGATGCCAAAGCTGACATAACTTTTTGCACGGACAAATCCCGCGTAAGGGTTGATGAGTTGTGGGAAAAAAAAGAATCAATCGATCGTAGCAGCGGACCGCGTAGTTTAAAAATGATTTTTGACAGCGAAAACAAAAGCCTGACAGTTATTAACAATGACAAAAATACCTATAAAATAATTAACGAAAAACATATGGCAAAAGCAGTGGAAGACCTTCAAAACAACAAGCCAATGTCTTTGGGCAGTTCTTTGGCAATAGTAAAAGAACCTAAAGAACCTGTGCTTATTCCGCTATCGTCAGCATCTGTCCCTCTTCCCGCAAAAGAAATCAAAAAGAAACATCCTGATGGATGTGCAGTATTTGAACGTGAACTCTTAGGCGGGTTGAAAGAAGAAATTTGCTTTTTACCCGACAATGGAGACATTCCGGCATCTGAGGATTATTTAGCAATGGTTTCAATGGCAAGATTTATAGAAGAACTATCCGGCCGTGTTAGGGAATTGGAAGTTGTTTTTGCAACAGCAGGTGCTCTTGAATGGGATTTAGGAGTGCCGGCAGCAGAATTTAAATTCGGTGATATGATCTTTGAGGAAGAGTCAAACACCATGAAAGCGTGGGATCGTACCTATACTCTAAAAGAAAGATTTCCTTGTTCAATTTCCGACACCGACATCGAACCGCCGAACGATGCTATAGAAGAATATGGAATTCTTCCATGGAGTACACCGTTTATCTCAACTGCTCTGCCTTGAACGTGACTAATACTGAAATATGAATCTAAGACAGTGGGAATGGAACGCAAGTAAGATTAGATTATTTCAAGCGGGAGGCAAGGGCTGCCAATTGCTCTTTCATTTGAGCCGGGAGTCTTTCTCCGAATTTTACCAAATACTCTTCCACCATCGGAATTTCTTCTCTCCATTTGGCTTTATCTACGCTCAGCAGTTCTTTTAGATCCTCTGCCGGAACGTTAAGGCCTGTAATGTCGAGGTCTCCTTCGCAGGGCATCATGCCGATAGGAGTTTTTACGGCATCTACTTTGCCTGCAACTCGCTCGCACATCCACTTGAGTACTCGACTATTGTCGCCGAAGCCGGGCCAGAGCCATTTGCCTGAGTCGCTTTTTCTAAACCAGTTTACATAAAATATCTTTGGAGCTTTGTCGCCAAGAGATTTTCCCATATCAAACCAGTGTTGAAAATAATCGCCGGCGTTGTAGCCGATGAAGGGCTGCATAGCAAAAGGATCGCGGCGCATGGCGCTTTTAACATCTAATGCTGCGGCAGTGGTTTCAGATGCTGCAGTCGCACCCATAAACACACCATGATTAAAATCAAATGCTTCGTGAACCAACGGTACAGTTGATGATCTGCGACCGCCGAATACGAAAATATCGATCGGTACGCCTTCGGGTTTTTCCCAATCTTCGCAGATTACCGGACATTGACTTGCCGGAGCGGTAAAACGACTGTTGGGATGAGCACCCAATACAGGCTTGCCGTCGGCATCTTTCATGCCAGGCTTCCAGGGATTGTTTTTCCAATCTATTCCGCCATCACATGGAACATCCATACCTTCCCACCAAACGTCTTTGTCTTCGGTCACTACCACGTTAGTGAAGATAGCGTTTTCTCTTATGGACGCCATGGCCATGGGATTGGAGTTTTCCGAAGTTCCGGGTGCCACGCCGAAGAAACCGTATTCCGGATTGATGGCATAGAGGCGCCCGTCCGGTCCGGGTTTCATCCAAGCGATGTCGTCGCCGATGGTTTCGACTTTCCATCCGGATACTGTGGACTGCAACATAGCGAGGTTGGTCTTGCCGCAGGCTGACGGGAAGGCAGCAGCGATATGAAATTTGCGACCTTCAGGATTGGTAATTCTCAGAATTAGCATATGCTCGGCCATCCAACCCTCTTTACGAGCCATGTTGGAAGCGATTCTCAGAGCAAGGCATTTTTTTCCGAGCAGAGCGTTGCCGCCGTAACCGGAACCGTAGGACCAAATCAGATTCTCCTCTGGAAAGTGAGCAATGTATTTTTGCTCTATAGGAGCGCAAGGCCAAGCAACATCTTTTTGTCCTTTTTCGAGGGGAGCGCCCACCGAGTGCAGACAGGGAATGAATTCGCCGTCTTTACCGAGAAGCTCGATAACTTTGGGGCTGACTCTGGTCATGATATGCATGTTGACCACAACGTAGGGAGAGTCTGTTATCTCAATGCCAATTTTTGCAATAGGAGATCCGATCGGTCCCATTGAGAAAGGAATTACATATAAAGTGCGTCCCTTCATACAACTGTCATAAAGGGCGCTCATGGTTTTTTTCAATTCCACCGGGTCTATCCAGTTGTTGGTGGGACCGGCTTCTTCCTTGGTTCTAGAGGCAATATAGGTGCGGTTTTCGACTCTGGCCACATCAGACGGATGTGAGTTGAAAGCAACGCAGTTTGGTCGTTTCTTTTCGTTTAGCTTTACACAGGCACCTGATGCGATCATTTCGTTGATTAGACGATCATACTCTTCTTTGGAACCGTCGCACCAGTAGACGCTGTCGGGCTTACACATGGCCTGAACTTCGGCTACCCAGTCGAGCAATTTTTGATTTTCTACTTTGTACATTTTTCACTCCTTACTAATGAATTAGTCTTTCATTTGAATTTATAATTTCAGGTCTGCAAGATCCCTATTGATTTGCCACCCAGTCCTCCGATTGAAGTTCTTTGTCCGCTTTTGCGGTATCTGCTGCCATTTTTACTCTGTTGGTTTTTAATTTTTCATATAACGAAGCATCGCTTGCCGCCAAAATAGACAAAGCGAACAGTCCTGCGTTTTTGGCACCTGATTTCCCAATTGCAACGGTTCCAACCGGAATGCCCGGAGGCATTTGTACGGTGGAAAGCAACGAATCCATTCCTCCAAGGTCAGAGGTTTCCATGGGACATCCGATAACCGGAATGCATGTTAAAGATGCGGCAACCCCCGCCAGATGAGCGGATTTCCCGGCGCCTGCGATTATCACGCGAATACCCTTTTCGTATGCTCCGCTGATATACTCATGCACACGCTCGGGCGTTCTATGCGCTGACATAACATGTGCTTCAAAGGAAACACCGTATTCCGAGAGCACCTTACCGGCCGGTGCCATTGCATCCTTGTCAGAAGCGCTTCCCATAATAATAGCGACAAGCGGTTTTTTATTCATGTTTAAGTATCCTCTTTTGCGCTAAGGCAAAAATTTTACGCACTCTGATACCATCTTAGAGCCGTCTTTGACAGCCTTGAAAAAAAAATTGTCAATAATCCAATCAGCGGCACACCCTATGGAGTCGAACACCTGTCGACCTTTCGGCAATTCCGAATGATGCTTTACGCCGTGACCTGTTAGAACATACATTCCCAGAGCTCCTACTTGATCTCCTGTAAGCACATCATGAGGATGGTCGCCTATTACATAAGAGCCGGAAAGATCGATATTATATTCCTCTTCTGCCTGTAACAGAAAAGTCGGGTTAGGCTTAATGCAGTTGCATCGGTCTGTTCGATTGTGCGGACAAACATAGAACTTCTCTATTACAATACCTTCGTTCAGCAATATTTCTGACAATCGGTTATTTACGATATTTACCTGTTCCATTGATATATTACCGTTTGCAATTCCCGATTGGTTTGTTACCACAAACAGCAAATACCTCGTTTGTAGTTTTTTTAGGGCCGGTATTGTGTCGGGAAACAGACGAATGAAGTTTGGGTTGCTTAAAACACCCACATCTTCAATCAAGGTTCCGTCACGATCCAAGAAAATCGCCGGTCTATTTCCCTTGTTTTTCACAGTCGCGATCTCCAATTTCTCAGTTTCTTCGGTCTCTTAGCTGTGAGACTGAAACGTGTGTTTCAAATCGACGCAATCCGGTTTCTATCTGCAACATGGGCAACCGGATATTGTTTTAGAATGACCTGAAGGTTCTCCCTTTATGAGATCGATTCTGTTTTCTAGTTGTTTGAAAACAGACAACGCTATTTCTTGCGGCAGATGCTCCTCCACGCTAAGTACAAAGTCACAATTCGGCATTACAACTTTTTCTACAAGTTCCACTCGGTTAAAAAACGCCTTTTGGGGGTCTTCTTCATTTTCTAAAAAAGGAGGAAGCGCCTTTGCTGAAACCCTGCTCCATAGAATTGAAGCCGGAGCTCTTAAAAAAAACAATAATGATCCATTCTTAAGACGCTCTCTAAGAGCAGAGTCCAATAAGGTTGAACCGCCTGTTGCAATTACACCGAATTCTATTTTGGCAGCTTCTGATACAGCTAGTCTTTCCAATCGACGGAATTCCTCTTCTCCGAATATCTTATATATCTCAGCGCAGGTGTCTGCTGCTCTTCCTTGTTCGCGGTTAAGCCCTAATATGATGTCGTCTAAATCAACAAAATCGGTTTGAAGATACTTTGCCAAAATCGGACCGACTGTGGATTTACCGGAGGACTTAACGCCGGTAAGAATTAATCTCATAGTGTTGCCTCCTCCTCTTTGACACAGCTATCCGAAAAATCAGTTTTGTTCTCATTAATCTCTGTTACACCGTAAATTACCGATATCAAATCTGATATCTTTCTGTGGGACTCAATAGGGTGTTTGAGATTTCTGGTTATGTCCACAGTGTAGGTATTAGAACGTCCGTCTTTGATTTTATCTATATAACCGCCTTCGGTTAGATCAGAAACTATTCTTTGAACAGCTCTTTCTGTAATACCTATTTCCAATGCCAAATCTCTAATTCTAGCTGAGGGCGATTTTGCCAAACACAAAAGCACATGAGAGTGATTGGTCAAAAATGTCCAGGTAGATTCGGGTTTTTTGGGTTCTTTCAACATTTGGAATACTCCTGAACATCAAGTGTTATCGGACAGCATTTTTTAGCGTGTCCAAGTTGCACTATGTATAGAACCTTTCAAAACACGTGTCAAGTGTCACGAATAAAAAATCGTGAAAAATAATACATGCAATATAATTCAGATGTTGAGTTTAATAACAACAGGTAAATGATCCGAAGGCCCGAAGGGTCCGTCGCCGTAAAGTGTCGGAATTTTAATAGAATTAGGAATATACTTTTGCCTTGCGGGGGGAGACAAAATAATGTGATCTAGAATTGCTTTTGATAGCGGGTAGGTAAATATGTTGGGTAATTCAATATAATTGACCGGATAGAAATCATCTGTTTCGTCATCAGGATTATTGGATCTTAAAGACAATATATCGATAGTTCCTCCTGAGGACCGGTCAGCAGCACTCATAGTGTTCATATCCCCCAAAAGAATAATATCTCCTATGGAAGGTTCAAGATTGTCCGAAATGTATTTCTCGATTCGATGAGCCTCTTCAATGCGAATCGCTACAGACTTGGTATCGCCGCCTGATTTTAAATGACAAGACATAAACAAAACATTCTTCTTATTAACGGCAGCGTTAAATACGTAAACAGTTCGAGTGTTTTCACTAAGAATTTCTTCAAAATTGGACAGAGGATATCTACTCCAAACAGCTGATGCATTGTAGCCGTCACTCATTGATGAAAAACCTTGGTAAGGCATTTGGTATCCCAATTCTTCCAAAGCAGCAGAAAATA
>CAYWLQ010000021.1:5712-16188 GCA_964458775.1 uncultured Myxococcales bacterium | reverse complement strand
TTTTCAACAGAAGTTCTTTAAATTTTTTGTAATTGAACCTGTAAAGTGATTGATGGAAAGGCTTTTAAGCGAAAGCTCTTCATTCACTCGTTTTTACTGTCCCAACGTTTCCAGCGACTTCAGAGCTTCATCCGGAATTTTGCCGTAATAGACCTGCTTGTCTATAACAAAGGCCGGAGTGCCCCTGAGATTGAGTGACTCAGCTTCTTTGAGATCGTTTGTAATGGGAAGCATTGATTCTTCTTCGCCCATGCAACAGTTGAATTTTCCTAAATCCAGCTCAAGAGCTTTTGCTATTTCTTCTGCCGTCATGTTTTGAGAACGAATAATTTGTGAGTTATGAAAAAGGTAGTCAGTCATTTCAAAGAATCGTCCTTGCTTGCCTGCACAAACAGAAATACGAGAGAGTTCGCAGGCTCGCTGATGAAAAGGTTTTTGCAGAGAGCTGTTGCAAGCGTGATCAAGCGGAAGATGCCGGTGATATACCCTAATCTGACCGGCATAGCTTGCCAGTAACTTGTTGACCATCATGTGAGCATTGCGACAATAAGGACATTCAAAATCTGTGAATTCGTGAATTATGAGTTTTGGGGTCTCAGCACCCTTCCAATAGACCCCATTGTCGTCTGTGCCGACCTGAACCACTGACACAGCAGGATTTTCAGAACTTGCACATGCCTCAGCCAAAGGAGTATCTGCTGTCTTTTTGGCCCATGTGTGCTCTTCCAGTTTCTCGTCTTTTCGAGATGCGTATATCATTTTTGTCGCTCGCGTGTCCGAACTAGGTTTTTCTTTTATATTTAGTGCTTTGCGATCCTGTTCGATACGAACTTGCAGATTTTGTCCATAGAACCAAGCACTTGAAAGCAAGCCGATTCCCCCTGCTGCCAAAAGAACTGTTTGCAAGGGTAGTGTAATAAGGCTTTTGAAATCTGAAATAACAGCTGCACTTACAGTTTGTTTTGAGATTCGCAAAGCGGCAATGCTGATTCCGAATAACGCAAAATTAATAACATCGATAGACAAACAGACAATACACCAAGAACCTATTACGAAATGCATCGCATAAACAAGCCATAGGGAAACGACAACAAAAAGAATGCCGAATAGAAATAAAAATCCCAGTCCGAAACGCGATCTAGAGCGAAACAAAGCGATAGCAGAGAGCAATGCAACAAACAAATATCCGGCAATTGCCCACACCGCAACGGGTGTGTCTAGAAAAACAGAAAAGTCATCATGAAGAGCTACCTTATCGCAGTTCATGCCTTCGCTCAGATTGCAAAAACTGTCGTGCGCTTCCGGTGCCGTATGAGTTTGTCTAAAGACCTCGACCAAATGCCATGCGCTTATTATTCCGATTACGCACAGTAAAATGTATGTGGCGAAAATAATTTTCAATCCTTTGGGATTTTGTTCAATGGGTGTTGCCAAGTGTGTCATAGCTAATCTTCTTTCAACAGTAATCATGTTTGCTAGATCAAAATGTTAAGACTCGATCCGCCCATGTTACCATGTTAACACAATCGATCATGGTTGATATAGGACAGACCTCGTTTCCGTCCATCATGCGAGATTTTAAACACGTACCGCATGCGAGGATCTCTCCGCCGACTTTTTCAAATTCCTTTAGCTGAGCAGCCGCATCGTACTTGTCGTTGGTAAGATTTTGAATTTCAACAGCTTCGCCCATTAAAAATACTTTTACCTCATGTCCCTGTTTCTTTGAAGTTACGGCAAAACGCAGAGCGTTCCAAGATTTTTCAGGCTCTTTGGTTTCAATGATAATACCTATTTTCATTATAATTCTCCCTATCGTTTCTTACCAAACAACTATCATAAATGAATATTCCCTATAAACCGTATAGGTAAAGCAGCGTGGAATTTACAGACAAAAGCAGATTGAGTGTTTTGGATATTCTCAAAAATATCAATTATATCAAATTGATCCTCATAGGGGGGTGTGTGCTGTGTGGGTGTGTGCTGTGTCATAGGATGTGTGTGTGTTGTGTTGACGAAGTTTTATAGAAAAGAAAAAAATATTGACACTATGCCTGCCGTTTAACATAACTTGTGCAGCATCGAACTCATTTATAACCGTATCTAAGTTTTATCCAATTTTGATATTGTTTTAAGTGCCAATGCAAAGAGTATCTGTCGGTTAAATATGAAACTTAAATTAAAACTGTATTTGCTTATTTTAGGTGTATTAGGTTCTTTTTTTACTTTTCTATGGTTTAGAACAATTAACATTTCAACAATAAAACCGTTGATTTTTTCATGGGAAAGCTTTGGATATATCGCACTTTGTTGTTGTTTTACTTTTGCCAACTTGGTTCTTAGGTGGTTACGATGGTATTTTCTTATACGAAGAAATACTCATGAAATTGCAACTCGAACCGGTTTGTTGCTGTATTTTGCTACCCTGCCGATGATATTGACCCCGTTTTGTATAGGAGAGCTGATTCGTGTACCGTTGGTGCGTCGAGGACATCATGTTGCAGTTGGAAATTTATTTTCTGCATGGCTGATTGAACGAGCCAATGATGTTTTTATTCTCAGCACCTTTTGGATTTTTGCTAAATACGGTTTTAATGCAGGAGTGTCGTCATTTTGTGCAGGTTTTATCATTACATTTTTGCTCCTATTTTTTAGCTCAAAAAAAACGCCCGGTTTTGTCTTTTCATTGTATTCAACCTTGATAGTGGCAGTGATTTCCCTTGTTTCTTGGATATTGCCGGTTTTTGCACTGCAGTTTGTTGTATCCGGAGTATCAGAGTCCCTCGGCTTTATTGAGGCGCTCGATAGTTTTTCTCACAGTACCTTGCTCGGCGGAATGTCAGGGGTACCGGTCGGAATATCTGTAACCGGATCATCACTGATTGAACTTATGCAATTGTTCGGCATTGATGATACTTACTCAATTTTGTCTGTTGTGATTTTTAGAACAGGAACTGCTTGGTTTTCTGTGTTGTTAGGCATTTTAGTTTTGTTTGTAAAACGTGATAGCCTTGCAGATTATTTGAGAAGATCCGATACTTCCAATCATTTTGATGACATCGCAAACGAATATGAAGGTCAAATTCCCGAGCATATAAGGCAACGACTGCTTAGCAAAAAGGTAAATGTCACAGAAAAATGTATTGCAGAAAATGCTATTCGTTCCGGTGCACTAGGTTTGGATTTGGGTTGCGGTCAAGGGTGGTATCTTTTGGAATTGGCGAAAAAGGGATATTCTATGTGGGGTGTTGATAGGTCAATAGAGCAGTTAAAAAATGCTGTCGGAAATGCATCACTTATAGGGCAAAAAATTAACACAGCACAGTCAGACGCCAGTGAGCTCCCTTTTCAGTCTAATACTTTTGATTTTGTATATAGTATAAATGTCCTTCATCATATTACGGACCCGGTTGTCAGAGCCAAAGTGTTAACAGAAATTGTTCGAATTCTAAACCCGGCGGTATTTTTATGCTTCACGAGATAAACACCCTCAATCCTGTTTTTAGATTTTATATGGGTTATTTGTTTCCGATCTTAAACAAGATAGATGAAGGAACAGAAGAATGGATTTCTCCGGTTAACCTGCCTCAAGTAAGCGGTTCTGTTTGGAGTAAACATAATGCATATTTTACCTTTTTGCCTGATTTTATACCAATGCGTATAATGCGTATTTTACAAGGATTGGAACATCGTCTTGAAAAATCTAAATTTGCACGATTCAGTGCGCATTATCTTGCTTGTCTAAAGAAAGACATTTCGTCGATAGAACAATCCAAAAAGGTGTGCTGACCTATCATGTTGAGCATAACTAATTACATCAAAAATATACTCGATACAATTATCAGCAAAATAAAGACAGGGGAAAGAAAATATGTATTTAATTTCTTTTTCTTTCTCGTTTTAACCGCCATAATGGTCCATCAGTATGTTTTTCCTTTGGACGGATATATTCCGCTTTATCCCGGATATTTAGAAGACTCCGGAGTGTTTACTTGGGATCTTTGGCATGTCTGTGAAAATTTCCTTGATGGCAAAAACCCTTTTGTTACCGACAAGATTTACTACCCCGTCGGCGCAACTCTTGGGACTTTGCCTCTTATGATCGGTTGGTTTCCTGTGGTTTTGCTTGTCAAAGTGCTGACCGGATTTTCTGACTATTATCCAATTTATGCTTTCAATATAATAGTTTTTCTTTCTTTTTTTTGTTCTGTGTTTTTCACGTTTCTTTTGTTAAAACGATTTGGATTTAATTGGTTTTCCTGTGCTATTCCGGCTGTTGCTTATGCATTCAGCAGTTTCTTTTATTGGCATTGGAAGCATCTCAATCTGATGGCGATCTGTACTTTGCCGATAACAGCCTATGTCGGAATGCTGCTTTGGGAAAAGCCCTCTAGGTTGAGAGCACTTTTGTTTTCGGCAATTATTGCATGGTCAGTGTATTTGACTGAATTTGCGATATTTAATGTAATGGCTCTGATTCTGTTTATATTGCTTATGTTTGCGTTCGGCTCATCCCGAAAAATTCTTATAGAAAAAATTAAGCTATTGGGATTTGTTAATATCGCATTGAGCATTGTTGTATTTATTGCTCTGACAAGTCCGTTTTTGTATTTCTATTTTTCTTCGGATGCGGAGGTTGTAAAACCGGCACTCGACGATTTCTCAAGGCTTGCGGCTAACGGAGCAAGCTTCTTTATTCCTTGGAAGGGATACGGCATTCTCTATGGAACCTTATTTCAGCCGTTGGCGTCAAAGATGACACAGGCGCTTCACGGACGTGAGACCTTTTTGGGATTTTCAGTAATGCTGTTTGTTGTTATCGGTATCATTAGACCGAAGAATATCTTTCTTGTTTTCAGCTCAGTGTTAGCTCTGTTTTTTATTGTCCTAAGCTTGGGCACCACTCTTAAGTGGTTTAACGTAGATACCGGCATAACAATGCCCTATGCATATATGATGAAGCTTCCTCCGTTTGATCAAAATCGAAGTCCGGTTCGCATTGCCCTCATCGGTATTTTTTTTCTCATGCCTTTTATGTCTTTGGGACTAAATCGAATGCACATTTTTTTCGCGGAAAAGAAGAACAACCGCACTATTGCTTATACTCTTTCCTCTCTTGTTCTGCTTTGGACAATGGCTGAAAAATACTCTCCTCCTCCGCAGGAGCGATTTCGCTACACGGTGGATGAAAAGGTGCTCTCTGCTTTGGTTGACGGACCTGTTTTACATACGTCGGTGCCGACTAGAGCATGTAATCAATTTGTTTTTCAAATGTTTCACAATCATCCTATAGATAACGGTTGTATTGCCAGAACTACTCCTGAGCAACGCAGGCATGTGGCTGAAATTAGGAACAGCCTTTATAGCGGCAATATTGATAGATTTGCAAATCTCGTACAACAAAAGGGCTTTACAAACATTGTGGTAGATGAAGTGTTGCCTATTACAACAATTAAAAAATTACGTCTTTTGCCTTTTAACCTGATTGAGCAGATTCCGCATCCGAAAGATATTGTAAAAAGTTACGGCAATACACCCTCTAATGCTGCCGAATTTGATTTGTCACACGGTTCATCCGAACAAATATATCTCGAAAAAGAAACTAAAATTTCTACAGTCGAAATACTATCTGACGAAAATTCATCGTTTGTTGTGTCGCTCTATTTGGGAGACAAGTTAATCAGTAAAAAGGTTACTCCGCCAAAAGATCGTTATAAGTGGAGCAAATGGAAGATAGTTAGTTTTAATAAAATCTCAGAATATGTAGATAGGGTCGAATTAAGCAGCACCGTTAACGGCAAAATCAAAGAACTTCACATAACTTCAGGTTGGTAGAATTCAAACGCTCCTATCTGCCTGACGGCTTCGTATAATACGATTGAAACTGAATTTGCGAGATTAAGAGAACGTACAGAGTTTTCTACGGTCGGAATTGAGTAAAGATTTTCTGCATTTTCTTCCATGATTTTGGGAGCTAGACCTTTGGTTTCTTTTCCGAAAATCAAGGCACAGCCGGGTTTGTACGGTGCGTCTATGTAGCATCTTTTGCTTTTGGTGGTTAAAAAAATATGTTCTTTGGCTTCTATGGTGCTAAGGCACGAAGCTAAATCAGGATGCTGAATTACATCGACTAATGACCAATAGTCAAGACCGGCACGCCTTACAGCTTTTTCGTCTATTGAAAAGCCCAGCTTCCCCACCAAATGCAAACGACTGCCTGTTGCTGCGCACAATCTAGCTATATTTCCGGTGTTTTGCGGTATTTCGGGTTCCACCAATACCACATTAAAGGGCTTAGCAAGCCGATTCATTCTTAATTTATTCAAAGGTCGACCTTTAAAGATGCGGATTGTGCTGAAGAAACAAAAAGACCCGTGTTTGCGAGATAGCCCACTGCTGCTACGTGGACTGATGATCTCGGCATACCGGGCACAACAGTTGACCCTATGAGAGAAGGTAAATCAAGATCTCTTAATTGAGTGCGAACACCTCTGGGGCCGGCAGTTGCAGTAAAAAGCCTTACCACCGGTCTTCCTGAATACTTTGCTGCTCTTTTGGCTATGGCCAGTCCTGTTTCCGTAAGTTCCCATTCGACACCCAACCCGGAATTGATAACAAACAAGAAGACCCGGTCAATTCCGCAGGAAGGCGGAGATGGAATAATCGAAGATTTAAGTTCTTTCATTTCTTCGAGTCTGGTTGCCAGTTCTGCAATGCGCGGATTATCCGGCTCGGTTTTTTTTAGTTTGGCTATTACTCTACCGGCTTCTTGGACCATGTTTTGTGCCAGAAGTATTTCGGCCATGGATACTGTAACATATAGTTCTTCTTGTTTCTCTTCTGTCATCTCTCTTGTTCCAGTATCCGACTGATGCGCATAATATCATCTTTTATTTGCGCGGTTAGCGAAGCTGCGTCAGAAAACTCAATATCGTCACGAATTCTGTCTACCAGATACAAAGAAGCCTTGCTACCATATAGATTACCGTTAAAATTGAGTAAATGTGCTTCGATAGAGAAACCGGCCTTCATTGTCGGGCGATTACCTATATAAACAGCGGCTAAGTATCGATTTAAAACGGAGTCATTGTTGTCGGAAGTAATTTCACAAAATGCAGCGTAAATGCCGCTTTTGGGCTTTAATACTGAGACATCGGTCAAATTTATCGTCGGAAACCCCATTTCCCTTCCGATTTTACGGTCTTCTTTTATTTGTCCCGAAAGCTCATAATATCTTCCGAGAAGTGACGTCGATTGTCTTATGTCTCCGTTAAGCAACAATTGCCGAATTCTTGAAGAGGAAATCGATGACTCTCCGTCTTTTGCCAGAGGTTCTGATATAACGGTAAATCCCAGCAATTTGCCGAATTCATGCAGTGTGTTTGTGTTACCTTTGCGATCCGAGCCGAATGTGAAATTTGTTCCCACTGCTATTACTCGTGCACGAAGAGCTTTAACCAATACCTCTTTTATAAAAGCTTCGACCGGCAAAGAAGCAAAGTCATTGTCAAACTTCTGATAAAGTAAAATATCAACACCCAGCGAAGTAAAAATTTCGGTTTTTCGATCTTTTGAAAGCAAATTGGGAATTATGTTGTCAGGATAAAGAAAGGATGCCGGATGAGGCTCAAAGGTGAGCACTAGAAGCCCCGCGTTCAAGCGGTCGGCCTCTTTTCTGGCATTATTGAGAAGAACCTGATGTCCCTTGTGAATGCCGTCAAAGTTTCCTATTGTCACTACTTGGTCGGAAAAGCCGGCTGATAAAGTATCAAGATAGTTTTCGAACAGTTTCATCGGACAGCAATGTACGGTTTCATAGGATTAGGGTCAATATTTGCGATCGGTTATTGATAATTTATGAGAATTATTGATGCCGATAATCGGCAAAGCTGCTCTGAATTTTTGTAACGCTTCACAGCTTTCTCAAAAATCGTAATAAATTGGGGGAGATTTGTTTCCAATTTTACGATTTCTTGGGTATGTCTATTAAAACGATCCGGTTTTTCCGGTATTTTTTGTTGATTGACGGAGCAAAAATGGCATTAAAAAAGCAAGATTTTAAGACAAATACAGTTGATATTTCTCCTAAAAGAGCCGTTTGTGTAACGCGACGAGAATTTATATCTGCGAGTTCTTGTGCACTTGCCGGAAGTGTCTTCTTGGGAGGATGCGGAAACAAGGAAGCTGAGCAGTCGTCTGCCAAACCCGATGCTGCTGCAAAAGGAACTCCATGGGTCGGTTTGAAAAAAATATTTGATTTAGCAGAATCTGTTCATATGGCTGATATCTTCCACTACGGAGAGTTTGCTGATTTCGGTTCGGCTGCACGTTACAAATATACTCTCGGCGGTTGGATGAGCGGATGGGACAATGACACTTCCATGAACGGTATGAGCTATACTTTTGCATCATCTTCGCCTTCTAGAGTTTATTTTAGTGTTATGGAGGTTGCTCCTCTTACTATTGTGATCAGGGCAAAGAAAGCGGGACGTGATACTTTATCGGTATATCTCAATGACAAACCGTTGAGTCGTGTTACTCTCAAAGGAGATTCTTTTGAGGACTATCGTATTCAGGCACCTGTTGAGACAGTTGTTAGAGGAGAAAACGCGTTAAAATTTGTTTATCAGACAGCGGATAAGCTGGTAGGCGGTGCTCCTGCTTCCTTTGCAGTGGACTACATAAGAATAATCAAGGAAGGAGACGACCTTCCTCAAGGGCAGAATTTCGAACCTCCTCACGTCGATCGTTTGGTGCAACCGTTTAAAATAAATAACGAAGAAAAGATTGGCTTGTTGCTTCCAATGCCTTCGTCTTTAGATTATTACTTGAACGTTCCTAAAACAGCCAATCTATGTATGTCTGTAGGCGCGAGTACTGCCGGAGCCGGCAAGAAGTCGCATGACGTCGGGATAAGGGTTCATGCTGCTCCGGTTGACGGCGGAGACCCTATCGAATTGTTATCGAAGAACTATTCAGGGTCAAGTTGGCACCATGAGATGTTGGATCTTTCCAAAATGGAAGGCAAGCTTGTGAAATTGAGCATCTCTACCAACGGAGACTCCCTCGGTCGTGCCGTTCTCGGCGATGCTTCTATTCGCATCAGACCTCCCCAGTTAGCGACTTCAGGAAAAGCCAAAAACGTGGTCATGCTCTGCATAGATACCTTAAGAGCAGACAAATTGACTGCATATGATAAGACATATGTTAAAACACCGGCTTTTGAAAAATTTGTAAAGGAGTCAACTCTGTTTGAGCAGTGTCAGGCTCCGTCTAATTGGACAAAACCGTCCTGCGCTACTATTTTGACCGGCCTTTATCCGGATACTCACAAGGCTAGAGGGCATTCATCTCGAGTTGCTGCATCTGTGAAACTGGCTTCAGAATACTTTCAGCCTCTTGGTTTCAATACCGGAGCCTTTATTGCTAACGGATACTTGGCCGGCGAATTCGGTTTTAACCGAGGTTGGGGTAAATACATTAACTACATTCGAGAGAACAAAAACACCGATGCTGAAAACGTGTACAAAGATGCCCTCAGTTTCATTGCCGAAAACAAAGAAAAGCCGTTTTTTACCTATATTCAAACCATAGATCCGCATGTTCCTTACGATCCGCCCGATGAAGACCTTAAAATGTATGATGCCGGACAGTATGAAGGACCTGTAAAAAATCGCAGCACCGGCAACTTGCTTGAGGAAGTAAAGCGCAAAAAGGTTATCCTTAACGCTCGCGATAAAAAGAGGTTGGAGTCTTTGTATGACGGCGAAATTACCTATCATGATCGCTATTTCGGTCATTTTTTGGACGGACTGAAAAAGCTCGGAGTGTTGGATAATACGGTTATCGTCGTTTGTTCCGATCACGGTGAAGAATTTTTTGATCATGACTCGGTAGGACACGGTCATACTCTTTTCCAAGAACTTCTTCATGTTCCGTTTGTTATTCGTGCTCCCGGGGTTGTGCCTGCAGGTGTTCGTTCTAAAGTTGATGTCAATCTCGCTGATATTTTGCCCACTGTATTGAGTGCGATAGGTGCTGAGGCTCCGTCTTCTATTGAGGGAGAGGATGTTCTGCCTATATGTAACGGCGATACTGCAAATCCTGTTGCCGTATCTTTTTCATGTTTCTATAGTGAAGCTGATAATCGAAATCTTTCTTGGACTGCTCGTCAAGGTGACTTTAAATTGCGAATGAAGGGACCGTCTAATACATATCTCTGTAATTTGGCACTCGATCCCCGCGAAACCAGAGATGATGACGAAAAATATCCCTTGGCATTAAGAGCGCTTCGTATTGCCCTCGGACAATTCATCGGTGCTCCCAATAAGGCGAACTGGCGCTCGTCTGAAATTGCAGTGAACGCGGTCTCCGCTCCGTCGGAATCTGAGAGTGCAGATGTTCCTGATGATCTCAAAGCTCAACTTCAAGCTCTCGGTTACATGTTATAAAAAAAATGGCTGATTTTGGCTAAAA
>CAYWLQ010000021.1:0-5612 GCA_964458775.1 uncultured Myxococcales bacterium | reverse complement strand
CAACTTCAAGCTCTCGGTTACATGTTATAAAAAAAATGGCTGATTTTGGCTAAAATGGTGTTAGAATACCACAATGAAGATACCAGCGTACCTGTTTCCGCTATCAGCAGCGCTGCGGTATGATTGATGTACGGAAGGGGTCTGATAACAATGATGAGCACAGTGACAGCTGAAGGAAAAATTACCTTGCCCGAGCAAGTACGGAGCCGCCTGGGATTGCGAAGCGGTGACAAGGTGGATTTTGTGGTTCGAGAAGACGGTCGCGTCGAGTTGATACCTGTGAAAATATCAATTCGAGAGTTGAAGGGGATTATAGCTTCCCCAATTAAAGGATTGTCTCAAGAGGACTATGACGAGGCAATTAGTAGCGGAGCAGCATCCCATGACAGGGATTGATACTAACGTACTTGTTCGGTACATTACGCAGGACGGAGATGAGGCCGTCCTTGCAACCGATTTTCTTGAAACAGAAATCAGCGAGCAAACTCCGGGATTTATTTGTTTGGTTGTTCTTTGTGAGTTGGTTTGGGTATTGCAGCGTGCATATCGTTACGATCGAAAATCCGCTTGTCAAATTTTGGAAAAATTATTATCGGCACGAGAGCTAAAAATTGAGCGTGCTGATATCGCCTGGGACGCGCTGAAGCAATTTGAAGCCGGTTCTGCGGATTTTTCAGATTATATAATCGGGAGACTCCACGAAGTCGAAGGCGCAGCAACCACAGTAACATTTGATCGCAAAGCGTCAAATTCTCGCGGATTTACCTTGCTTGTTGCACAACCAAAATGAAATTTTCCTACAAGTACAACTTCAAGCTCTCGGTTACATGTTATAAAAAAAATGGCTGATTTTGGCTAAAATGGTGTTAGAATACCACAATGAACGGGCCGGTTAGAAACTTTGTCAGCAAGCCGATAGGCGGAGAATTCGGCGTTTCCGTTGAGCTCCCCTTATTGCAAGACGTAATTGATTACGAAGAAGGGATTATTTGTCTAGAACACGGCTATCCTCGATTTGTTTCCAACAGGATGGTTGCTGTCAAGGAGCACCTTGCCAGAATAGCTACAGGTATGCCCTATGCTTTGGCTTTCCCGTCTCTTAGACAGGCACATTTCATACTCAATGATTTCATTCAAAGGTATTTTCCTCGCCGAGGTTTTTTTGCGGTAGAAGAAAGCGCACTGTTGTTTATGAACAGCATGCATCCGGGCAAAAAAAGCTCCAGAGTTGTCGGAGATCCTTCGACTCTTATATTGGTAGAAGTGGACGGTGTAACTGTGGCATGCCTAAAACTTCAAAAAGATTATGAGCGATTGGTTAAGTTGAGACGTACTTGGGGCTCCGGATTTGACATTCACAAAATGGGTGAAAGTGCAGTTGAAAAGACCCATGACGTTCAATCGAAACTTAAAGTTGCACTAACCGACATGGAAGGTCGAAACGCAGCAGGTGCGGTTTTATTTCAATCCGGAATGGCAGCTATTTCTTCAGTAATGCTGGCCTCAATGTATTTAAAAAGAAGAGTTATTGCCATCGGCTCAGCTTATGTGGATACGATGACAATTGTTACTAGGTGGCCGAAAGAGATTATGTCTTTTCACTGTACCCATCTTCCGGACAATTTTACTATAGAAATGCTTGATGAGGAGCTAAAAAAAGGGCCGGCCTTAATTTATTTTGAAACCCCGACCAATCCCAAACTGCTTTTGCCCAATGTTGCAATGTTGCTGGAAAGAGCACGCGCCAGGGATGCGTTTGTGGTAACAGATGCCACCATAGCTACGCCGTACAACTTTCATCCGTTAGATTTAGGGTTTGATATTGTTCTGCATTCAACTACCAAGTTCCTGAGCGGTAAACTAAATCATTTGGGAGGCGTTGCTGTTTCGTCGTCAAAAGAAATGCTTGTTATTCTGGAGGATATTGCTGCTGCTGTTGATGTGGGAATGTGTGACAACCAAGCGGCGGTCTTGCTCGAAAACCTAAAAGGCTTTTCGGCACGTATGGAAATAATAAACAATTCGGGAATAGAGTTGGCCGATCGATTGAGAAAATGTTCAAAGATTTCTAAAGTCTATTATCCCGGGTTTGATTCCGATGAACAAGAAAATATTGCCTCTCAGTATCTTGCTCCCGGAAGAAGCGGTGTAATGTCGTTTATACTCAAAGACAACACTCGCGGAGCCTTGAGACAGTTTTACGACTCTGTTAAAGACCCTGTTAAGAAAGGTCCGGGGCTTGGAGGCGAAACCAGTTTGCTTTGTCCCTATATTATGATGGCCCACTATCATGAAACAGAAGAATTTCGGAAAGAATACGGATTTGACCCTCACCTGATCAGATTGTCTGTCGGAACAGAGCCGGTAGATGATATTTGGAAAGCCTTAAATCTCGAATAATGAATTCCTGTAATTGTTATACCGACCCAATCGTTGAAGTCCGCATAGGTTCCTACTCAAACAGAGTTCGTATTGCCCGTCTTTTTGTCGATGAACCTCTAAACATGGAGCGAGGTTCGGTTCTGTCATCAATTGACGTAGCCTACGAAACCTGGGGTAAGCTAAACGACGACGCATCCAATGCGGTTCTGGTCGTTCACGCACTGACCGGAGACAGTCATGCCGCTTCTCACGGCAAAGAAGATAGGCCCGGATGGTTTGAGGGTGTAATAGGACAGGGTTTAGCGTTAGATCCCGACAAAATGTTTATTGTTTGTGCCAATTGGCTGGGGTCAAACTACGGAACCACCGGACCCTCGTCTATTAACCCGCAAACTCAGCTGCCCTTTGGCGACTCTTTTCCGATTGTAACAGTGGGAGATATGTCGAGAGTTTTAAACGCTTTGACATTGCATCTAGGAATATCCAAATGGAAATGCATTATCGGCGGCTCGGTGGGCGGCATGATAGTGCTTGATTTCATATCCAGATTTCCGGGCTCGGCGGGTGCTGCTGTTCCGATGGCTACAGCGTTTAGGGCAGGTCCGTGGGTTATTGCTTTTCATGAGATAATGAGGCGGATTCTCTCCATAGGTATTGATTCTAAAGATGAGGAGCTGCTGAGGCGCTCTTTGGAGACAGCCAGAATGGTGGGTATTGCTACCTACAGAACCAGACGCGAATTTGTAAGCCGCTATAATAGATCAAGAGCGGATTTGTCTTGGCAGGATGAGGGATGTCTTTTTGCAGTGGAGAGTTATCTTAGATATCAAGGCAAGAAACTGGATGAGCGCTTTGATCCCATAACCTATATTTATCTAACCAAAGCCGCCGACCTATTCGATTTGGGGGAAACTCACGGCAGTATAGGTCAAGCTTTAACCAGAGTAAGATGTCCTGTAAGAATTGTAGGCATCGATACCGACTATCTGTTTCCTCTAGAAGAACAAAAAGAAATAGCAGACGAAATGAAAGCCTCAGGTATCGATGCCGAACTTGCCACAATTGCTTCAGAAAACGGGCATGACGGTTTTTTAATCGAATTTGAACAATTGAATCGCGTCATATCCGATTTTTTACGTTATATATCCCCTCAAATATAGGCGGGTTTCCGTGCTCGCCCACATGAGGTCTACATGAAAAAAATTAGATTAGGTCTTATCGGCTGCGGAAGAGTCGGAACTGCTTTTTGTAAACTGATAGCCGACAAAGCTTCTCTATATAGGCAAAGGGACGGTCTCGAATTTGAGTTGGCGGCAATTGCTGTAAAGCATATCGACAAAGAAAGAGACTCCGTTGTACCCAAAGAACTTTTGGTTCAGGGATGGCAAAAGGTTATTCAACGAGATGATATTGATGTCGTTATAGAGTTAATCGGAGGAGGGGGAGATGCAAAAGACGCTCTTTTTGAATCCGTGGGCAGAGGACACCATACAGTTACCGCCAATAAAGTGGCTATGTCATTTAACGGAAGAGAGTTAACCGAACTGGCGGCAGCAAAACAATGCGGTTTGTGCTTTGAAGCTTCGGTGGGTAGCGGCACACCGGTAATAGGTCCAATCGCAAATGCCTTAAGCGCCAACAGGTTTAGCAAAGTTGTGGGCATATTAAACGGCACCACCAACTATATCCTGTCGAGAATGACCGAAGACAATATTTCCTACGAAGAAGCGCTCAGACATGCCATAGACCTAGGCTTCAGCGAGACCGATCCGTCTTTTGACGTGGGAGGAGCCGATGCAGCGCACAAGCTTTCTATACTAGCGGCCATGGCCTTTGGAGCGGAGGTTTTACCGTCCGAAATATATACAGAAGGCATCAGCGAGGTAACGATACAGGACATCAAACTGGCGGCATCCTTGGGGTGTGTAATTAAATTATTGGCAATAGCAAGAAGAACCTCAAACGGTCTGGAGTTGAGAGTTCATCCTGCAATGGTAAGCGCCAAACATCCGCTGGCGTCGGTTCAAAATGAGTTTAACGCGTTTTATTTTACCGGAGACATATCAGGAGAAGTAATGCTCTACGGCAAAGGAGCCGGCCCCGAGCCGACGGCAAGCGCGGTGTTGTCCGATGCGGCGAGATTGGCCAAAGCGCAAAACAGCGCGTGGTTTACCCGTCAGTGGGGCTACGAAAATATGGAACACGTGCCCATAGGCGATATAGAAACCGGCTATCACCTAATATTTCCCGTTTTGGACAAGCCGGGAATAATAGGTCGAATTACCTCAATTCTGGGAAGTCACAACATCAACATAGAATCCGCACACGCCAAAATTTTCGAGTCGGGAAAAGGGGGAATAGTGCAGATAGTAAGCCGATTAGCAAAAGAAAGAGACATAAGAACGGCATTCAAAGCCGTAAGCGAGCTGCCCCTGCTGAGCGGAAAACCGGGACTGTACAGAATAGAATTTCCAAGCGACAGTATTTAATAACAATTTTAAAGTTGCGAATAACAAATTAGATACCTATATTCCCCAAGCGAAGAAGTTCTTTGAAAAACGGGGGCGACACGGTTTCGACGGGTGTAAAGAAGCCATGGTTGCGTGCCGCGCTTTCCTGTCAGCGTGTTAAAAAGGCGGGAAAACACAACTGCCAACAACGACAGTTACGCTCTAGCTGCTTAGTCAGCCGGATGTCTTCACAAGGAGTTCCCGTGTACTTGCTGAGGGCATAATTTTAGCGGGATCGTCGAAAGAGAACGTTTGCGACTCTAACGACTAAATTTAGCAAAACCGCGTCTTGGACATCCTGTCCGTTGGAGAGAAAAGACGTTAAATTAAAAAACGGAATATACACGTAGACGCCATCGCAGACTGCATTCGGACCCGGGTTCGACTCCCGGCGCCTCCACCGGTTTTAATTAATCATTTATTTGATCATCCAAACCCACTTTATCGTCCAATCCCCCCAAAGTGGGTTCTCGACCATGTCGCAGAACGTTCCCGCAATGGAATATGCCATTCTCAAGCATGTCGCAAGAGGTTCCGATGTCTGGCGATGATGTTCCGATGTCTGACGATGAGGTTCCGATGTCTGACGATGAGGTTCCGGTGTCTGACGATGAGGTTCCGGTGTCTGACGATGAGGTTTCGGTGTCTGACGATGAGGTTCCCGAGGTATGAACCTGATACATAGGTAACAGAAAAACCGGAGACATGGGTAACACTCTG
>CAYWLQ010000020.1:0-45650 GCA_964458775.1 uncultured Myxococcales bacterium | reverse complement strand
CAATTTTTTCAGCAACTTACGCAAGTGATGTGATGATCAACAGTCGAAGTCAGGATAAAGACAGTTTGACATCACAAGATGTAATTAAAGCAATATCAGATGCTGACTACTCACCTAAAATCGAGTAATCTTTTTTGAATGGCATTGAATAGACATCATATTTGTTTGCTGCCTTCGATGATGAAGCAGTGTGAATTTAACGTACGCAACGAACATAGTCACCACCGCCCATGCGAAACGAATACAGCTTACCGCTACTGAAATTAGCGCCCCACACAAATTCTCCGTGATATGACGAGGACCAATACCAAAGCGAATCTGATGAAAACATACTGTTACAATTGCTGCTTAAAGAGCATTTATTGCAGTATCCAAGGCTTTTTTCTAGCGCATTGCTATCACACCCACCCAATAGATCTATGAATTCTTGTTTGGTCGGCAATCGATATCCTGATGGGCAGGATTTCTTGGCAGCTTTCCAATCCATATTCTTTGCGTTGCCTATACAGCTCGATCCGTTCCAAGTCTGCCCTACCGGGCACTTGAGCCAGTAGAGATTTGTACCGGGTTGAATTATTTCTTCATGATTTGATGTTACAGAAGGTTTGCTTGATGGACGTACACAGCGAAACCCGACTACATAGTTACCCCTAAGAGACTGATCGGCCCAATCCTGGGACGACGCACGCAAGCTGCCTCCGTTATCGAAGCTCCACGAGCCTCCGCGAAGCATCTTTCGGCTTGAATCGTAATCGGTTGACGTCCACTCTGATACATTTCCGCTCATATCGCACAGGCCGCTTACGCTGTTGCCTCTAGGCTTAGAACATACAGGCCACGTAGTGTCTTCTCCGCAACCGTTCGTGTTGCCATTGCCATCACCCCAAATCGCATAATCGCAATTCACTTCCGGACTATTCCCCCACGGCCATTCCCTTTTCTCACTACCGTTTGACGCTTCAGCGTACCATTCGTTTTCTGTCGGCAATCGTGACCCGCCGCCAAGCCATCGGCAAAACTGGTCTGCACCGTACCAATTAACGCAATTCATCGGGTGATTGTCTCTATCTGAATATCCCAAGTTGCAGTGTTTATCTTTATTGTCAGATTTAGTTACCATGGTATCTTCCTTGCACACTCCGACACTCACGCATTTCTTGTACTGACCCAAGGTTATCTCTGTCTTGGTAAACTCCACTCCAGCAGGTTTGGAGTATATCCATTCTACACCGGCTTTTACTTGAGGTTGAGCTTCGGCTTTCCTCTTCGCTTCCTTGGTAGCTTTACTTTCGTCTTCCAATTTTCTTGATTCCGCTTGCCTCGCTACCGGGCTCCGACTATCGCCAGGCAGCTCTTTTAAATAGAAACGAATAGGTGATAGACACCGACTGTCTTGTACATCCGTGCTTCTGTCGAGGCAGACAAAAAAGTTGCTTACTGACCCTTTTTCTATACGTTTACTGCTTTCAGCACTACCCCCAAGCTCAGGCTTCCACATGCTCAGATCCACTCCCAATCTTCCTCCTCCTTCTTTTGCCTCGTACGAACCGATAAAAAAGGCTCCCAGTGCTATACGCGATACATAGTGGGTTGCTCCTGCACAAGTCTTACCAAGCGCTTCAATATCCTCCATTGTTGGTGCTAAATCCGTCGGTGCATCTCGAATGGATACCGATACATTGGAAAAACGCCATGCCCTTCCCTTTTGGAAATTTGCTTTCAAAGAAGCAAAACCTATCGGCAAATTCAAAAATAGATCACGGCGACTACTCATCAAAGTGTTGTCAGGCTCCCTGCCTCCGTCAAGCAGGGGACCGTACTTTGCATTGAGAACACACTGCGGCAACGGAGTAAGCCCTCCGCATTTGTCATACTTCACAAGAAGTATGCCGCTTTCAATATCCGCCCTCAAGCTTGACCGGTCAACTCCCGGAAACTCTACAACCCATGGATGACCTTTATCTTGAAGATTGTAACAGTCTTCAGGTCTAGGTTCAAAATCGTAATCCGGAATTTTGGGCCTCCCGCCACAGGAAAAAACAACACATGTCAGCAAACTAATAGTAAGGGTTTTCCACTCAATCATACTTTTCTCCTATTTCGATAGAAGCTTATCAATTTCAGTTCCCAGTTTTTCAAGCAGTTCATCTTCTCTTACACCCTTTTCTTTGGGATTTTGGAGACCTCCTGCTGACCAAACAATTCGTCCATTGGCATCTAAAAGCACAATTGCCGGAAAAGTGTTTATTCCATATACATTTTGAACAGTGCCGTCTGAATCCCATATCATTGGAAAGGTAACCTCTGTAACCGCTGCAACTTCTTTTAGAAAGCCAAAGGCGTCGTCACGGGTTTCATCCGATGTGACTCCCACCACCATCACATGTGCACGATCAACATCGTTCCATAATCTTTCGAGTTTTGGCATCGCTTTCTTACACGGTTCGCACCAGGAAGCCCAAAAGTCAAGCACGGTAATTTTTCCGCGAACCGGTACTTCAAAAGGTGCCGGATACTGCCCATTTTCCAAACGTGACTGGGAAATCGAGGTTGCGCATCCGCACACAACTGTAAACCCGAAAATAACTACTAAAATCCTCCAACATCGCCTCATGGGCTTCCCCTGCTTTCTATCTTTTTTTAAAGACCTTCCTTTTTTACTGTATTTTTTTGCCTCTGTTAAGATGTATTGTTGACGTAGTCATCTATATTGGAACGTTGGAATTACGATGCAAAAACTTAATAATGTCGGCGCAGTTCGATACACGTTTGGAATAAAAGGTAATTTCAGCTAAAATCGAGTGTTCAGAAATACAGACAACAAAACCTTAATTTTGTTGAGTAGTGTCTATTGTTCGTAAAATACGATATATTCGACGCCTTGATATTGGATTTACTATAATTGCCAGTGCGGCAAGCATTGACCCCGATGCCAGGCATGCAACGTTTAGAATGTCCCATTGGAAATTGTCCGCTCCTTTTATAGCAAAGTCTATTAGCGGAACAGCAGCAACTACAACACCTATAAGACCGGCGTATAACAACATCATTTTTCTGGAAAAGTTCATTTTTGCGACTTGTCCTAAATTGACTTGTTTCTCTAATACATGTTTGCCCAGAGCAGATGTATAGAAGTAGTCGAAATAATTGTGACCGCTTCGATAATCAATGGGAATTCTTTCTCTCTCCATTTGTTCTGACGGATAAAGATAGCCGGTAAAAGAGAGTGTTATAGAATTAGGACTACTATTTGGTAAACTCTGTACCGATTTTCTTACCTGATATTTTTTACCGTCGACAGTGAGTTTGTATGGAGTACCGAAGAATCCCGGTTTCCATTTTACGGATACTTGAGGTATTTTTGAATACACAATATTTGAAAACATTTCATACACAGGCTTCCATTGTTCTGTTCCTGCTATAGTAATTTCTGCCATATGATGGATTCCGTTCGTCTTTATTTTTTCAATCAAGTCCTTTTCTCTTATCGGTCCCATGGTTGATGATTTTGTACGAACATAGTATTGCGGTTCAGCTTTTGGTGAATCTGCCGTTTTTGGAATTAAAGAAATAATTGGCGGATTAATATATTCCGGATCCGGTCTTGGTGAAGAATCTTCTATCTTGATAGGTGGAGTGATTTGAGGTTCAATTTGTTGAGAATCCGGCCTTGGTGAAGAATCTTCTACGGTGACAGGCGGAGTTATTTGAGGTTCATTCTCTATCAAATCATCTGCAAAACATATTTGATAAGAAATTATCATCAGAACAGTTAATATCCAACTGAAAACCATATCCTTTCGAAACATACTTTACTCCTTTTTGAATTATCGTATTTGATGAAATAGCATAAGCACAAATACTGCAACTTTGTTTACGGAGCGAAATGTAAGATATTCTTTTCGTTCTTTCTATTTTAAAATGCTGAGATTTGAGATTTATTTTGATTTCGATAAAAACGCCAATATGAAACTGACGGTAGAGATTCTGATAGAATAGACAATTTTATGGAAGACCAAAAAAAGAGTTGTTACTAATGTTTAGCGCAATCACCCTCACCCACTATGCAGCTCAAATACTCCTCAATATTGGTATATCCGTCACCGTCATCATCACCTTTGTCATCCATAACGTTAGGATTGAGTCCCCTGGCGATTTCCCAATCGTCGGGCATTCCGTCTCTATCGGAGTCTAGAGGGGGTGTGCCGCCAATTACTGTTCCTACATTTTCTGGTATTCCGTTGTCATCTTCAGTATTTATTATTTCACCTTTTGTTCCGTAGGAAGTTAACTGTTCGACAAGAAATTCGTCTACTGCATCACGTAGTATGGATGCTCCGACATTCTTAATTATATGATTTACAGCATCATTGGCTGAAAGTTGATCTTTAACTCCCGGATAATCAAACGGCGAAGTTACTACTGTCGCTGTTTTATAGTCGTTCAACAAACTTCCGTCCAACGCACCGTTTTTATTGGAATCTATCCAGTTGTCGTCAGCATAAACAAAGAAAGAGGGAGTGGTATCAGTAATATGAGAATTGCTTCCGCTTGAAGGTCCGTAAATAAAGTAGTTTCCTATAAGGTTGCATTCCGAAACCCCTTCAGTATCTCCCATGATATAACCGTGGGTAGCCCAATTGTATAACACGCTGTTAATAAATTCGTGTACGCCCCTGGCCTTGGGGTTTCGCGTTTTGTTATCAATATATAATGAGCGAATCATTGACCATTTGCCGCTTTGCATTAACCCGCCGGTGGAGTGATTTGAATTGTTAATACCCTGAGAAATTATACATTCCTGAAAAGATAAATCATCGATGCCGGTTCCGTTTACATCCAGCGTTCCGTCTCTTCCCCACGAAATAGAAACGTGGTCAAACATGTAGTTTTGTCCTGCGGAAATTGCTACTGCGTCTTTGCCGCTATCACCGTTTTTACCCATACGTATTCGTATATAGCGAACAATGTTGTTTCCTGAGTCATCATTAAAAGCGATTCCGTTGCCGTATATCGTAATTCCTCCTCCAGGTGCGGTCTGTCCTGCAATATGAATGTTTTTCTTAATAACGATTCGATCGGTAATTTTTATTATTCCGCCTACATCAAATACAACAATTCGATTGGGTTGGCTTACTGCATCTCGAAAAGATCCGGAGCCGGAGTCATTTAGGTTGAGCACATGAAACACTTCACCTCCTCTACCGCCCGAAGCATAGCGTCCGAATCCTTCAGCACCTGAAAAAGCGAGAAGTTCTGAGTCGGAGTCAGAGTCCGAATCAGTATCAGTGTCAGCGTCAGTATCGGAGTCAGTGTCAGTGTCGGAGTCAGTGTCAGTGTCGGAGTCAGTGTCAGTGTCGGAGTCAGTGTCAGTGTCGGAGTCAGTGTCGGTGTCGGAGTCAGTATCGGTGTCAGTGTCGGTGTCGGAGTCAGTATCGGTGTCAGTGTCAGTGTCAGCATCGGCATCAGCATCAGCATCAGCATCAGTATCAGTATCGGCATCGGCGTCGGTGTCGGAGTCAGTGTCAGCATCAGCATCAGCATCAGTATCGGTGTCGGCATCAGCATCAGCATCGGCATCAGCATCGGCATCAGCATCGGCATCGGCATCAGCGTCAGTATCGGTGTCGGCATCAGCATCAGCATCGGCATCAGCATCAGCATCTGTATCGGTGTCGGCATCAGTATCGCTGTTAATAGTAGAATCGGTATTCCAATTCATATCGGAATCTAAATCCAACTTTTCTTTATCGGCGGTGCAACCCAAAAGAGAGATTATTGTTCCGCTAAATACGAAAATCATTAGTTTATTTACCATAGCAAAGATCTCCTATTTCTATACTGTCTCCCTATTTTTATGGGAAACATACAATAGGTGTATATTGATTAATGTGATGGGTGGGAAAATATACAAGGAAGAAAGAAAAAAGTGCTCTTCATACAGAAACTGGTGAATATCTTGACTAGGGCCTTGATGACAATGAAAAGGTCTGCTAATGAATGTCAGGTATTTTTAGAGCTGCTTATTTCTTTCGGGAAAACTAGTGACAATATGTTGACTGAAACTTGCAGCAGTGACTAGGGAGAATGGTTGATGGTTGATCCTCAGATGGTAATGTACGAAGAGGAATTTAACGAGATCCAGAAGGTCTGTGATAAGCTTGTTCGTGATGCAAACGCATTAGTTGTATTTATTGTAGACAAGAACGGACAACTTATTTCAACATCAGGTGAATATGAGCATCTAGATACGACTTCCTTAGCATCTCTGACTGCCGGAAATATTGCGGCAACAGGCGGGATGGCAAAACTCTTAAAGGAAAATGAGTTTGCAACGCAGTTTCATGAAGGAGAACATCAAAATATTCACATACAGATAGTGGGGCAACGTGTTATTTTGGTGGTCATTTTTGATGAACGTTCATCTCTTGGACTGGTTCGCTTGAGGGTGAGAAAGGCCAATGACCAGCTGAATCAGATCTTTGAGGCACTGCTACAAAAAGTTCAGGATCCGTCGGTCGGCTCACCTTTTGCTGAAATCACGGATGATGATATTGACAACTTATTCAACGATTGATGCTTGAGGAACTGTAGGCGATGTCATTCATCAATTATTCTTCACGAGAAATAAACTGTAAAATTGTCTATTACGGTCCCGGTCTTTGCGGGAAGACAACAAATCTTCAATATATTTATAACAAAACAAACCCTGACTCCAAAGGCAAGATGATTTCGCTGGCAACCGAGACTGAGCGAACTCTGTTCTTTGATTTTTTACCGCTTTCATTAGGGGAAATACGCGGATTTAAAACAAGATTTCACCTCTACACTGTTCCCGGACAGGTTTTCTATGATGCTTCTAGGAAACTTATTCTAAAAGGCGTGGATGGAGTAGTATTTGTTGTTGATTCACAGATTGACCGAATGGAAGCGAACATGGAATCCCTTGAAAACCTTAGGTATAACCTTCAGGAGCAAGGGTATGATTTGGACAAAATTCCTTATGTAATCCAATATAATAAGCGAGATCTGCCGAATTTGGCGTCAGTGGAAGAACTCAGAACACTTTTAAATAAAACCAATGTGCCCGATTTTGAAGGAATTGCCACATCAGGTGAAGGTGTATTTGATACTTTAAAAGCCGTTGCAAAGTTAGTTCTTACAGAACTAAAAAGAGGTCAATAGTTATCTCCATATACGCCCCGGTGTTCTGAATGCTTCAATTTCTAAAAGTGCTGCCTCTGAAAGCTGTCTCAACGGTTGTATGATAGGCATTCCATTTTTAAATTTAAGAAACGGAAGCGAATTCTTGTCTCTACGAGAAACGGAATTATTTGGTGATTTTAGAAGTTTTATGTAAGAGACAAGGCTTGCAGTATTTGGTCCTACTCCCGAAGAATAAAGATAGTGAATTAAGTCTGATATTACATCTTCTGCAGAAGGATATCTGTCGTTTGGATCTGTAGCTGTCATTTTCATTACTATTTCTGATAAAACAGAATCAATTCCCAATATAACTTCGTGAGGGGGACGAAGAGGTTTTTCAATTGCTAACATAACATTAGTGATTGCACTTAAAATATTGGCTGTTCGGGGAGCGACTAGATTTGGATTAAAGCCGGTTAGCAACTCATACAATACAACACCCAAAGAATAAATGTCAGCACGTGCGTCGACAGAACTCTCAGTTAAAACTTCAGGTGCCATATAGGGTACTTTCCCTGAAATATCTATGGTCGGTTTTTTGCTGGATTGCTGAGCAGCAACTCCAAAATCGGTAAGTTTTACAAAACCGGTGTTTTCTTCTATCAGAATATTTGCAGGTGAAACATCCATATGTATTAAACCTTGAGTTCCATCATCAAAGCAGTATTCGTGAGCATAAAAAAGTCCTCTAAGAACCATAAAGGCAACAAACCCTAAGATTTTTTCAGGGATGCGATATTGTGCTTTGTCAAAATAGACTTGTTCGGGTGATAAGCCGGCAAGATTTCTTAGTCCCTCAAGATTCAAACCTTTAATGTATGACATAGCTACAAAGTATCTTCCGCCAAAATCTCGTCCGGAATCTACAAAGGGAACGATATTATCGTGAATGAGCTGGGACATTCGCAAAGCTTCTTCCGCAAGACGTTTGCCGGCATGAGCATCAAATAGATATTTTATTGCTACATTTTGTGTGTGATTTCCGGCACTTTTTCTTTCGGCAAGCCACACTTCTGCTGTACCTCCTGAACCGAGTCGTTTTATTAAACGATAGGAAGAAAGCGATTGAAAACTCATGCCTTCCATAGGACTCGGAGGATCAATTACCGGAACAATGCTTTCTGTCATAAAAACTCCATAACAAATAAAATTATAGTAGGGGAGAATGTATTTGATGCAAGAAAATGTTTTGTAACTATTGATATATATCAAAAAAAATTACAAAAACGGTACTTATTCAATTCTATATGACAGAATTTGATGAAAAAGTGCTTTCATTATTTGTAGCAGCTGTTTTTTTTGTTTGGTCTTTGAAAAGAGGTTCAATCTTAATAGTAGGGTTTAAGCCGCCTACTTTTTCTATGTATTGTAAGAGATGATTTTCACATAAAGGAGCATAATCAATAAAAGCTAAAGCCAAAGATGGACAATGGTCACAAAAAATAAGTGTTTTTTTTAATAATTTCATCAAATTCTCCTCAAGGAATCTTTCTATTTACCCTGAGTTATTGTCGCATCTATTTTGCGATACGTATGTTTCTTTCTTGAAACAAATAGTTCTTGGAGAATATTCCAATAAATGAGTATGTATGATTGCGCATTTAGCAAACACAGGATATGAAAAACTAACAAGTCCGGAATAGTAAACCGGCTGTTGACGAAAAATTTCATTTGAATCTATTGTTGATTCAAACCTGATACGAAGGATAGTGTTGTTTTGTGGAAATCGGTGCAACTTTTTATATGTTGCATTATGGTTTATGTTATTGATCACTTTTAAGGAGAAAAAATTATGATGATATCACGAAATAAATATGTTGAAATAGAATATAAACTGACGGTTGATGGAGAGTTGGTGGACCAATCAGAGCCGGGAGATCCTTTAGGTTTTGTTTCGGGAATTGGTCAAATTGTTTCCGGATTGGATAATGCTATTCAGGGAAAAGTTGTCGGAGATGTAATTGACGTATCAGTTTCTGCGGATGAAGGCTACGGACAAATAGAAAAATCTCTTTTTCAGGAACTTCCTAAAGACAATTTTCCAAAAGACCTAAAAATTGAACCTGATATGATGTTTCAGGCAGAAACACCTCACGGTGTTATGTCTTTTAGAATATCTGAAGTTCGAGAAAACAGTGTTTTGGCAGACCTAAATCATCCGTTGGCAGGAAAGGACCTTAATTTTAATGCCAAAATTGTCAGCATAAGAGAAGCTACAGAAGATGAGCTAAGTGATAATTGCGAAAGTCACGAATGCACTGGATGCGGTTGTCACTAAAGTTACAGATTTTTTATATTCATTTTCATTATGGATTTGGAATTTCATGCACAATCTGACTGGGAGCTGTTGGCTTCCGGTAACGGTCGTAAGATAGAGCGTTTTGGTGAATATATTTTAGAGCGTCCTGCTCCTCAAGCTATTTGGGATTTGCCGACCGAATATTCTAATTTTGAACCGTCTGCTGTTTTTATTAGAAAATCAGACGGAACCGGCACTTGGCAAAAAAAAGCCACAATGCCTGAACGTTGGAGCATTGAGTTATTCAAAACCGCTTTGCAGTTAAGAATGACAGGATTCGGAAATGTGGGCGTTTTTCCTGAGCACGCGGTGCATTGGTCTTGGATGTACGAGTTGTTAAAAGATAAAACATCTCCTGATGTATTGAATTTATTTTCTTATACCGGAGGTGCTTCAATTGTGTGCGCAAAAGCAGGCGCACGTGTTACTCATGTGGATTCTGCAAAATCTGTTAATGAGTGGGCTGGAATAAACGTAGAATATTCCAATATTATCAAGGGAAGTGTTCGTTTCATTGAAGAAGATGCTGTAAAATTTATCAAGAGAGAAGAAAGACGGAAAAAGAAGTATCAAGGAATAATCATTGATCCGCCAACGTTTGGAAGAGGTAATAAGGGGGAAGTATGGAAGATAGAGCGTGATTTTTCCTCTCTTCTCCATGCTTGCCAAAAGATATTGGCAAAAGATGCTTCATTTTTGCTTGTAACGTCTCATTCTCCTGGAATAACTCCTGGAGTATTAAGGGTTTTATTGGCAAGATTTGAAGGAAAACTTGAGTTTGGTGAAATGATCTTAAAGGGAAAAGAAACACATTCTTTTCTTCCTGTCGGTGTGTATGCCAGACTAATCATCTCCTAAATTAGTATCCATCTCAACATGCAGCAAATTAGGAAAATAGATGTAAGGTATGAGTATATTTTCATTCAGCAAACGTGTGCCGGCATTAAGTGTTTCGAAGGGATAAACTCATCGTTTACATTCTGATTTGTTCTGAAAAGTATTTCTGTGACGGCGACTAATCAGCGTTTTAAATTAGTTGTATTTGTGAATATCTTCAAATGTACAAATTTCGAACTGTTTAATTCTTTTTTTATTAAACTTCAAAATCATTTTTTTAATCTAAAATTTTGCGAAAAATGAAAAATTGTTGCACATAAAAAAAATAATATAAGGTATATATCCATATAATGGAAAATAAGTATTTAGTGTTTTCGAAAAGGTTTTTTGAGGTGGTGAATCCAATCGTTTGGACTAAAATATCTGTAAGTAACCGTAATGTTTATGCATATATAAGTTGACAAAAAATATAAAGGCATTTTTTTTAGTGTTTTGGGAATAGCGGATCTGACTGTTTTACTTGTAATTTTACATAATTAAAAAACATCTTTTTTTCACTTGGATAACGGAAAAATCATGTGTTAGGATGCAGTTCGTTCGGCACCCTAGAAGTGGCGGATAATTGGATTTGTAATAAAAACGGTAGTAAAAATAGCAGTAAAAAACGGAGTGAAGGCTCCAAATTGGCCTCATTGCCAGATAGAAGGAGAAATAAGAATGCAAACAATCGCAGAAGCATTTTCGACCGGTGGTGGCTGGATGTATGTCATTGCTCTTGTGTCCGTGGTAGCTGTGGGAATTATGGTGGAACGGTTTATTTTCTTGTTTTTCAAATACAACATCAATGCCAAAGCGTTTATGGGTCAAATTCAAAAGTTGGTAATGGCCAATAATATTGACCGTGCAATAAAGCTTTGCAATGCCGCTCCAAATGCTGCTCTACCAAAAGTAATTAAAGCAGGATTAACAAGAGCGAACAAAGGCGAATTGGAAATATCTAACGCTATTGAAGAAGCTACTCTCGAAGTAGTTCCTATCGTTTCAAAGAGAACACCGCTCCTCGGCGGTCTTGCCAATATTGCTACTTTGCTTGGTCTTCTTGGAACCATCATCGGTCTTATTCAAGCGTTCGCCGCTCTCGAATCTGCTGCTCCGGACGCAAGAGCTGCAGCTCTTGCTCGCGGTATTTCTGTGGCTATGAATACAACGGCTTTCGGTCTTATCGTTGCTATTCCGACAATGGCAGCTCAAATGTTCATGCAATCTGTTACAAAGAAGATTTTGGATGAAATTGATATGCATTCGGTGAAGTTGGAAAACCTTTTGGTTTCCAGGATTCGTTCCGGCGGCGTACAGTAGTTATTTGATAGTTGTGCTGCATGTTTTGATTGACATGCGGCTGAGTTGATTTCTTCTAGCTCATTGTTACTGCCCTTCAAGGCAGTTGAGGAGAATGAAAAATGGCGATTAAACGTCGCGAAATGAAGTCATACGAAATGGAGCCGTTGATTCCGGTTATGAATCTGGTTTGTATGCTCATTCCTCTTTTGTTATACGGAGCGGTGTTTATTAAGTTTGTAACCATTCAAGTTAATTCGCCCAAGATGTCTACAGCTCCGGCAGAGCAACCGCCGGACCAAAATGAGAAGTTAAATTTGACTCTGCAAATTACAGATCAAGGATTTACTTTTAAGGTAAATCCAAAATTTAGACTTCCATGGATGTCTATGTCATCAGAAACCGGTGCTGCTTCAGGACCGGATATTCCGAAAAAAGATGATGATTGGGATTACGAAGAGCTGAATCGCAAACTTAAAGAAATTAAAGAAAATCACCGTGAGGAAACGCAGATTATCATGGGTGCCGAAGATACAATCCAGTATGAGGTGCTAATAAAATCTATGGATTGGTCTAGGGGAACAGAGTCTGACAGATTGTTTCCGGATGTAACTCTTACTAGAGGTGTGGGTTGATTTTTTTTGCCGGACTTGGATATTAGATTTCACTGAAAGGAGGCATCATGGATAATCAGATGTCCGCTGATGTCGCTGCTGACCAACGGTGGTTGCAAAAAAGAAAAGAAAAGAAAGATAAAAGACGTAATCGAGAAGAAGAAGACGCAAAGTTGATGATTACATCTTTGATGGATGCGTTTACTATTATTCTTGTATTTCTTCTTAAGAGTTTCGGGTCCGACCCTGTGCAAATCAGAGAATCAGATGATTTGAAATTACCTAGGTCTACAACTGAGGATTCTTTGATTGATGCTACTGTTATTGGTATTTCTACTAGATCGATTCAAGTAAATGATGTTAAAGTTGTTGATTTAAGAAACGGTGCTGTTGACGAAAGTATGAAGAAAGACGGACAGGAAGGATTGATGATCAATCCTTTGTACGATTCTCTTAAAGAAATTGTTCAGCATCTAAAAATGATAAAGGCAAGAACCGGAGGAAAATTTGAAGGTGAGGCGTTGGTTGTTGCTGACAAAACCACCAACTATCGTCTCGTTTCAGAAGTTCTTTATACTGCCGGTCAAGCTGAATTTGAAAAATTCAAATTTGTTGCGGCAGAGGGCGGAACTGCTCCTAAGTAATACCTTCTATTGTTTCTTATAATTTTTTCAAATAATTTCCTTTCAAAAAAAATATCGATAGATTTAGGTGGGTTTTTACCCAGAATTCTCCTTTCTAATATTTTTAAACAGGAGTTTTGACGTGATTGACCGTCTTATTGAAAAATGGGCAAGGATTATTTTCAAATACCCAATTAGAATCGCAATAATCGCTTTTCTGATTGCTTTAAGCGGCGGGTTCTTGGCCTCCAAAATTAAAATAAAAAGTAATTTTGCCGACCTTTTGCCGGATCATTCTCCTTCTGTAATAGATTTGAAAAGAATAAACTCAAGAGTTGGAGGAATGGGAGAGCTTATTGTAAGTATTTCGGGAAAAAACCTCAAAGCAATGCAGCGCTTTGCAGATGATTTGGTTGAAAAACTCGCAAAATATCCGACTAAAGAAATTCTTTTTATTGACTATAAGATAGATGCTCAAAAGGAATTTTTTGAAAAAAATAAATATCTCTATCTATCAATTAAAGACCTTTCTCGAATAAAAGATGAAATACAGAAAAAAATTTCGAGAGAAAAAGCTAAGGCCAATCCGTTTTATGTAAATTTGAGTTCAGAAGAGGATGAAGAAGAAAATAAAGAACAAGAAATTGACATAAAAAGTGAAAAGGAAAAATTAGATAAAAAAACCAAAATATTTGACAGGTATAAAGACGGATACCTTACAAATGAAGACGGCACAGAGTTGATTATCGTAATTAAAACTCCCGGAGACGCAACCGGAGTTGATTTTGCATTATATTTTGTCGATAAGGTCGAAAAAGAAATAGGCGCAATGAACTTTCAAAACTACGATGCTAGTCTTGATGTTCAATTGACCGGCGGAATAAAAACCTTACCGGAAGAGTACAGTGCGCTAAGAGATGATATCTTAATAGTATCAAATATGTGTGTCTTCTTTGTTCTGATTGCAGTTGCTTTGTATTATCGTTCAATAAAAACGACAATTATAGTAAGTTTGGGTCTTTTGTGCGGAGTTCTAACCACTTTTGGATTAACATATCTACATATAGGATATCTTACAGCAGCTACAGCATTTCTAGCTTCTATAGTTGCAGGCAATGGAATAAATTTTGGAATATATTTTTTAGCTAGATATACAGAAGAAAGAAAAAATGTAGACAGTGTGGAGTATGCTATGACCCGAGCTTTAAAAGGCACGGTAACAGCGGTTTCAACTGCGGCGATTGCTGCCGGTGTATCGTACGTCTCTCTAATGGCTACGGATTTTAAGGGGTTCAATCAATTTGGCTTTATCGGCGGTTTTGGAATGCTAATTTGTTTAATATTTGCGTTAACGGTTAATCCGGCTTTATGCGTTATTATGGAAAGAAAATATCCCTTTAAAAAGGGAAAAATAGAAAAAGGACGAATATTTACTTCCACAGCAGCCTATGTAGTTGAAAAACATCCAGTCACAATACTTGTTTTGGGGGGACTAATTCTTGCTGTCTCAGGCTTTATATTAATAGCTTTTTTAAGAGATCCGTATGAATATAATTATAGAAATTTAAGAAATCAGGTGTCTAATAGAGAGTCCGGAAAAAGAAGTTCTCAAGCCGAAAAAATACTGGGGGAAAGGAGTTCTCCTCATACTATTTTGGCTTCTAGTTTCGAAGAAGCAATAAAGATAAAGTCAGTACTTAATAGGTATACAGATATAAATCCTGACCCAAATAAGCGAGTTATTAAAAACATAAAGACTTTGAATGACTATTTGCCTGGTAGCATTAAAGAACAAAAAGAAAAAATAGAATTATTGTCTCAGATTAGAGAAATGCTTATAAAGCATTCTTTTAGTTCTTTGAAAGACAAAGACAGAAAAGCTCTAGAAGAAATGATACCTCCCGAAACTATCGTTCCTATTGGTATAGACGAAATACCAAATGAGCTTGTAAGACCGTTTGTTGAGCTTGACGGAACAAAAGGCACCCTCGTGCTCGCTTATATGGCAGACGGCATGAGCGTTTGGAACGGTCGTGACTTAAAAAGATTTGCAGATTGTGTAAAAGAAGTTGTGCTTGCAGATGGGACCACTGTTAGATCGAGCGGCATGGCAGTAATATACAGTGATATGATCGAGTATGTGGCTAAGGAAGGGCCTAGGGCCACTTTAAATGCATTTTTAATGGTTACTTTAGTAATAGTTGTTGCATTTAGAAAGCCTAAGAAAATCTTAACGGTTGCTTGTACAATGGCATCCGGCGTTTTGTTAATGATGGGTGTTTCGGTCGCTTTAGGACAAAAAATAAACTTTCTAAACTATATAGCAATACCGATACAATTTGGAATAGGTGTCGATTATGCAGTGAATATATATAATCGGTATCAAGAAGAAGGTAGAGGGTCAATCGGTCGAGTTTTAAGAAGTACAGGCGGTGCCGTAATGATTAGCGCAACAACTACAATAGTCGGTTATAGTGCTTTGTGGTTTTCTGTTAACGGTGCAATCAATAGTTTTGGAACTCTTGCCAATATAGGAGAAGTCGCATGTCTAATATCCGCATCATTGTTGCTTCCCGCATTTTTGTGTGTGAGAGATAAGAAATATAATGCCAAACCATAGTTTTATAAACCATATATAGAGATATTGGAATATATGTCAGGAATAAATTGTAACATTTTGTGAGAAGCTGTAACATTAATTGAGAAACATTTACATTTAGTACTAAGTTTTATGCCATACCAGGCAGTATGAAAAGTTAAAGAAGGATAAAGATTCGCCCTAATGCCTCCAAAAATGTTAATATATGTATTTAAAGGAATTACTCCTTGTTGAAAAATTTCTACAATTTTTGTGTCGGCTACAGGTAGAGAATCTGTGAACCATGGCAGAAAAGAAGTAGAAAAAGGTCGGTCACGATCAGGTCCGTTTCCTGATGAGATCATGCGAATTGCTATATCTATATTGGAATATTTTTCTGTTCTGTGAAAATGACCGCCGACAGCACTTAATGTTTTGTTTTGTTGATCCCATGTGCTGTCTAAAGATATTCTAGAATTGGGAGGTCCCCAATTTGTTCTGCCTGTGAAATAGGAAATCCCTCCTGTATTCCCATAGCCTCTAAATGCCATTCTTTCAAAAAACTCAGCCTGAAAAATTTGTATATTTTTTTTGTATATTGATGTTGTAAATCCCGCTTCGTACCCATGTCCTTGCCTAATAAGATCATTATAGTCTGTTGCAAAAGACGGAAAATCGCCTTGTACCAAAGGAGTAATTCGATAGCGAATAAAAGGAGTCACAGTGTGAAAATTTTTACGATATTCTCGAAACAAAGGAATAAATACCTCAATCGAAGCTCCTCCCAAAGTTAAATGTTTGCTTGTTGAGCTATTATCAAGAAACCACATTTGACGGCGTAAAGCGGTATCGATTTGCCATAACATAAAACCAGTTTTAAAAATTTTTGAAATTTCAAAAGTTGTAATAAGCCTCGAATGTGGAGGTAGAGAGTCGTTGGAAATCGTTTCATTATTCATGAAATCACCCCAATGAACAAATTCGGTATTAGCTGATATGTTCATTTTATTGCCAATGCTAATTGACGGTAATGAAATTGAAATCTTTTCATAATGAAAAGCCGGATTGAAAATATGTCTTGGAATTTGGGTATACAAATAGGTATCTTTAATCTCCTGAAACAATTTCAAAGACGCTTCGGCAATCAGTAAGTCAGATGCGGATGTTGCTAGAAATCTGCTTACAGTGCCGGTGGTAACTCTTTCCAAATAGTCGGCTGCAGGGTAGTCAACAATTCTCCGATCCTGAGACAACCAATCAAAGTCAGCTCCCAAGTAACCGTATTTTGATTTTTGTACTGTTAAGAATCGTAAGCGGAAAAGGTGTTTAAAGTTGATGAACAAATGATCTATTCGTAAATTAAGATCATCTGTTTGCAAATAGTTATAGCTTTCAAATCCTTGTCGGCTTCGTACCGCAATTAAGCCTGTCAGGCTTCCTCCGTGTCTTAGAGGAATATATCCGCCTGGACCGGCAATCAAGCCGGCGTCAGCTTCGTATGCAAGCTTGGGCATAGCAAAGCCAGGCTGTGTATGTGGCCTGATATGTACCCATGGCAGTTTAAAAAATCTTTTTTGGCCGAACCAAAATGAAAGTGATTTGATATCATAAGAGCCTGAAGGATAAAGCACCAACTGATCTGCCTTTACTACAACGTTAGAGCAAAAATGCGGACAAATCCTGACAATCACATTATTCATCAAGCATAGATTGTTAAGGCAGTGTAGATTGTATCCGCGAATAAAAAATAAATCTGAATTAGGCAGCCTTAAAACAAAGTTCCAAAAACTAAATTCCTGTTTAGCCTTATCAATGACGATGTGATCAGCTTCAAAGTCTGCATCTTTCAAATCATTTAAAAAAAATAAATTACCGGTATGTCCTTCAAGAGCTCGGACACAAAAAAAGAAACAAAACAAACAAATAAAGAATCGCACAATTTTAGGTTATCATGAAAATAACAAGAACAAAAACAGACTAAAATAAACTTTATATACTATGGCTGCCAAAAATATGCAAAAAGACTTGCTAAACAAGTTTATAGCCCTGTCCGTATACGGTCAGAATATATGATGGGTTTGCAGGATCAGCTTCAAATTTTTTTCTCAATTTAACAATAAAATTGTCTATTGTTCGATTGGTGGGATTGGCATCAAATCCCCATACCAAATCTAAAATGTCATCTCTTGAAACAACTTGTCCTCTATTTTCGGAAAGAAGCTGCAAAATGGCTGTTTCATAAAAACTCATTTGTATGCGTTTTTCATCGCGTTCTGCGAAATTGTGTTCGACATTTATAACCCAATCTCCGACAAAAACTTGTCTGTTTGTAACCTGAGCCATTTTAGAAGCTCGTCTAAACATTGCTCTGACTCTAGCCAATAATTCACCTATTGAAAAAGGTTTGGTTACATAGTCGTCAGCTCCGGATTCCAAGCCGCGAATTATATCGCTTTCTTGAGATCTGGCAGAAAGGATCAATATAGGAACTGATTTGTCACGTCTTCGAATCTGCTCACAAACCATGTAACCGTTCATGCCGGGCAACATAAGATCTAAAATAATCAAATCCGGATGCAAATCTGCTGCTTTGATAACACCTTCTTCTCCGGTCGATGAGGAACAAACCTCATAGCCTTCAAAAGAAAACGCATCTTTCAAACCCAATACAAAATCTGTTTCGTCTTCTATAATTAAAATCTTTTTCTTTTCTTTTTCAGCCATCATTCGCCAAAGACTATCAGAGCCTATCTTTCATGCAAAGTTACTTTAGAGCAAAATCCTTTAGAAAACTATGAAGGGTTAATTGTATGTGTTTTTCAAGGAAAGGCAAAGGCGTAACAGCTTCTATGGGATTACCTCGAAAAATGTTAACCTTAGCAAAAGGTTTTGGTAAAGTATATCGATCCCAAGAGCGTTCAAATATCCAAGCACGATCCGTTGAAAAAGCAATCGGAACCAATGAAGTATGGGTAAGTTTTGCTGCTGCTAGAGCTCCTGCTTTAACCTGCCCTCTAGGTCCTCTAGGCCCGTCGACTGCAAAAAGAGCATCTTTGCCCTCTCTAATATTTCTTATTATACCCTTAAGTCCTGAAGCGCCCTTTCTTGATGATGAGCCTCTGACAGTGTGAAAACCAAGTCGGTTTAAAATAAAGTTTTGAAGTTCTCCATCTGTTGAAAAAGATGTCATTACAACTGCAGGACGCACCCGTGGATGGGCCAGTAAGCCGGCCTGATTTCCGTGAAAGAAACAAAAAATAAAAGGGCCTTTAACAGCGTTGGGATCCGGTCCGAAAAATCTCACTCTCCAGGTTTTTACCAAAATCTTTATCAGAAGTGCTGCTGCACAAGCAGTAATAATTCTTGTAAAATTATTTTTCACAGACCTTCAAAACGAAGCTGAAGTTTTTTGCCTTGGTCAGGAAAATCAATCGGATAATCGCCGTTAAAACATGCTGTGCAAAGTCCTTCTATACCTACAGCTTGTTTTAGACCCTCAAGTGATAAATATGCTAAAGAATCTACTTCTATGATTTTTGCAATCTCTTCAGGACTTTTTGTGTTTGCGATCAGCTCCTCATCTGTTGGAGTGTCGATCCCATATCTGCAAGAATGACAAATAGGAGGAGAGCTTATACGTAAATGAACTTCTTTTGCCCCGGCTTTTCTCAAATTTTCTACAATCTTTTTTGAAGTGGTACCGCGTACAAGAGAATCATCTATTACAATAACACGTTTCCCTTCCAATACTGAGCGAGAAGGATTCAGTTTAAGACGTACACCAAAATTTCTAATGGACTGTTTGGGTTCAATAAAAGTTCTTCCTACATAGTGACTTCTTATTAAACCCATTTCAAAAGGTAGGTTTGCCTCTTCTGCAAATCCCATAGCAGCCGGTGTTCCTGAGTCAGGAATAGCGATTACTATGTCAGCATCTACCGAAGACTCCATAGCCAGTCTGCGCCCCATTTCCTTTCGGGTATGATATACAGATCGTCCGTCCATTACAGTATCGGGTCTCGCAAAATATATATATTCAAACAAACACATTCTGCTGGGACGAACCGGAAACGGTCTAAGACTCTCAGGTTCTTGGCCTTCACGAAATATCAAAAACTCCCCTCTTTCTACATCTCGCACAAAGGTTGCTCCGATAAGATCAAATGCTACTGATTCTGATGAAATAACCCAGCTGTTTCCAAGACGTCCAATGCAAAGAGGTCTGATACCATAAGGATCTCTGGCTGCAACCAAAACATTCTCAGTCATAAATAAAATGGAATAAGAACCATGAGCCCGATAAAGAGCATAGCTGATAGCATCAATAATGTTGGCACCGGAACGGGCTATTAAGTGAATCAATACCTCTGTATCACTTGTTGACTGAAAAATAGCGCCTAATCGCTCCATTTCTTCCCTCAATACAAGTGCATTTGTTAAATTTCCGTTGTGAGCGACAGCTATTGAACCTTGACTGAAATGAACAATAAAAGGCTGAGCGTTGTATAATTGAGTGCCGCCGGATGTTGAATATCGAACATGTCCGATAGCTCGAGTGCCGGGCAGTTTGCTCAAAACATCCGGAGAGAAAATATCTCCTACCAAACCCAACCGACGATATGCATGAAGTTGTTTTCCGTCGGAAGATACGATGCCGGCGCTTTCTTGTCCTCTATGCTGTAATCCGTGCAGACCGAGATAGGTCATATTGGAAGCTTCTGAATTTCCTACAATTGCGAATACTCCACACGCATCGTGGAAATGATCATCATCAATGGTAAAGGTCATGGAGGTTACCTTAGTGCTCGATAAAGCTCTTTAAATGTTTGCTGCGTGAAGAATGTCTAAGTTTCCTAAGTGCTTTTGCTTCTATTTGTCTGATACGTTCTCTTGTTACTTCAAAATCCTGTCCAACCTCTTCCAAGGTGTGGTCAGATTTTTCACCGATTCCAAATCGCATGCGAAGAACCTTTTCCTCGCGAGGAGTAAGTGTCTTAAGCACGCGTCTGGTTTGTTCTGAAAGATTTAATCCGATGACGGCATCTTGAGGTGATACTACACCTTTGTCCTCGATAAAATCCCCAAGATGACTATCTTCTTCCTCACCGATAGGAGTTTCCAAACTTATAGGCTCTTTTGCAATTTTTAGAACCTTTCGAACTTTGTCCAGAGGTAACTCCATTCTTACAGCAATCTCCTCAGGAGTCGGTTCGCGTCCCATTTCCTGCACCAAGTAGCGACTGGTTCTGATAAGTTTATTGATCGTCTCTATCATATGAACCGGTATTCTTATGGTTCGGGCTTGGTCGGCAATTGCGCGTGTAATCGCTTGGCGAATCCACCATGTTGCATATGTTGAGAATTTGTAGCCCCGCCTGTATTCAAATTTGTCTACGGCTTTCATAAGGCCGATGTTTCCTTCTTGTATAAGATCAAGAAACTGAAGACCGCGGTTGGTGTACTTCTTGGCAATTGAAACAACTAATCTCAAATTTGCTTCTACCAAATCAGCTTTGGCTCTCTCCGCACGGCGCTCACCTTCGTAAATACGTCTATAGATCTCACGAAGCTCTTCTACTTCGAGGTTGCATTCCTCTTCTACCGTACTGATTCTATTTTGAAACTCTTTGATTTGTGTATCTAAGTTTTGAAGCTCAGAGGGTTTAAGTCCAAGTTTTCTACTGATGCTCTTCTCTGCTGTTTTGCTAAGCTTCATTTCGCGTACTGTACGACGAATATCTCTTGAAGACATTCCGGCAAGTCTTTCGGCTCTGGCAATTTCAGCTTCAGCCCTTTCTACTTTGCCGACTTGTTCCTTAAGTTGAGAAACAATGCGTTGAACCTGATTTTTGCTTAAGTTGAGCCCGTAAAGTGCCTGTTTTACTTTGAGTTGACAAGCATTTAAGTCTCTCATTAGAGACTCGCGTTTTCGATCAGACAGTTTTTTGGAACTTCGAATCTGCAATGCGATTTTTTGGGATTCTCGATTGAGCATACGAATGTTGTCGATGGCTTCAAGAAAACGTCGATCTGCCTCTTCCTGGCTAATTTTGTTTTCTTCATCATCGAATTCGTCGAATATGGGTTCTTCATCTTCCATATCCTTATCGTCATCATCATCGTCATCATCGTCCAAATCGTCAATGTCATCTTCTTCGTCAGGATCATCCTCTGAATCGCCTGAGGAAGCATCTTCCTCGTCGACAACATCCTTTAATTTATTTTTGTCCTGTTTCAGTTGATTGCCAAGACCTATGATGTTCTTAATTGCAATATCTGAGGACAACAGCACTTCCAGCACTTGTCGATCGCCCTGCTCAATACGTTTGGCGATTTCAACTTCTCCTTCTCTGGTAAGAAGACATACCGACCCCATCTTTCTGAGATACATACGAACCGGATCACTGGTTTTGGACAGGTATACAACATCCTGACTGTCCGTACCTTCAGACATTGCATCCAGTCCGATTGGAATCGGTTCGTCAACACCTGCATCATCATTGATTTCTCCCACATCGCCGTCTTTATCGACGACCTCAATGTGTTCGTTGGAAAGCACATCCAATAGACTGTCAATCTCATCTGTAGAAACACGTTCTTCGGATAAAAGATTGCTGACCTCGTCGTAAGTCAAAAAGCCTTTTGCCTTACCGAGCTCGATTAGTTGTTGAATGCTTTTCTTTTCCTGAATGTTCTCCATGCGAAAGCCTCTCGCTTGGTCTAGACCGAGGATGTTCCCAGGTCAAATTTTGACACCGAATTAATCGAATTAAAGGAACTTTTAACCAAATCCGCCTTTTTTCTTGAAAGCTCAAGGACGCGAATATCGTCACCTTCAGCGTTTGCAATTCTTATTTTGTAATCCAACTCCTTTATTTTTTCCGAAATGGGCTTTTTAGCCAACTGCTCCAAAATTTCATCAAATGCCATGTTTGCCTTGTCAATATCTTTGTATAAGCAAATCATAGCTCTTTCAGACAGCCATCTCTGTACTAAAAGGTCTTCTGCAGCATCAACTATTCTAGCAACAGCGAACTCTTTTTTCTCGTACAAATTTATCATACAAACTAAAGAGCGATGAAATGCAGGTTCTGTAACATATTCTAGAACCTTTTCTTTAGATGCACGGGGAATTATTTCAGGACAATCAAGCAGAAGACCCATTAGCTCTCTCTCTGCAATTCTTCCAGGAATAGTTTGAGAGTTCAAATCCTTAACTGCTAACTGTTCTGAACGGCCGATAAATCCGCCTGTTGCTTTAAATACCGCGCTGGGGTCAATACCAAATAAGTCACTGATTTTTTTTCGATACAGATCGATTTCTAGAGAAGAACACAGTGCGCTCAAAAAAGGCTTAAGTTTCTCAACTCTTCTGGCTTTGTCTTGAAGACTACCGTCTGATGCTGCCACGGTATCATTGATAATTTGGTCAAATAGACCCATTTTTTCTTGTAAATACTTTTGAATTGTTTCTAAACCTTCTTTTCTAACCAAACTATCCGGATCCTCGCCCGGCGGAAGCAATGCGCCATAAGCTGCAAGACCGGCTTTAGCCAAAATGGGAAACGCCCGAGCGGCAGCTTTTCTTCCCGCACTATCTCCGTCAAACAAAACTGTTACGGATTCAACGCGACGCTTTAACAACAGCGTTTGTTCTTCTGTAAGAGCGGTACCTAAAGGAGCTACAACATTTTCTATTCCCGCCTGTGAAAGAGAAATTACATCAAAATTACCTTCAACAAGAACAGCTTCTTTGTATTTACTCAATGCAACGCGTGCTTGATGAAGACCGAACAATACTTTCCCCTTTTTATATTCAGGGGTTTCCGGTGAGTTAATGTATTTTGCTCCTAGGTCTGCCTCTTCCTGGGAAAGTGCTCTGCCTGAAAAAGCAATTGGACGACCGGTTGAATCTGTTATTGGAAACATCAGTCTATTTCTAAAACGATCATAAAAACCGTTACCGCTTTTCTTTGGAACAATAAGACCTACAGATTCCAAATCTCTTAGAGAAATTTGCTTTAAAGAGGCATGATCACATAGTGCAGACCAAGCATTAGGCGCATAACCTAAACGAAAACGGGATCTTGTCTCTTCTGATATTCCTCTTTTTTTGAGTTCTTCCCGAGCTAACAAAGCGTTGTCTTCAAACAAAGCCTGCTCGAAAAATGACGTTGCGAATTCCAAAACATAAAATCTGCGTTTTTGTTCAGAAAGAATTTTTTCTTCTCTACTTTTTGCTTCTGCGTTTTTGGGCATCTCAGGAAGCACAACGCCTGCTCTACCTGCAAGTCGAGTAGCTGCATCGGTAAAGTCGATTCCTTCTATTTTCATAAGAAAAGCAAATACGTCACCTGATGTACCGCATCCGAAACAGTGAAAAAATCCACGAGAAGGGTTTATATTAAAAGAAGGATCTGAATCCGCATGAAACGGACAAACCCCTTTTAAATTGGCTCCCGCTTTGTGCAGAGTCAAATAATCGCCGATTACTTCGGCAATGTCGATTCGCTCTCGTATTTCAGAGATCTTTGTGTCCGGAATCAAACCTTATCCTCAAGCTGTTTTGAACCCAAACAAACTCGTGTTACAGATTGAACTTTGGGAGTTGAGTGCAGGATAATGATAAGCAAAAACCTCACCTCCTCAGAAGAAACCGCTGCAATATAGGGAATCCGAAAGTTCTGTCAAGCTTTTCATCAACTGATCGGACTCTTTAATTGTGCAAAATGTCAAATTGGGATCCAGACCCATTAAATATTTGACGAGCAATAGTTTAGCCACAGCTTTTTTGTTCGCAACATAGAATATCGAAAAATGTTTATTTAAATAAACTTTTTTGTAAACAAAGCGGTTTGCTGTCAATGGCGTCTGGTAGGAATTTTTATGGAGAAACGTGTTTCAACCTTCGGACTACTGGATACATCAATTGTTCCTCCATGACCTTCAATAATGTGTTTTACTAAACTTAAGCCTATACCTGAACCTCGTTGTCTACTGGTTTCTTTAGAAGGTACCCTATAAAAGCGATCAAAAATACGTTTTAACTGGTTATGGGGTATGCCCATACCCTGATCAATCACATCAATCTTTATTACGTTCTCAGAAAATACAATATTAACACCGATAAAGTCTGTACCTGTTGCATATTTAACAGCATTGTCTATTAGGTTAACAATAGCCAGCGTGATTGCACTATCATCAATTCTTATCGGAATTCTGTTTCCGCTGACTTCAAATCTCAGCGGAATACCTTTTTTTTCTAATGCATGACGTGTAATTTCAATGCTTTGCTCAATCGCATCCACAATATCAACTTCTACAAAATTATAGCCGCTCTTTCCTCTCTCGATTCTTGCAAGATTAAGAACATTGTCTATTAACGAAGTAAGTCTGTCTGTTTCACGCAAAATAATGTTGTAGTAATGTTTAGTTTTGTTGGGATCATCCACCTTGCCCAAATATAGAAGTTCACCAAACATTCTTATGAGAGATAGCGGAGTTTTCAATTCATGAGTTACATTGGCAACAAATTCACTTTTAAGGCGATTGAGCCGTCTTTCTCTAACTACTGATAGATATAATACCGACAATCCAAGAACGATAACCGCTAAAGCTAAAGGTATAAGAAGAGCAGTTGAAAACATTCTCGCTCGCTCTTTTTCTTGTGCACTGAATAATGCAGAGGCGGTAGGTGCCAGTTGAAGACGCCATTTGTATAGAGTAAATGGAAATCTTCTTGAAACAACAAATTCTTCGGCGCCGTAGATTGACTGTCCGAAAACCGGCTGGTTGTAGTCGTCTACTACATTGGCCAATCTCTCTTCGCCTAAATTAGATAGGAGTTCCGGAAGAAGTGATTCTTTGATTATTTTTGTATCATAAAGAAGACATGCAATGTAGTCCTGAAATCCGTACTGAACTGTGAGATGTGTTATAAGATAGTATTCCCCGTTAATGAGTCGATGAAGATGTTTGTTCTGATTTAATGAGTCATATTTGTCAATTAAAGGAGATATTTCTTTTTGTATCAGATTGCGGATAGCCGATGTTTCTAGAGTATAAGGATTTCTATAATAAAAGGCCGCAAGGTCGTTATTTTCATCTAAAATAAAGGCAGCTTTTACCAAATTACTATCATAGACAGCGGTCTGCCACTTATCGCAAGCTCTGTCCGGCTGCGATGGATCTATGGCTGCTAAGAACAATGAATCTGTAGAACTGATAATCTGTTCTAAACGTTCAATTTTTGTATTTGTTACCATCATAGTACTTTCGGCAATAGATCTCTCTCCCCATTGACCGAATCTTGCTGCTGTACCCATATTAATCATAGCTAAGAAGATTATGGCGGTTACCATTGCCGGAAATAGAATGAAAATTGCATTTTGCCATAAAAAACGCATTAAAAAAGAATAGGACGGAAATCAAGTTCATGGCAAGCTGTCTCGGTTGATAAAAGTTGAAAGGTTATGAATTTGGTTAAGTCTTTAAGTGAAACGTCAACAAATAATATTGCTTCTCGACGTTTATTGTATACTTTGATAGGTTTTGTAATTTCAGCTGTAGCGTTGTACTTCGTTTTTCAAGGCAACTTTAATTTACAAAAGCTGCTTTCAGGAATGAATCGCATTAGAACAATACCTTTGATTTTGTCAGTCGTTTTGTATTGGTTTGGAGTAATTGTTATTCGTGCTTTTTTGGTTCGCCATCTGATGAAGAGTCTCGGAGATGTTCGTCTTGGTGTTGCCTACAAGTACATATGTATTGGTTTTTTGGTGAACAATATCCTTCCTCTAAGAATGGGCGAAGGTGTTAGAATAGCAGGTATTGCCAAGCGATCCGGTATCAGTGTGGCTGCTTCAGCAGGCGGGTTAGTTCTGGAGCGACTATTAGATCTTACTATGGCTGCTTTTATCGGTGTTATGGCTGTAAACCTGGCACCGCTTCCTTCAGAAATCAGAACAGGAATATTTACCTCAGCGATTGTGCTCACAGCAACCTTGCTTGTTTTGGGAATTGTTGCGAAATTTGGCCTTAGGGAAACAGAGTCTTTAAGATACGGTCGTTTTACAAAGATTATTTGGAATATTCTAGCCAGGTTTTCTTCGGGGTTTGGCGGTATAGGAAGCATAAAAAGCCTTATGTTCACAATCGCTATGTCAATTCTTATTTGGGCTGCTGCTGTCGGTACTCTGATTTTGAGATTAATGTCCTTTGACCTTGAGCCTAGTCTTCCTATGGCACTTGTATTGATGGCCGGCATAAGCATTGCCATTTCTGTTCCGTCAGCTCCTAGCGGTATAGGTGTCTATCACTGGTTTACCATTCAAGCGCTTATTATTATGGGATTAGACCAAGATACAGCGTTTAGTTTTGCGTTTTTCTGTCACTTTGTGGATTTTGCATCTTCAAGTGTGTGGGGAGCAGTATGCGCAATTCTTGAGGGTTTAGGTTGGTCTGATCTTAAAACCGGTTCTAAGTCATAGTGTACAGATTATTAAAAAAAACAGAAATATTTAGAGATGTCTACTTCCCTGTTCAACATGTTGTTCGAGAATTTCTGCAATGTTTTCCTCGATATACACAGCTCCGGTAGAAATTTCGCGAAGTGCTGTTACAGCCTCACGATTTCTGCTTCTAACACAAGGGTCTGAACCTTTTAGTAATTGTCTAGTTCTTCTTGCTGCAACAATTACCAATGCAAATCGACTGGGTATTCTTTCTAAACAATCTTCTACTGTAACACGGGCCATGTCATACCTCCTGACCGGGCGCACCATACATTATAGTAAAAGCATTTTCAAGAATATGTTTTTTAACGAATCTTTTGTTTGAAAAGACAAATGATTTTTGAAAAATGAGTAAAATGCTCAAGTTATCAGTCAACTCTCAAACAATAGGTTGACGAAGTATAATAAATATCGACATTGTCAGAACAGATATAGTGCTGAAAAATGCCTATTAGCAAATTGCCTCTGTTATTTAGAGGAGCGTACTACAGGCGGATTTTGCCGCTAATATGGGGTTACTTTGGATCAAAAATCTATAAGAGTGGGAACCGTCGGGTTTCCTGTGAGTAAGAAATATTTATTTAGTTGTGTGGATGTAATTGAATTGCAGGATTCTTTTAATAATCCGCCCAAAAGCCAATCAGGGAAAAAGTTGAGATCTGAAACTCCTGCCAATGTTTTCTTTAGTGTTCAACTTCCCAAACACTTGTTTTTGCAGCCGGCTTCCAATGCTAAACTTGTAGGTGAAATATCCAATTATGGTGAGTTCCAAAACACAGAAGAAAACAGACAGCTTCTTAACAAAGCAATAAAGTATGCAGATTCGGTTAACGCAGATACAGTGGTTTTGATAACACCTTCAAGTTTTACACCTGCAAAACCAAGACGCGAAGCTCTTCTCAGTTTTTTTGAAAATGTGGATTTGGGTTCAAAGCAACTTGTATGGCAGCCGAGCGGTCCCTGGGAGAGTGAAGCAGCAGCTTCGTTTGCGTTAGAAATGAATGCAATACTCGCAGTAGATCCTTTACGTGATCAGCCGCCGAACGGACAATCATGCTATTTGCGACTTGGTCCTTTCTCTGTAATGGGATCTAGAATGGGAATCTATGATTTGGAGCAAATAGCCAAGACTATTCGTTCATTTGAAAATGCAACGGTTGTATTTGATACTGATAGAGCTGTTGATGATTCAAGAAATTTAAGAACAGTTCTGTCAGACGGTACTATAGATGATGACGAGGATGATAACTATGGTGACAATGATGATTATGATGAGGATGATGACGATTGACTTGTAGAAAGAATTGCTTTTCCACTAATAACCCAACAAAAGATACTGTGATATGTTGTGCATTGATTTAGATGTTTGAGATATTTCTCAATAAACACGATCGCACTATCGCCAAGGATCGGTTTCGTCTATTTTTCTTTGATTTTTGATCTGCAGATCTAAATCCATAGTTCTTCCGGCTCTTACAAAAACCGTTTTTTTGAGATAGATTTGACCGTTCTTAACTACGGTTAAGGTATAGGGGCCTGCAGAGATATCAAAGGAAACAGGAGTCTGTTTTGGAACTTCTTCTGTATCCATAAAAATTTTAAACCCTGGAGGATCAGTCGCTACATTGACAGTGCCCGGACCTGAGTCAGGACCGCCCGGATCAGTATTATGAACACGAATAGCCGGCTTGCCTTTTTTCACTTCTTTTCTTAAGAAAATATGCGAATTAGATACTTTTCCCGAATTTATAATTACTGTTTCAGTCTTTGGCGGATAACCTGCCATGGAAACCATCATTTGATATTTTCCAGGTTTTAATTCTACAAAAACAGGTGTTTTACCCAACTCGTTTCCGTCAATATATACACTGGCACCCGTGGGCTTTGATGATATCTTTGCTACTCCTGTTGTTATTTCATCAGACGAGGCAATGGATACTGCCATTGCAATTGTTGCAACTACTATAACAGATATGGTACGTTGTCTCATCACATTTCTCCAATCCAAATAAGTATACTATTAATACAGCATCTTTTCACGTTCTCTGTAACAAGCATAGTTTTTATTTGAAAGCTCAATAAAAAATAATCATTTGTCAAAATAAGTTTTCTATTAAAGTTACCTTTCGAAAGCTGAGTGCAATTTGTATCTCTTGTGATATAAATATCTCTTTTGATCGCAAAGGAGCGAGTTGAGTGGTTGATGATGATAAGAAAACGGCAGATATACCTATTGCTGTAAAAGAAGAACAAGAAATGCTTGATGCTGTTCACGCTCATATTTTGGGCAGATCTTCCAAAGGATATACAGGAGCGGATTATGACAGAGAACTGATTGAGCTTCGCGACGCTATCGGTGAGGCAAAACCCGAAGATTTGCCTCCATTGGTTGAGCAAATGACTCGTCTTCAATCTATTGCTGCACAGCGAGGACTTGGCGAAGACATTCCTGTAGAACCTGCGTGTCCATATTTTGGACATCTCAGAATGGCTGAGGAAGGGACTGTTCGTGATGTGCTTGTGGGAAAACATACCTATTTAGCACCAGAGGACGGAATACGAATTGTTGATTGGCGAAATGCTCCGGTCAGTCGCATGTATTACACTTATGATGAAGGAGATGAATACGAAGAAGAGTTCGGCGGAAAAATTCGCAAAGGTAGAATTGAATCGAGAAGATCTGTTACAATAGTTGATAAAACGCTTAGACGTGTAGCGGATTCAGAGAATATTTATGTAAAAAAGAGCAACGGTTGGCAAGAACTGGATCCCTCAGGAATTCGTCTTTCAGGCGGACAGGGAACTGCAATAAGGCCTGAAGGGTTAAGAAAAAGTCGAGGAGTGTTAGGCGTTGATGCTGAGGGAATAGATCGTCAGGACAAGCATCTTCCTGAAATTGCAGCTCTTCTCGACAAAGAACAGTTCGAATTAATTTCTTCTCCGACAACACAATTATTAGTAGTTAGGGGAGGTGCCGGCTCCGGAAAAACAACAGTCGGCTTGCATCGCATTGCATATTTGTCTTTCTCAGCTCCGCAACAATTCCGACCTAATCGAATGCTTGTGGTTGTACTAAATCAAGCATTAGCATCATATATTTCTCAAGTTCTTCCTGCATTAGGTGTTGAGGGGGTTAACGTTATGACCTTTGCACACTGGGCAAGGAACCAAAGGATAAGACATATTCCGTCTCTTCCTAAAAGGTACAGTCTTGATACTCCGCATTCTGTTTCAAGATTTAAAAGACACCCTGCAATGTTGCGTATCTTAGATGATTTTATAGACAGAAGAGCAGAAGAGATGACTTTGCATCTAAAAAAAGCGGCATCAGGAACACCGGATGAACAGCGAGTACAGAAAGTTCTTAAACTTACCGACTTGTATCCTTTGGAAGTCAGAAGGCAAACGCTTTTGAAGTGGCTTAGAGGACAGGCTGCAATTAAAGGGGATACACCAGGACCTCTTAACATGAGAACTGTTTTGTCAATGGAATCGCCTCTTCTAAAAATGGAAGAAAAAACCTCTGATATATTGGGAGAATGGGCTGATATTTTTACTGATAGATCAGTTCTAAAAGATTTTGCCGAATTCTATGCTCCCACGGAGTTTACAGATAACGAATTGGATGAGATTCATCAATGGTGTGTGGGGTTGTATTCCGGATTGACCGAAGAATCTGAGGATGGTGAGCCGGCAGTTATTGATCAAGAGGACGAAGCGATTTTTCTTCGTTTGTACCAACTAAAAAGAGGATGGTTGAAAGGTCTTGGAGGTCGTTTGGTCTATGATCATATAATGATGGATGAAGTTCAAGATTTCAGTCACTTGGAAGCAGCAGTACTTATGAATACCATACCTCCGGGACGTCCTGTAACTCTGGCCGGTGACGCTGCTCAAAAAGTAGATAGGTTATCAGGATTTGTTTCTTGGGAAGAGCTGTTGGCAGATTTAGGTGAAAGGGACAGCCACATCGTTTCTTTACAAGTGGCATACAGATCTACTATTGAAATAATGCAGTTGTCTCGGGAGGTTTTGGGGCCCATGGCGGAAGAAGAGTCAAAAGCTTTGAGACATGGGGCACCGGTTGAGCTTCATATTTTTTCTGATCCAGGTCAATCTGTCGGTTTTTTGGGAGAAGCTCTTAGGGACCTTTCTCGACGTGAACCGATGGCCAATATTGCTGTGATAGCCAGACATCCTAATCAAGCTCGAGTTTATTATGAGGGTTTAAAGAAAGCTGAGGTACCAAGGCTTTCGCTGGTGTTAGAGCAAGATTTTTCGTTTACTCCGGGAGTCGAAGTAACCGAAATAAAACAAGTCAAAGGATTGGAGTTTGACTATGTGGTTTTGGTAGATGTTAACAAAGATACATATCCGGACGATGAAGAATCCAGACATCTCTTACATGTAGGTGCCACTAGAGGAGCTCATCAACTTTGGATTATCGTTACAAGAAAGCCGTCACCCATTCTTCCAAGTCGATTATTTGACTTTGAAAATGAAATGCTGACTTAAGATTTACGAGAGTTCACCAACAGAACTTAAGTTAGTTACTCCCCAAAGAAAGCAAGAACTTCATCATAGCAGAGGAATGCCACTCACGTTCTCCGTCAAAGCGCGCTCTTATCCTCCGTTCTTTATCAAGAACAAAGGTTTCAGGATAACGTTCAGTACCCAAAATATCCTTAGTAACTTTTTGTTGCGGATCAAAAAACACTCTGAGTTGCTGATTGTGATTTAAGAGATGGGCTACGTCATCCCATTTTTCATCTATTGTTATCGTAAGCAAAGCTAATTTTGTAGAATTTTCAAAACGTCTGTCCATTTCCATCAAAGAGGGCATCTCTCGTTCACAAGCAGGACAACCGGTTGACCAAATGTTAATGACCAAAATATCCACAGACGAAAAATCAGATAATCTAACAGGTTTTTGTTTTCTATCCTTAACAGTAAAGTCGGTAACTGTTTTTAACTTGGTTAGGTCTGTCTCATAATAACTAGGATTGACTATTGAGAGGTCCAGTTGTTTTTTCCAGTCTATAGCATCGAAAATGGAAAATGAAAAAAGTATAGCTACCGCTATTGTAAAAATCGCAAGCCCGAAAATCGCAAAAAAACTTAATCTTCTTATTTTCACTGTAGGTTCTCTTTGTCTGTCACTCTGAGAGCATATATGATTTTTTTCTAAATTGATATATTGTCATATGTTTGAAAAACTTATCAGATCACGTAGTAAAGATTTTGTAGTGGGATAAGCCACATCTGCGCGCCATAAAATATAGTACGTGCTGACGTGCAGTGGACAGGTACCCACCAAACGGATCAATATGTAATAATTGAATTTTCGGTTTCTGCTGTTATTTCGAAGCCACGAAGACAACATTATTCTCGGTACAAGGTTTTGAGTTAACGGCATTGTTTTGGGAGTGGATCTGTTGTCTTGATTAACGGCGGTTTCTTTGAATTGAATACCGAACACGAGTACAGTATATCAAATGGATGAAAAAGGCATCCTAAAGGCTTTATTCGAATTGGGGTTAGAGCAGAGATTGCTTTTCTGATTTTTATTAATGTTTTGTGAACTTAATTTCGAACACTTTGTTTGATTTTGGTAAGACAAAGAAATCTTTTGTAAAAAACGAACGGCGATATGATTGAACTCGAAGAAATAAAAGCCGGTATGAATGTTGAGGGGTTTGAGCCGGGTCTTGTGGTTACGGTTTTTGCTGTTACTCCTATAGGCGATAACTCACTTCAGGTTTATTACAAACTTCCAGACGGAACCATCAGGGAACGGTTGATTACCCGCGGTAATGAGAACGACATACGTGTTGCAACTGTATCTCGACCGTGGGCTTTTGACGGCGACGGTGAGGCTTTTAAACTTGCTGTGGAGGCCAAACGCATTGATTTGGCTTTTCTTTTTGATCCAGCGGGGAAATTTACGGGCGGGGAAATTTGGGCGGGGAAATTTGGGCGGGGAAATTTGATGGGCGGGGAAATTTGGGCAATGGAGAACAGGTATGACTGAATTCATGTTCGAAGAGCTGGTGGCGCTTTGTCGGAACACCCACGAGCAGGCCAAGATGCTGGCGGCGCGATCCGCGGATACCTCCATGGTGGTTCGCAACTGGCTTCTCGGCCGACATATCGTCGAGTTCGAGCAACACGGCGCGGACCGTGCCGGCTATGGCGACACCCTGATCCCTCGCCTCTCCGAGGCGCTTACCAAAAACATCGGAAAGGGATTCTCCTCCCGCAATCTGGAACTTTTTCGCAAGTTCTATACCCTTTACCGGGAAATTTCGCAGACGCTTTCTGCGGAATCTGACAAACTTCTATTATTACCTGTAAATACAGCTGGTTCCCAAAACCTATCCACAATTTCGCGGACGCTTTCTGCGGAATATTTTCCTCGAATTTTGCTTTCTAAATTCACCCTCAGCTGGTCACAGTATGTGGAGCTCTTCGGCATCTCCGATCCCAATGAAAGGCATTTCTATGAAATCGAAACAGCCGCCAACAACTGGGGCGTCAAGGAGCTGAGGCACCAAATCGCAGGTTCTCTTTATCAGCGATTAGCGCTCAGCCGCGATCGAGACGAGATCCGCAAGCTTGCCACACATGGCTTGATCGTCGAAAAGGCCGCCGACATTGTCAAGAACCCCTATGTGTTGGAGTTTCTCGAATTGGACGAGCGTTCCTCTTATACTGAAAGCGAGCTGGAATCCGCCATTATCGACAAACTGGAGAACTTTCTTTTGGAGCTGGGCAAGGGCTTCTTGTTCGAAGCCAGGCAGAAACGGTTCACCTTTGACAACGATCACTTTTACGTGGACTTGGTCTTTTACAATCGGCTGTTGCGGTCCTATGTGCTCATTGATTTGAAACGCGACAAGCTGACCCATCAGGACTTGGGCCAGATGCAGATGTACGTGAACTATTTTGACCGGCATGTGAAAACCGAGGACGAATTACCGACAATTGGAATCGTGCTTTGTCACCGAAAAAACGACGCCCTTGTCGAATTGACCCTGCCGGAAAACAGCAACATCTACGCCTCGGAATATCAGCTTTATCTGCCGTCCAAAGAAGAACTGCGCCAAAAGCTGCTCGACTGGACTGCGGAAATGGATGACGCGGGATGATCCCAATTATAAATAAAATGAACTGTCTTCAGTGATTCGGTATAGCCTGACTGAAGTATGATTACGTAATTATTGCATATTATGTCTCAATCGTTGTTTCGAAGACGAAAAACAACATCGTTTTTTGAATATGATTTTAAATTACCAATATTGTTTCTAGAATAAATCTCTTATCTTGATTGACGGCGGTTTCTTTGAATTGAATACCGAACACGAGTACAGTATATCAAATGGATGAAAAAGGCATCCTAAAGGCTTTATTCGAATTGGGGTTAGAGCAGAGATTGCTTTTCTGATTTTTATTAATGTTTTGTGAACTTAATTTCGAACACTTTGTTTGATTTTGGTAAGACAAAGAAATCTTTTGTAAAAAACGAACGGCGATATGATTGAACTCGAAGAAATAAAAGCCGGTATGAATGTTGAGGGGTTTGAGCCGGGTCTTGTGGTTACGGTTTTTGCTGTTACTCCTATAGGCGATAACTCACTTCAGGTTTATTACAAACTTCCAGACGGAACCATCAGGGAACGGTTGATTACCCGCGGTAATGAGAACGACATACGTGTTGCAACTGTATCTCGACCGTGGGCTTTTGACGGCGACGGTGAGGCTTTTAAACTTACTGTGGAGGCCAAACGCATTGATTTGGCTTTTCTTTTTGATCCCATGACTGCCGTTCATACTTCTAACGTCGAACCTCTGCCTCATCAGATTACCGCTGTTTACGAATCTATGCTTCCCAGACAGCCGCTTCGTTTTGTGCTCGCAGACGATCCCGGTGCCGGCAAGACCATTATGGCAGGTCTCTATATTCGAGAGCTTATTATGCGAGCTGACGCCAATCGCGTTCTTGTGGTTGCTCCCGGCAGTTTAACGGAACAGTGGCGTGACGAATTGTTTGAAAAGTTCGGTCTTGAGTTCAAAGTGTTTTCTCGAGATCTTGAATCGAGCACTCCCAGCGGTAATCCTTTTGATGATGCTGAGCATATCATCGCAAGACTTGATCAGCTTTCCCGAGATGAAAATTTACAGGACAAGGCATGTGCCGTCGATTGGGACCTGGTTATTTTTGACGAGGCGCATAAACTCTCGGCGCATTTTTTAGGAAAAGACAAAACAAAGGAAACCAAACGTTTTATTTTGGCTCGGCGATTGGGTTTAGTTACGCGAAACCTGCTTCTTATGACAGCCACTCCTCACAACGGCAAGGAAGAAGATTTTCAGCTCTTTCTTTCCCTGATCGACGCCGATCGCTTTTTCGGAAAGTTTCGCGACGGTGTTCACAAAGCGGATGTTTCGGACCTGATGCGCCGAATGGTAAAAGAAGAGCTGCTTCGCTTTGACGGGTGTCCTCTTTTTCCGCAACGATATGCCCATACCGTGAATTACAAGTTGTCGGATTTGGAATCCGATTTGTACGAGAACGTTACCAATTATGTAAAAACCGAAATGGGAAAAGCCGATGCGCTGGACGGCAGACGCAAAGGTTCGGTGGGTTTTGCCCTTACTACATTACAGCGCAGGCTGGCCTCCAGTCCGGAAGCTATTTATCAATCTTTAAAACGTCGTCACGAGCGTCTCGAACAGCGTCTTCAAGATATAAAAATAGGCAGGCGTCCTTCAAGACCGGCGGAAGATGTTTGGGATGGAATAGACGAAGAAGATGACGATCTTAATGCGTTAGAACAGGAAGACCTCGAAGAGCTTTTGGTAGATGATGCATCGGCTTCTACAACAACAGGGGAACTGGAGGGCGAAATACTTGTATTGCAGGCTCTCATGCAGAAAGCACGCAATCTTTTAAATTCAGAAAAAGACAAAAAATGGGAAGAGCTGTCTCTGATTTTGCAAAACAACCCCGGCATGCGAAATTCCGACGGGCGTATGCGCAAACTGATTATTTTTTCTGAGCACCGCGACACGCTTAACTATCTTAAAAATAAAATTATTGGGGTTGTGGGCAATCCAAATGCCGTTGTCGCCATTCACGGCGGCGTACAACGCGATGAGCGCCGAAGAATACAAGAAATGTTTAGAGCTGATCCGGAGGTTAGGGTGCTGATAGCAACCGACGCGGCGGGAGAGGGAGTTAATCTTCAGAGCGCCAACCTCATGGTGAACTATGATCTGCCGTGGAATCCAAATCGCTTGGAGCAGCGATTCGGCCGAATTCACCGAATAGGCCAAACAGAGGTATGTCACTTGTGGAATCTGGTAGCAGGGGAAACCAGGGAGGGTAATGTTTATTATCGCTTGCTCGAAAAGCTGCAGATAGAAAGCGAGGCCATGCAGGGAAGGGTTTTCGATATTTTGGGAGACCTTTTCGAGGGCAACAGCCTGCGCGATCTTCTCATCGACGCTATCAGATACGGAGATCAACCGGATGTCAGGGCTTATATTCATACTCGTCTGGAAGGAGCATTGGATCGCGAACATTTAAAGAAAATTCTCGATCGCAACGCACTGGCGCAAGAAACCATGAGCATCGAAAGGCTGTTTGCCGTAAAGGAAGAAATGGAAAAGGCAGAGGCCAGGCGTCTTCAGCCGTTTTTTGTCAAATCATACTTTCTTAGGGCCTTTGATTTTTTAAAAGGCACAATTCATTCTCGCGAGGCCGACCGCTTTGAAATTAACCATGTTCCGGCCGCTATTCGCGAACGAGACCGCAGCCTTTCCGCAAAAAAGAGAGCATCATCCCCGGTGGTCAGCCGCTACGAACGGGTTTGCTTTACAAAAGAAGCCGTGCGTTTGGTCGACAAGCCTGGTGCCGCAATGGCAGTTCTGTTGCATCCCGGTCACCCGTTGATGAAGGCAGTATCTGATATTATTTTAGAAAAACACGCCAACCTTCTTAGGCAGGGAACCGTCTTGGTAGATCCGACCGACGAGGGCGAAGAGGCAAGTCTTTTGTTTCTTCTAACGCACGAAATTTTATGCGGAGACAACAACGTATTGTCAAAACGATTGCAGTTTGTTCGGGTATTTTCAGACGGCAGAGTAAATTTTGCCGGATGGGCGCCTCATCTGGATCTTGCTCCCCTTGCTTCAGAGGACCGGCCTTTTATTGCATCTTTGCTAGACGAGCCTTGGATTAGCGTTGATACAGAAAAAAAAGCCGTTGCTTTTGCTGCATATTCACTGGTGCCGGAGCATCTCGAAGAAGTTAAAGCAAGGCGCATTGCTCAAGTCAAAAAAACGCTTACAGCGGTTCATGAGAGGCTGACCAAAGAAATTGATTATCATACCGATATTTGGATTAAGCTTAGAGACGGCGACCGCACCGGCAAAGATGTGCCCATGAGACTCGAAAAGGCTCGTCGCACTGTTCAGGATTTAGAAGAGCGTCTTGAAAACCGAAAAAAAGAACTCAATGCTATGATGCATGTTTATCCTGCGACGCCGGTGGTTTTGGGAGGGTCGCTGATTATTCCCCATGGTTTGCTCAAAAAACTCAAAGGGCAAGGCGACAAAAAAAGCAGTGCGCAGGTTTCGGCTGACGCAGCCGCTCGCAGACGGATAGAACAACTGGCCATGGAGGCGGTTCGCAAAACAGAAGAAGCAAGGGGCCGCCGAACAGTAGATGTGTCGGCCGAAAAATGCGGCTGGGATTTAACGTCATATCCTCCGGCGGAACAGGGCATTGCGGCCGATCCTTTGCACATAGAGGTAAAGGGGCGAGCAAAGGGTGCGGATACTGTTACGGTAACCCGCAACGAAATAATGTATGCCTTAAACCAGTCGGACAAATTTGTTCTTGCCCTGGTACTGGTGGGAGAAGACGATTCGGTCGAAGGTCCTTACTACATAAAAAACTTCTTTGATACAGAACCCGGATGGGGCGTGTCATCTTGGAATATTAAAATCGACGCTCTGTTGCAGCGTGCGGAGGTGGTATCTTGAATCCCCAGGTAAAGTCGCCCAAAAAGCTCATCGAGGTTGCACTGCCACTGGACGATATAAACAAGGAAGCTGCGCGAGAAAAATCAATTCGCCACGGGCATCCCAGTACCCTTCATTTGTGGTGGGCCAGACGTCCCTTGGCCGCGGCCCGGGCGGTTATCTTTGCCCAACTTGTAAATGATCCATCCTGGAAATGGGAATCGGAGCACCCGGGCGAGGTGCCGCCCGGTCAATTAAAAGCCTCGTGGGCGGCCAAGCGCAAACAGCTGTTTGAACTTATCTCGGAACTTGTAAAATGGGAAAATACAACCGACGAAAAGCTCTTGGAAAAAGCCCGCGCCGAAATTCGCAAGTCTTGGAAAGAAACCTGCGAGCTGAACAAAGATCATCCCCAAGCAAGAGAGCTCTTTAACCCCGATAAACTGCCCGGCCTGCACGATCCCTTTGCCGGAGGCGGCTCCATTCCTCTGGAAGCTCAAAGGCTGGGTTTGGAGGCCGTAGCCTCAGACCTAAACCCGGTGGCAGTGCTTATCAATAAAGCAATGATAGAAATTCCGCCCAAATTTGCAAACCATGCTCCTGTTCATCCCAAAGCCGCAGAAGATCTAGAAAATTATTCCCGCAAATGGAAGGGAGCACAGGGCTTAGCCGAAGACGTAAAGCGCTACGGCGCGTGGATGCGAGAAGAAGCGCAAAAAAGAATAGGCAATTTGTATCCCAAAATAAAAGTAACCGAAGAAACAATAAAGAACCGCCCGGACCTGAAAGGCTATAAAAACCAAGAGCTGACCGTAATAGCCTGGCTCTGGGCCAGAACAGTAAAAAGCCCCAACCCCGCCTTTTCCCACGTAGAAGTACCGCTGGTGTCAAGCTTTGTGCTGTCGAGCAAAAAGGGAAAAGAAGTATGGGTAAAGCCGATAATAGAAGGTGACAAATACAAATTCGAAATAAAAACCGGAACCCCGCCGGAAGGTGCTGCAGAGGGGACAAAGCTAAGCAGAGGTGCAAACTTTCGCTGTCTTGTTTCGGGTGCGGCTATTGAGCCCTCTCACATTTACAAAGAAGCGCAAGCAGATCGTATGGGAGAGCGCCTATTGGCGATTGTTGCCGAAGGCAATCGCTCTCGTGTATACCTTAATCCCACAACAGAACACGAGGCAATCGCCCTAAAAGCATCTTCCGGGTGGAGTCCGGATTTAAAAATGCCGGAGAATCCCCGCTGGTTTTCACCGCCTTTGTACGGTCTAACCGCCTACGGAGACCTCTTCACCCCCAGGCAACTCACAGCTCTCACAACCTTCTCAGACCTAGTCGGAGAAGCGCGCGAGCTCGCTCGTCTGGATGCGGTAAAAGCCGGCATGTCCGATGACGGGATCGGTTTGGAAAATGGAGGGAAAGGAGCAACGGCCTACGGAGAGGCGGTGGGGGTCTATTTGGCTCTTGCTATAACTAAACTTTCAGACAGAGGTTCTACGATATGCTCGTGGGATTCCAGTCGATCAAGTACGAGAAATACCTTTGGTAGACAAGCAATTCCCATGACATGGGATTTTGCTGAAGTTAATTCGTTTTCAGATTCTACAGGTAGTTTTTCTAGTATTATTGAATGGGAAAGTTCATACGTTTCTTCTATCAATACTAAAATCAATGGTACTGCACAACAGAATGATGCAGCATGCCAGGAACTGTGTTTTAGAAAATTCATCTCAACCGACCCGCCCTATTATGACAATATTGGTTATGCCGACCTTTCTGATTTTTTTTACGTGTGGCTGCGCAGATCTTTGAAAGCTGTTTTTCCTTCTCTTTTTGCAACCATGGCAGTTCCTAAAACCGAAGAGCTGGTTGCTACTCCCTACAGACATGGAGGAAAGGATGCTGCCGAGAAATTTTTTCTCAACGGTATGACTCAGGCTATGCGCCGTTTGGCCGAGCTTTCTCATCCGGCTGCTCCGGTAACCATTTATTACGCTTTTAAACAGTCTGAAACCAAGGGGGATCACGGCACATCGTCCACAGGTTGGGAAACCTTTCTCGAAGCCGTATTGCAGGCGGGTTTCGGCCTCAGCGGCACCTGGCCCATGCGTACGGAACTGGGCAATCGCATGATCGGTTCGGGCACCAACGCCCTTGCCTCCAGCATTGTTCTTGTTTGCCGCAGGCGTTCTGATGATGCTCCTTCTATTTCTCGCAGGCGGTTTATTCGCGAGCTCAATGCGGTTCTTCCCGAGGCTCTTGACGAGATGACCATGGGGGCCGGTAATGATATTTCTCCGGTGGCTCCGGTGGATTTGTCTCAGGCGGTTATCGGGCCGGGTATGGCGGTGTTTTCTAAATACTCCGCTGTTTTGGAGGCCGACGGCACTCCTATGACTGTAAAAACCGCCTTGCAGCTTATCAATCGTTTTTTTGCCGAGGATGATTTTGACTCCGACACCCAGTTTTGCCTGCGATGGTTTGAGCAGTACGGCTGGAGTGAAGGTTTATTCGGCGAGGCTGATGTTTTGGCTCGTGCCAAAGCCACCGGTTTGACCGGTATTGTCGAGGCCGGCGTTCTCTTTAGCGGCGGGGGCAAGGTTAGGCTTCTCAAATGGGCCGACTATCCGGACAATCGTGATCCTGCCAAGAACCCGCGCATGCCGGTTTGGGAGGCTCTTCATAGGCTTATTAATGTTCTAAAAAAAGAAGGCGAGACTGCTGCCGGAAAGCTTCTGGGCTCAATAAAGGATAAAACCGAGGCGGTTCGCCAACTGGCATATCGCCTTTACACTCTATGCGAGCGTCGCGGCATGGCCGAAGACGCCCGTGCCTACAACGAACTTGTGACCTCGTGGTCTGCAATCGAGGCCGAAGCCGTTAAAGTATTCGAACGGCAAGCGCAACTCGATCTTAATCTTGGAGGTGAAAAATGATAAACAGGCTAAAGATAGTCGATTTCACGCTGTTTTCAAATGCCGACCTTAAGTTTAAAGCTCTCAATATTATTCACGGAGAAAACGGCAGCGGCAAAAGTCACCTTATTAAGTTGGCATATTCCATTGCATCAACCATGACTCCGGGGCCCAACAACCAAGCTCCTGAACAACCTACTAAAAAGTGGATTTCCAATTCTCTCGGCAATAAAATTGCCGCAGTTTTTCGTCCAGACCAAGGCAAACTGGGACGTTTGACCAGTCGATTTCCGGGAAACAGACGAACGGAAATAACAGCGGATTTTCTTGAAGCAGGAACCCTAAAATTTTCCTTTAGCAGAAAGAGCGACAGCTCCGTTGTTGCAGAAGAATCTCCTTCTAAATGGCTGTCTGAACCGCCGATATTCTTTCCTACTCGTGAGCTGCTATCAGTATATCCCGGCTTTGTTAGTTTGTACGAAACGCAGGCAATTCCTTTTGACGAAACGTGGAGGGATACATGCTTGTTTTTAGGCGCGCCGGTTGCAAGAGGTCCCAAAAAACAGGAGATAGCCGCCCTGCTTGAACCTCTGGAAAAAGCGTTAGGGTGCAAAGCCCTGTTAGAAGGAGACCGGTTTTATCTTCAGATGCACGAACCCAATGCAAAAATCGAAGCAGACCTGGTAGCCGAAGGTTTTCGCAAGCTGTCAATGGTTGCGAGACTCATAGCAAACGGCAGCATTGATGACAAAGGCTATTTGTTTTGGGACGAACCGGAAGCAAATCTCAATGCCCGTCTTGTGCGAAAGATTGCTCCGCTTTTAATAGAAATGGCTAAGGCCGGAGTACAGGTTTTTATTGCTACCCACAGTTTGTTTTTAATGAGAGAATTGGAAATTGAGTTAGCTAAACGTGAAGCAGAAAACAGACCGGGTACAAGATATATCGGTTTGCATTCAGACTCCGCCGGCGTAATTACAAAACAAGGAGACAGCATAGAGGATTCAGGAGACATTGCAGCTCTCGAAGAGAGTCTCGCTCAATCGGATCGCTATCTCGAAACGGAGGAAGAATGACCTCTATTCGCGAAGGAAACTTAAAATATAAATTCAATGCCGGATGGTCGGTTGCCAAATATGATGACTGGGCATTTTATCGAAATCAATTTCTAAACTGCGGAGGTAGAGGTAACAAAGGTGTAGATATTCTTGCTATGCCTCAGGATGACAAAATTTTGTGGATGATTGAAGTCAAAGATTATAGTACTCACAGACGCGATAAGGGAAAAGGACCGTTATCTTCGGAGGTAGCCCAAAAAACGCTGGATACCCTTGCCGGAATTTTTGCCGCATCGGTCAATGCTGTTGACAATGAACAGGAGTTTGCCCGCAGAGCAATTAAAGCAAAACAAATTCGTGTGGTACTTCATCTGCAACAATCCGAACGGCAATCAAAACTTTTTCCGTATGCTGTAGATCCCGCAGATGTCAGACAAAAACTTAAAAAGCTATTAAAAGCTGTTGATCCCAGAGTTACGGTTATGAACACTTCAACAAACTGGAAACACTGGTCCGCATCGTGGGCACCACAACAATAGGAGGTGAAAAATGAAACCCTGGCGCGAAGTTGCATCTCCCCATGCTGATGTGCTGGAAGGAACTTTTCAACAGTCAGAGTTTGCTGCTGATATTACTGCGGTTCGCGACGGCAAGGCGACTCGTGAGTATCAGAATGCCACTGCATTTTTTGAGCGAACATTTATTACTGAGGGTATGCGATTGCTTTTGTTGCAGGTTGCCTTGCGTTTAAACGGCAAAGGCGGCGAGCCGGTTATTCAACTTCAGACAGCGTTCGGCGGCGGCAAAACCCATACCATGCTGGCCGTTTATCATTTGGCTTCACGCGAGACTGCTCTTAATGATCTTCCGGGGATTCCGGCAATTCTCGACCAGTCGGGCATGATGGATATTCCCAAGGCGAAAGTTGCAATACTCGACGGAACAGCTCACTCTCCGGGACAGCCTTGGAAAAGGGATTCTCAGACTGTTAAAACCCTTTGGGGCGAACTGGCTTGGCAGTTGGGCGGTCTTGAGGCATACGAAAAGGTAGCACTCTCCGATGAAAACGGAACCTCGCCTGGCAAGGATTTGCTGCGTGAGCTTTTGTCCGAATATGCTCCGTGCGTGGTGCTCATCGACGAGCTGGTAGCTTATGTTCGACAATTCGGTGAAGGAATGAATCTCAGCGGCGGCAGTTACAACGCCAATATTTCATTTGCCCAGGCGCTTACCGAAGCGGCCAAACTCGTTCCCAATGCTGTTGTGCTGGCTTCGTTGCCGGAATCAGAAATTGAAGCCGGAGACAAACAGGGTGTTGCAGCACTCAAGGCGCTCGAAAAGACGTTCGGCCGCATTCAGGCGCTTTGGAAGCCGGTGGCATCCGAAGAGGCCTTTGAGATTGTTCGCCGCAGACTATTCGAACCGATAAGCGATCTTGGTGCTCGGGATGAGGTATGTCGTGCTTTTGCCGATCTCTATCGCAATGAAGGCGTTAAAATGCCCTCAGAAACTCACGAATCTCGCTATACCGAACGCCTGAGCCGAGCCTATCCATTTCATCCGGAGGTTTTTGATCGCCTGTATGAAGACTGGACAACTCTCGAAGCTTTTCAACGCACTCGCGGCGTTCTTAAATTAATGGCCCGCGTTATCTTTCGGTTATGGAAAGATGACAACAAAGACCTAATGATAACACCCGGAGCTATTCCGTTATATGACGGACACTCTCGCAACGAGCTTACCTATTACTTGGGTCCGGGCTGGGATCCTGTAATAGAAAAAGACATCGACGGTGAGCGAGCAGAGGCAAGCGAATTGGACACCAAGGAGTCGCGCTTCGGGGCGTTGAATGCGGCCAAGCGTGTCGGAAGGACTGTTTTTCTCGGTACTGCACCATCGTCGGTGGCTACGACAAAGGTAAATCGAGGCATAGACCGAGCTCGAATACTTTTAGGCTGCATGCAACCGGGGCAAACCTCTTCGTTGTTTGACGATGCGCTCAACCGATTGGCCGACAAACTTCACTACCTCAATTCCTCGGGCGACAAAGCTGATTCATCCACACGGTTTTGGTTTGACACTAGAGCTAATCTTCGTCGGGAAATGGAGGATCGAAAAGGCCGATTCGATGAAAGAAGCGAAGTAAGAAAGAAAATCTACTCTCTTTTGTCAAAAATTGCCGTCGGCGATACCCTGTTTGATGCAGTACACATTTTTACGGCTCATGCCGATATTCCGGACGACTCTTTACTGAGACTTGTTATTTTGGACGTCAGCCAAACCTTCGGCAAAAACAATCCTGTTCCGCAGGGTATCGAAGCCGTAAAGGAATATGTACAGAAGAACGGCACCAAACCGCGTTTCAAAGGCAATAGACTAATATTTGCGGCGCCGGATTCTTCAACTTTGGGGCGCATGACCGACAGTGTGCGCACCGCGCTTGCTTGGAAATCCATAGTCGACGATGTAGCAGCTCACAGATTGAATATTGATCGTTTGCAGGAAGAACAGGCAAAAAAGGAAACCGAGACTGCGGAGGCTGTTGCCTTGCGTTCGGTACGCGATTGCTTTAAATGGCTGCTTTGCCCTTGTATGCATTCATCTTCTGAACGCGAAATTGCTGTGGAAACCTATCCCGTCAATACAACCGGACCCTCTTTTGCGACAGAACTTGACCGCGTTTGCACAGAAAACGAATTGGTAATTACCGCATGGTCACCGGTTCATCTTAAAAATATTTTGCAAGAGTTGTATTGGAAACAAGACCGCAAGACAGTGCGCGGAGTTGCCGTTTGGGAGGACATGCAGAAATATTTATACCTTCCGCGTTTAAAGTCTCGTACGGTTTTAGAAAAGGCAATTCTACAGGGCGGCGGTGCAAAAGAGTTTTTTGGAACTGCGGTAGGAGAAGACAGCAGCGGATATATGGGCTTTAAATTCGGAATATCTCCGGTTCAGTTGGACGACACTCTTCTTTTAATCGAACCTGCTGCGGCTACGGATTTTGATGAGAAGTTAAAAAAAGAGGAAACACAAAAAAATATTTACAATAAACTAGGAGATGGAAAATCTGTTCTGATACCGAAAGATTTGGCTGACAAAACAAATATTGAAGAGGCTTCTTTTATAGAAGAAAACAAAGCCGATACTTTATCTTTTGACAACATAAACAAGACTGCAAAAAAAGCCAAAACTCACTTTTTTGGAGCAGTAGAAATCAACGCGGCCGCAGCCAAAATGAAAATGATAACTATCGCAGAAGAAGTAATAAATCTATTGGTCTCAGACCCCGAAGCGTCTGTAAAAGTTACGATAGAAATAGACGCCGAGTTTCCCCGAGGCGCATCAGATAATATAGAACGAGCGGTCGTGGAAAACGCCAAGCAATTGGGATTTAAAAGCGGCGATTGGGAGTAAAGCAGTCAAACCTCAAAAATAAAGTCATAAAACAGTTCAACCTGCGGTCCTAACTGACCTAGAGAGCTTCGTAGTCAATTACCAATCATTTCGGCATGATCCACACGAGGGGTAAGGTGTACGGGGGGTGGGCTCAAGCGAATGCCATTGGGTGTACGGGGGGTAAGGTGTACCCAATGGCATTCGCTTAAGAATCGAGCTCATTCGTTTAAGGAAACCTAGTTATA
>CAYWLQ010000019.1:7027-45699 GCA_964458775.1 uncultured Myxococcales bacterium | reverse complement strand
CACCGTCACATTGAGGGTTGTCTCCTTTGCAGTTGATGTGACAGGGACCTGAAAGACAATCAAATACACATGTGCTGCCCGAAGAACAATTGCAATTTCCGTTTGCGCATACTCCCGAGCACCAATCATTACCTTGGCAATCAACATGGCACGGCGGACTATGACAATCAAAAGCGCATTCTGCTCCTTTTTGACAAATACAATCTCCGTTTCCGCATTCTGCATCACAGTAGGTTCCTTTGTCTCTGCATATCACATTACATGGAGGCGCATCACAGAATATGTCGCATTGTGCACCTCTTTCACAGGTACAGGTTCCGTTTGCACATAGTTCCTGGCGTTTGCAAGATGTTGCTGTTACGAATACAATCGATATTATGAGAATATGTAATAAGCTTTTCATGTCTATGTTATAAATCAACATAAACTGTTGTCGGCAACAAAAAAATGTTTTTCATGGAGACGATATCAGTCTTCTTCATTTATTCTTTCAAGGTAGTCATCTATAGACTGAAGGTATTGGGGATTGCCCGGTACCACAAGGTGTTTTTTTGCATATCTGTGACCTAAAAAATGGGCATCACCCATAAGCATTTTTTCGCCGTGAAAGTGCCTTTGGGCAGCTCGTTTTCTTAGCTTCTTTACTCTAACTGCGGCATCTTGTCGGGCGTTGTTCATTACTTCTTTTACAGCAGCATCTCCAAGTCGATAGATATTGGATACGGCCCAGGTAAAATGCCAAACGGAAAATCCGCGTGCCTTGTGATCTTCGGAGTCAACTTTCTTGATATATTTAAAATATAAGCGACTCGCCTTTTTTGCCTGTTCTACGGTAAAAACCTGATCTCTTATCGCCCAGTAAGTTAAAACAGAACTCATTTTATTTTCTTTAAGTTCCAGCTCTGCGATTTCAAGGGTTTGGTCAAGATCTATGTTGGGAACTAAAGCCTTGGCTTGCTCGCGATACATATAACATCCGCAGAGTTGATTGCCGACAAGTAACATGATTATACAAGTTAATAATTTTTTCATTTGCATTTGTCTATTTTAGGAACTTCTACGATACTCAAAAACAATCCCAATTGTCTTACGGCATTTACAAAAGCATCATATTCTACCGGTTTTGTTATATAGCTGTTGCAGCCGAGTTTATGACAATAGTCAATTTCAATAGGATCGTCAGTGGTTGTAATCATAATAACGGGCATTTTTTGTAGGTCAGGATCGGACTTGACGATTTTTAGAACTTCGGTTCCGTCTATCTTGGGCATTCTTATATCAAGAAGAAGCACATGGGGCGTGCACTTGGTGCGATGAGGTCCGTTACCACGCATAAGAAGATAATTTAGTATTTCCTCTCCGTCTCTAAAATTGATTATTTTGTTAACGATCCCGGCACGCGAAAGATTTCTCCTTATAAGCTCAGCGTGACCTTCATCATCTTCAACCACAAGAATTACCACTTCATTGTTCATTTTGATTTCACCCCTTCAAAATCTCTTTTTGCCGGCTTAGCTTTCGGCAAAGATACAAAAAACATGCTTCCTTTTCCCTCTTCTGATTCAACACGGATTGTTCCGCCGAGTCGTCCCAGTATCTGTCTTACAATAGACAACCCCAAGCCTTCTCCTTCAGTTTTGCCGGGATCGACACGATGGAATATCACATATATCTTTTCTTGGTGTTTTAATGGAATACCTATTCCATTATCGTGTACACAATAAATACAATCAAAATTTGAGATCGAGCCGCTTATCTCTATTAGTCCGGGTCGATATGGGTCAAGAAATTTAATCGCGTTGCCGATTAGGTTAGAAAATACCTGAATAACCTGCATTTCATCACCTCGGCAAGGCGGAAGGTCAGATACCTTAACCGTCGCTCCGGATTGCTTGGCCTGAAATTCCATAGCCGATACTGCACGAGCTACAAGATCGTTCATATCCAGGTTTTTAATACTAATTGCGGCACGACCGGTACGAGACAATTTGAGCAGACCTTTTAGCAGTCCGTCCATTTGTTTGGTCCCGCTTCTGATGTATTTGAGAGCGCTTTGAATCTCAGGCAGCATATTCAGTACAAAATTTTCAAGTTCGCTTTGAGAGTTAAAACCTTTTTCCAAAGCATAAAAAAGCTCGGTTACCGTCAGTTCGAGTTCTTTGCTGTAACCGTCAACATTTACCAAGGGTGAGCGCAAATCGTGGGACGCCACGTAAATTATTCTCTCCAACTCCTTGTTTTTTTCCGTTATTAACTTTTCTGCATAAATACGCTCGCTAATGTCGGTTGTAACAGTGGCAAATTTGTTTTTTCCCGGAGATACAACGGAAATGGATAAATGTTTATTTATAGGAGGAAAATAGGTTTCGAAATGTAGCGGCTCGCCGGTTATTCCGACATGCACAAATTCTTTTGTATAGGGATCATGCTCTGTTCCGTACAGGTCAATTGCTGTTTTTCCTATTGCTTGTTCCCTTGGTATCCCGGTTATTTGAGTATAGGCTGCGTTGCAGTCGGTAATTCTAGAGGTTACAGGATTGCCCTGATCGTCAAACACGACTTCGTGGAGAGCCACCATCTCTGTCATCGATGCAAACAGAGTTCTAAATTTTTCTTCACTTTCTCTGAGCGCAGTTTCAGCTTCTTTCCTGGCGGTAATATCGGTGGCAATTTCCATTCTTACCAATCGACCGTCAGTCCATACAATTGCGCAGTCTCTTATGTCGTACCACCTCTTATTTACATTATTTTGAAACTCCCATTGACAAATTCCGGCTGACCGCCCGTCATCGGTGAGCAATTTGTCATTGGTACAAAAGCTGCACGGAACGTTCATGTTTTGCAGCGCTTCCCAGCATTTGCGACCAATAAGACCTTCTCCCCATGTTCTTTTTGCAAACTCGTTTACAAACAGAAGCTCATAGGTGTTCATGTCGGCAATATAGATAAAAGCATCAATACTGTTCATAACAGTCATCAAACGATTATGGGATTCGATGAGCTCTTCTTCTGAACGCTTTCGTTCGGTTATATCAAGCTCAATACCGTCCCATATTATATGTCCGTTCGAAATATGCGGTGCTGAGCAAAACAGAGACCATCTGGTTTTGCCCGAAGGAAGGTCAACTCTTACTTCCGCACTAAACGAGGACATGGTTTTGAGCGCCTCAGCTTCTTTTTTGGCTACGACAAATCTATCTTCTTCTCTTACTTGGTTATACAGCATCATGGCATTGTCTTTTATTTCTGCCAAAGAGATTTCATGAAGTTGCTCAATGCCGCCGCTTATATAGGTTAGTTTTCTGTACTCTCCGTTGGGTCCGGAATCTATCTGATAGACAAGACCTCCGGGAAGGTTGTCGCTGAGAACTCTAAGCCTTTTTTCACTTTCTCTAATTATGTTTTCTGCATTCTTGCGTTCTGTTACATCCCTTACTATCGCAAGCATTAGATTCTTGTTTGATAACCGAATAGTGCCGGTAGAAACTTCCACCGGATAAGCTTTGCCGCTTTTGTTTTTGTGATAGGTTTCTATTGAATGTCGGGCGTTCGGAATCCAATTGTGCCATTGCGAAATAATTATTTTTTTATCAATTTCTTTTTCTAAATGAAGATCAAATACGGTCATCAGAGAAAGCTCTTCGCGAGAATATCCGCACTGCTGACAGGCAATATTATTTACATCTACTATGTTGCCGTATAAATCGTGCAGGTAAATACCTTCCACTGACTGTTCAAACAGAGCTCGATATTTTTCTTCGCTTTCTTTTACAGCTTCTTCGCTTTTCTTCCTGTCTGTAACATCTCTGGCTGCGGCAAAAATAAGCTCACCTCTTGGTATAGATCTCCATTCGATATATCGATAAGACCCGTCCTTGCATTTGTATCTGTTGGTAAAATTCAGGACCGATTCTTGTTCGGAAAGATGCTGAATTACCTCAAGCGTTTCAGGAAGATCATCGGGATGAATAAAATCGAGAAATTTTTTATTTTCTAAATCATCTACGCTATAACCCAGTACATTTTCCCATTCTTTGTTTACTCTTTTAAAATTTCCGTTTGTGTCCGCAATGCACAGCAAATCCAACGCAGAGATAAAATAGTTTTCTAATTCGTCGGTTTTTAAAATAAGATCTTTTTCTGCTTTTTTACGTTTTCTGAGATTTTTAGAAAGCATTAGAATTAGAGCTGCTTGAAAGAGGATTAGCAATAAAGTTAAAATAATAAAAACAGTTGTGCGAACTGAGAGAGTTTCGTTTACAGTTTTGATTTCCGAAATATCCAATACTGTGAAAACAACTCCTTCGGCCGGATTTTCGCGATCAATTGGAGTGGATGACAAAACCACATCGACAATTGAACCGTCTTTTCGGATCCACCTGGTTTCAACTGAGCCTGTTCTGTGTTCTGCGATTTGTCGGTATTTTTCTTTACCTACATAATTATATTCTTCGTCTGAGAGATACAACATTCGAGCATTTTTGCCCACTAGCTCATTTCGGCTATATCCTGTAAGGTTAACGATGTAATCGTTCACCATAATAAAGGTTCTATTTTGAACGACACCTATTCCGCTGGGAGCGGCGCGAAGTATTGCGTCCAGCATGCGACTGTCAGTAGTGAGTTTCGGTTCTTTGTGATTATCGCCGAAAGCTGTATATGAAGAAAAAACAAGTGCTGTTGCTAATAAGCCATGAATGGTAATTAAAAAAATATTTCTTTTTCGATCCCTATTACGTTTCTTTGTAAAAGACATTACAGCTCACTGAGCACTTCTTTAACTTTTGTTGACAATCCGTTTACAGTGAAGGGTTTTTGTATAAAAAACATTCCTTCATCCAAGATGCCGTCCTTGCTGATAATCTCGATTGAATAGCCTGACATAAACAATGCTTTGAGGTTCGGACATATGGATAGTAGTTTTTGCGCGAGATCACGGCCGTTCATTTCGGGCATTACAACATCGGTTATCAATAGATCGATTTCACATGCATGCTTTTTCGCCAATTCAACGGCGTCTTTAGGAGTGCCGGTTGATATTACTCGATATCCGCTTCGCTCTAAAACCGCCACAGCCATTGTCAGCACTAGGGGTTCATCTTCTACCAAAAGAATGGTTCTAGGAGAAGACGAAGGCGGGTTTTTGCTTGGTGATTTGTCATCTGTCTTAGGTATATCTGAAACGGAGGAGTGTTTGGGAAAGTAAATATTAAAGGTTGTTCCTTTTTGCGGAGCGCTTATTACGTCGATACATCCGTGGTTTTGAGTAACTATCCCGTAAACCGTTGCAAGCCCGAGACCGACTCCTTTTCCAATTTCTTTTGTGGTAAAGAAAGGTTCGAAAAGATGGGAAATTGTTTTCTCATCCATACCGTGACCGTTATCACTTATTGACAACACCACATAGTTACCCGGCATCAATTCAACATTTCGCATGCTGTCGGCTTCGGTTAAAGTAGCTTCACTTGTTTTGATGGCAACCGTACCGGTTCCTTCTATTGCGTCCTTTGCGTTTACACACAGGTTCACCAGTATTTGGTCCATTTGAGAAGGATCCATTAGGATTGAGGATATTTTATTTGAAGGGTACCAATCCAGGGTAATATTTTCGCCTATTAGTCGACGAAGCATTTTCAGCATTCCCTCTACGACTTTGTTGGGATTGAGGGGTTTGGGAGTAACAGTTTGTTTGCGGGCAAAGGCCAGCAATTGCCTGGTAAGATCAGCTGAGCGTTTTGCCGCGCTGCGAATTTGTTTTAAATCATCCATAAGAGGATTTGACGGATCCAGTCGATCCATAGCTAATTCGGTATAACCGAGAATTGCTCCCAGCATATTGTTAAAGTCATGAGCAACTCCTCCGGCCAGTCTTCCGATTGACTCCATTTTTTGCGACTGAAGCAATTGAGCCTGTAATCTCTCTTTTTCTTGTTCTGCCTGCAGCAGTCTTTTTTCAGTTTCTATGCTTCTAAAGATTCTATTTAAAACTCCGGGAAGAAGATCAATAAAATCGGTGTCTTTTATAAGATAATCTGCAGCACCGAGTTTCATCATCTCTACAGCCAGTCTCTCATCGCCTTGGCCTGTCATAACTATAAACGAAAAACTCACACCTCTTTCTTCTAAGGCAGTAACAATATCTCTTCCCGTCATGTCCGGAAGCTTCTGATCAAGCAACACCACCATCGAAGGATCTGCAGCTACAGCGTTAACGGCTTGTTCCCCATTTGAAACACCCGAAACTTCGTATCCGCAATGCCTAAGGGTTTTCTCGATAAGGTTTCTCAAGCCGTCATCGTCATCAACCACAAGAACATGTTTTGTTGTATCAAAACCGATTATAGGTGTGTTGTTCATGCAATGGTCCTGTCTTCAGCAGGTTGCCCGTTAAGAATTTTTTAAGCCGACCTAAAAACAAATTAAATTAGTCTATCCGCCTACTCAATATAGATATTCTATCATGTTTAATATAATCGACAAGGGCTCTCAATGATTGCAGGTATATATTGAGTCCGGTCGCCAAGTATTGTACCGATTTGGTCGTTGAATTTGTCTAAGTGAGTCGGTTCAAACGGGGCATTGTTGGCATATGACAGGGTTACTTTTACAAGCTCAGTGAACAGTTTCCTAGAACCTTTGTTTTTATATATGTTTTAGGGCATAATTAACAATGCCGGATTGACGGATTATTTGTGAAAAGAGACTTGGTTTTGGATGGGTACACCTTGCTGTATTTTTTTAGAGAGGAATGAACGATGGGGTTAACTTTAAAAGAGATTAGGGCGAGGCGTGAAGAGGTGTTAAAGATTGCCGAACGTTATGGAGCCAAAAACGTTAGAGTATTCGGCTCGGTAGCTCGCTGTGAAGCTAGGTCGGATAGTGATTTAGATTTACTGGTTGAATTTGAAAGCGGCCGAAGCCTCTTTGATCTTGGAGGTCTTATTGCAGATATGGAAGATCTTTTTGGATGTAAAGTGGATGTAATAAGTGAGAAAGGACTAAAACCGCGCTTTCGTGATCGTGTAATGCAAGAGGCTATAGCGATATGAGAAATGATTTGGATAGATTGAAGGATATTCTGGAGGCTATAGATGCTATTGAAAAATATACATTAGCCGGAAGAGACCGATTCGATCAAGATGAATTGGTGCAATCATGGTGTTTGCGTCATATTGAGATAATTGGAGAAGCGGCATCGCGTTTGTCAGACGATCTTAGAACAAAGTATCCGATTGCTCCATGGAGAAATATCATAGCCATGAGAAATGCGCTAATACACGGCTACTTTGATATTGATTGGGATATTGTTTGGGGGTAATAGAGAATGAACTGTTGCCGCTTCGCCAATCAATATTAGATATCACTTCATCAGAAGGATGGAGACTGTAAAACACTTTCTTTGTTCTAATCTTTTCTTTGTTAGCTGTATATTCATGAATGAGCAGGCTTAAGCTGTTGATAAATTTGATATTATTTACTATATATTCTTTGGAGCCCTAAATTTTATGAGTCTAAATGCTAAAGAAATCGAAACTGTCGCGACTATTATCGATTCTTCTTTGTCCGGAAGTGTTGTTCGCGAAGCATTGTCAGAAAGAATTGAAAATAGAATCACGTTGGTACTTCGAGGTTTGGGTGAGAATTATTATTTGCAAATTTGCATTCAACCGGAAGGGTGCAGATTTGGGAGAATTACCTTTCGTCCTAAGTGTTCACAATCGCCGCATCCGTTTGTTATGTTGCTTCGAAAATCAATAATAAACTCCAAGCTTGCAAGTGTTAAAACAGAAAAAAATGACCGTGTGGTTTATTTGTCTTTTGTAAGACCGGAAAAGACCTGTTTTTTAGTTTGTGAATTGACTTCTAGACATAGCAATATTTTTCTCACAGATAGCAATTTTATTATTTTGGGCTCTTTCTTGCCGAATCGCTCGCATAGAAGGGATCTGACGTCCGGTAATCCCTATAGTGTTCCTGTTTTACGAGAAACAGCTGACAAATCTATTGATCGGTTTTCCAAGGAAGATCATCCTGAAAACGCGATTTTTCAATACTACAAAGAAAAAGAAAATGCAGCAGCGGTTGAGGCTTTAAGAAATGCAGCTATTCAAAAACATAGAACGGCGAAAAGAAAAGCTGAGAAGCTGCTTGATGCCTTAACAGATGATCTTAGACGGGCTGAAAAATGGGGTTCTCTTCAATTGTTCGGGCACATACTGAAGACCCATCTATCAAAAATAACCAAGGGTGATGACCGATTTTGCAGTGAAGATTTCGAAGGCAACGAGGTAATTATTGAATTGGATCCAAAACTCAGTTCGGTTGAGAATATGAACAGATTCTTTGACAAAGCCGGTAAGCTGAAAAGAGCTGAACCTGTCATTCGAAAAAGAATTGAAGCTACGCAATGTATAATAAGCAACTTAGATAAAGAGATCCAACGTGTTTTTGCAAACGACTCTGCATCACACCTATCTATTCCATCGATTCAAGAATCAGAAAAAAACGGCGGATTATTTGTGCCGCCAAAAAAGCGCAAGGTAATACAGGAGCGGCTTCCTTACCGAGAATTCACCATATTCTCTGATCGTATCGCACGAGTCGGAAGATCGGCTGCTGACAATGACACATTGACTTTGCGGCATGCAAAACCTGATGATCTTTGGTTGCATGTGCGCGGCATCGGAGGAAGTCATGTTGTTGTTCCTATGGGTCGAAAAGAAGACCCTCATCCCGAACTTTTAATCGATGCTGCACACTTGGCTGTGCATTTCTCAAGCTTAAAAAAACAAACTGATGTTGATGTGTTGTATACGAGACGACGATATGTGCAGAAACAAAAGGGATCACCTCCCGGTTCTGTATCTTTGTTGCGCGAGAAATCAATTCGCTTGAGAGTAGAGAAAGAGAGACTAAATAGAATTCTACATGGCGAGAAAGCCTTTTGATAAGATTTGGAAAGCTTTTTTGATATGCAAAGATGGTTTTATTTTAACATTCCCGAATCAATCGACAAAGTAATCGAAATATATAAAGACACTGATTTTTTTATTGAAACAATGAAGCTTGCCGGTGCGCGTTCGGTTGAAATTACAAAAGAAACAAATATCCCCCTGTTTCACTACGAGCGGGAGGCAAAAATAACAGCATCTTTAATGCTTCCGACATTTCTTGGATCCTCTAGGGATATTATAATAACCAACAAAAGTTCTTTCTTCCCAAATAAGAGAAAACTCTATTGGTCTGTTGTTTCTAATATTGCAGCTAAGTTTGTTGACCTGAGCGGAGAAATCGAAATTGAGCCGGCCACAGATGGTGTAAAATTAAAGTATAATGCTAACGTGGATATACATTTTCCCGGTTTGGGAAGAAAAACTGAATCGTTAATTCTACAGATTATAGGCAGAAAATGCGCTGAACAGGCTAATTTTGTATCAGAATGTATTAGGAGACGCATAGCTTCCGCTAATTGAATTTTTTAACATTCATTATCTTGTGTATAATATTGATTGACCCCTAGAATTCGACCTCTATATATTGTAAGAGGAATATATTTTAACCTACTTTATTATCTACTATGGAGTATTAGAAGATGGAAAAACAAATTCATAATCTCAAACTATTTTTTGTATTTGGATTTTTTACCGTTTTGGTTATAGGGTGCCACATCGCAGATCCGGAAAACACTGCACTTACTTGTGACGACGGAATGGATAACGACGGCGACGGGTTTTCTGATTGCGAGGACCAAGATTGTGCCAAGTATTGTAGAGGATCAATCAGTGATGCCGACGCTGATTCTGATACGGATGCAGACACCGATACTGACACAGATGCAGACTCAGATACGGATACAGATGCAGATGCTGATACAGATGCCGATTCAGACACAGATACGGACGCAGATGCTGACGCAGATGCTGACGCAGATACAGATACAGACACAGATACAGATACAGACGCCGATGCTGATGCCGATTCAGACACCGACACAGATACCGACACAGATACCGATACAGATACCGATACTGACACAGATACTGACACAGATACTGATACGGACACAGACAGTGACACGGATACTGATGTTGATACAGATACAGATACTGACACAGATACTGATACGGAAGTGTTAAACCCGGGTCAGGATCGCGCGCTTCGTGTCAGCAGCCGCCCGGTTATTGACGGATCGCTCAGCGAAGCTGTATGGCAACTAAACACTTCAGTTGAAAAAACGGTCAGCGGCAATCCGAATAATACGATTACCTTTGATACGCTTTGGGATGATCAAAACCTCTATATTGCAGTCCAGGTAATGGACAGTAACGTTTGTGTAGGAAGCGACACCAGCAGTTGGTGGTATGATTCAGTAGAGATTTACATAGATCCTGATCGCAGCAAAAGTTCAGAATATGATGATATGGATGCTCAGATTGTTTTTAAATACACTGATGAAGACTGGATTTCCTGCGGTGATAGTACCCAAAATTGCGACAGAATAGGATCAGGATATGAAATGGCCGGACAGACAATATCTGGCGGATATGTAATAGAGGTTGCGCTGGGTTGGACCGGCTTCGGCATTACGCCTTCAGCCGGGATGTGGATTGGTTTTGACATCGGTGTAAACGATGATGATGAACCTTGCACAAACGGGGGAAGTGAGACAAGAGACGGAGAGAAGCGTTGGTGGGGAGCAGATACCAATTATCAGAATACTTCTGCTTTCGGTGAGCTTTTATTGTCTTCGACAAGCACTAAATAAAAATATGATTTCCGGCCAAGTTTATCTCAAAAAAGAAAAAGCAGCTCTTTCACCCTCCAGACATCCGTGGATTTTTGACGGTGCACTGGATACTTCCCGTTGTATCGGAGTAGAAGCCGGCATTGTCCGATTGTTAACCCATGATAATCGATTTTTAGCAATCGGAACCTATAATCCCAAGAGCGCTATTGCTTTTAGAGTTCTTAGTACAGATCCGAATCTCGAAATTAACGAGAACTTTTTTATTGATCGCTTCATTTCAGCAAGACAGCTTCGTTTGATCGCGATAGCCTCTAATACCAACGGATTGCGTTGGATAAACAGTGAAGGTGACCGACTTCCCGGACTTACTGTAGACGGTTTCGATTCACACCTGGTTGTACAAGTCGGAACACCGGCAATGGATAGTCTTACTCCGGTTTGGCTTCAGGCTCTGAACAAGGTCTTTAGTCCCAAATCGATTGTTCGAAAAGACAGTCAATCCGTAGCCAACCGAGAGCACATGAAGGCAGTAAGCGCTGTTCTTTATGGGGAAAATACTGAGTTGTCGGATTTTACAGAAAACGGTGTAAAATTTAGAGCCAATATAACGGGAGGACAGAAAACAGGATTCTTCTTTGATCAAAGAGACAACAGGTTGCTTGTTTCAACTTTGTCTAAAGGAAAAAGGGTTCTTGACGCATATTCCTATACGGGCGGATTCGGTGCCTATGCTTTGTCAGCGGAAGCTTCTTTTGTTACAGCAGTGGATAGTTCTAAGCCTGCCTGTGAGATGACGTCGATAAACTATATGCTTAACAGCAAAGGCTCTTCATGTTTTGAAGTGGAAAATCAAGACTGTTTGAATTACTTTAAAAGAACAGAACGCACCTTTGATATTGCCGTACTTGACCCTCCTGCATTGGCTAAGAGAAGGCAACACCTTCCGAATGCAAGCAAGGTTTATCAGGATATATTCAAGAGCGGCATCAGTCTAATTGACCCTGCCGGAGGTTTTGCGTTGGCATGTTCCTGTTCAGCAGCAGTCGATACAAATCTTCTTCTTGATATTGTACGTCGCGCTGTTAACGAATCTCAAAGAGAGGCGCAGATTCTTTCCGTTAGAGGTGCAGGTATCGATCATCCAATAGCCTGCAATCATCCGGAAGGTGAATATCTAAAGTCTGTATTGCTTAGAATTCATGAAAAACGAAGAGCTACATGACAAGACCGCAAACTATCGAACCAACGCCTCATAGTATTTCTTTATAGCTTCTTCGTATAATGAAGGATAGTCTCCTCTCATTGCTTCTAGTATGTCAGCTCTAAACTCTGCCGGCACTATGAACTGATCAGGAGTCGGAAGTTCAACACGTCCGTTTAGTATCAAAGCGCGGCTCTCGATAGGAACAGATTCGCCTCCGCGTTTGAGTTCTTCTCTCAATTCAGAGAGTTGATTCAATGCGAGAGACTGCTCCTCTATTGATTGACTGATTTGCCGCAATTCCAATTGAGATACTGAGTCGGACATTCGTTTAATAGATTCGGATAAAGAATCTGAAACACGAGACGACAGAAACTTGCTTTTATCAGACTGTTTTTTTATCCACGCTCTAAGATTTCTTGTTTTTGATAAGATCAGACGTTGTTCCACTGAACGAATATTTGCACGTCTGGCATCTTTTTCGGACAATAGTTGAGCAGGTTTGGGTATAGCATCTGTAATTTCAGCTATCGTTTGTTTGGCTTCGGATTGAAGTGCTCGCAGTAACGGTTTATTCTTAGGAGAAACAATATTCATAGCATCGCCTCCAATTCCCTTTAGTTCTTCAGCTACTTGTCTTGCTTCTTCCAAATCTCCTTGGCTTAGAGCTAAGCCCAATTCTTCTAATGTTCGTTCGAGTAATTCTTCAAACGAAGGATCATCCTTTAGCTTCATATCCTGCTTGAGTTTTCTCATCTTTTCCCATCGAGTTAATTCTTTTTTGACGAGGGGTTCAATCTTTCCCTTCATAAGGTTGCTTAGTCTTTCCAGACTGCTTCGTTTGAGTGCAACAGTATCTCTTCTCAATTGCAGCTGATCCTCTTCAATTGCCATAACTCGTTCCAATAGATCATTGGGAAACCCGTCGCCCTCTCCAAACCGTTCAGTTCTGAATGATAATAGACTTCTTTCTAATGCAGCTAAAAGACGTCCGAGATCGTTTTGAATTCGTTTGGCGAGAGATGTTGCTCCGGAAATATCTTCATCTGCCAAGAGTTTTTTCAATTTAGAAAAGGTATCCAGAAGATCAATGCGTAAACGTGATGAGTTGACAAAAGTATCACCGACTTTACCTCTAATTCGTTCAATTTGTTTTTCGAGATTAATAAGTTCGCTTTCTATTTTATCGATTGAATCAATAAGATTCCGTCTGAGAGACTCAGATCGAGTTTGGACATAACGAGTTAAGATTTCCATTAACTCAATTCTGGACGACTCAAGGATGCTTCCGTCTTTTACAATTTTGGACATCTGTTGTTCTATTATTATGTCATCAACTTGCGATATTGCACGCTCCAGTAGTCGGGAGGTGACCCTATCAACTCCTTGACGATTGCGATGGTCTTGAATTGTCTGACCTTCATACAATCTGCCTTCAAAAAGAAGTTGGTTTGAAAGGTCTCTGCGAATTTGTACAAAAGTATCGATTACTCGTTTGGGTGTTAGAGCATCCCTTGATAATCGTCCTATCAATTTGGCAGCGGTTGCCAATAAGTCTTCGGTTTGACCCCGAACTGATGCATATCTGGCGGCGGCATCACTTGCTGACGTTTTGCCGGCAGGTATGGGATTCTCGAGTCTATATGCTAAAAGATCAACCAGATTATCCAAGGTTTTGTTTTGTTCCTCAAGAGCGTTGTTGTGACGGCTCTGCGGAGTCAGCAATTTTACTGCTAGCGTTTCAGTGCGACCGGATTTGGGACCGAGAATAGTATCGTCATCATATGCCTCCATTTCTATTTCCAAATCCATATCGTTGCTATCCAATCGTATTCCCGAAGGACGCCAACGAAACTTTGTTTTAAACTGCTTGATGTCATCCGTTAGTCTTACAGCAGTCTTTCTGATTTCAGGTGAAGAACCGCTTCTAACGACAATATCTATGCGACTAATGCCATGATCATCAGCTGCTTCAAATTCCAATTCGACCTCCCCGTCTTCTCCGATCTCAATTTGACCGGAAGGTCGCAATAAATGTATTGACGGAGGAGAATCCGCTTCCAATTCAATGTCTCCAGGGGGACCGTCGGTCATTAATTGATCGTTTCCGAGAGAAATTATAAATTTCCCCGCGCTTCCTATTACAAAGTTTCCCGCCACATCGCCGTTAGACTTTATTGAAAGAGGAATGTTACTTCCGTCCGGCAAACGGATTTCTCCTTGTGTTGTGTTTTTGACAAGCGAACGACCGTTTAGAAACACAGAGGTTCCAAGCGGTGCAGAAAAACCGCCGGACACATTGTCCAGTTTGCGTTTTTTTTGTTTTAAATATTCCGGATACTTCAGCGTTACTGAAAGGTCAGCAACCACCGGTGTTTTTTCCAAAACTCGTCGACCTTTCATAGGAGGTCTATTGTCATAAAAGATTGATCGCATGCCCAGATCTATGATTTCGGGAGCTGTAATCTTTGCTGAGATAAACACACCTAGTGACAACAACATTGCGATAAAAGGAGGCAGAAGTCTTCGAAGAGGGAAAACAAGACCTTGGGGCATAATATCATCTAGAAAACGATGAACCATCGTAAGTTGTTCAGCCACTAGAATGGGTGAGAATCGAGTTGTTTCTATCAATCCGGATACACCTATCGCAGCTAGTTGCCCTGCTGTGCGAACATCAGATGCCATATGCGGATACACTTCTCCAATTCTAAGTAATACAGCATCTTTTCTGCGTAGTTTGCGAATAGGCTGCATTAGCCCTAATAGTGCTGTTGCAAAAATGCCGCTGATAATAAGAGTCCAACCCAAAATTCTAGTAGTAGAACCTCCCCACCATCCCAAAGCGGCAGTAAAAGCTGATGCAGATAATATCAATGCAGAAATGATCCATATAAAACCGCAAAAGCAGGTAATAACCAACCCGCGAGTTTTCAGTCGACGCACCTTATCCGTTAAGCTTGTCGCTTCTTTTAGAAGGACTAATTTGGCGTTGTCCAAATTCATGCAGGATCAACTTCTCCAACAATTTCCATACCATGTCGTAAAAGGACATGATTCCTATTTAATATCACGGTAACGATACATCTGAAAGCAAGTCCTCTCAAAATCAATGAGAATATTCCTGCAAAGTTCTGTTTTTGCGTTATAACATAGATGATATTTTTACAGACAACCGTTACAGAAAGGAGCAGGCCGTGAGCACAGAAAAAAAAGTTCTTGATGTTATGAAAAAGGCAAGTGAGCCGTTAAATGCAGGAAAAATAGCAGAACTTTCCGGTTTGGACCGCAAAGAGGTCGATAAAGCCATGAAAAAACTTAAAGACGAAGGAATGATAGTTTCTCCCAAACGCTGCTATTGGGAACCCAAATAATCCCGAATCTTGATTTGTAACCTTTGTTGCGTCTTATTGTCGCTCATAAAAGGTAATGCTGACACCGTTGTCCGCCCTTCCGGGATCTGAGCTAAGCCATATATTTTCGTTAAGAAACGCATAGGGACCCTCATTTCGGGTTTCAAATGTGGGAATCAAAGCTCCGAAAGGTCCGCAATTGCGAACGATGATGTATTCTTTGTCGTTAGTGAAAAGGGTATATCTAGCGTCCAAGACCATGCTTCCTCCAATCAACTGAAAATCTGCTCCTCCGTACAGCACCGTGCCGTTTACTCTGCCGCTCGTTGTGCCGCCTGTAATGGGAATAATATTTCGAGTGCCTCGTTTACTTGCTCCTACAGACAATGACGAATCGAGGGTGACCGTTTCGGTAAATACGGTAGCTCCTCTCGCTCCTGTTACAGCATAGCAATCTAACTGCTGATTAAGAACTCCTGTGGGATCGGTTAACTGAATTTTGGGTTCTCCGGGAAGTACGGAGGCAATATCATATATGCGAAGCTCTATCGTGTTTGTCGCTAAATTCAAGGTTCTCGTTCCTGCTAGTTTAGCGTTGTTGAGCCATGAATGTGAACTTGCGTTGGGAGCCTCAAAATCGGGTACTATTAGAACATTTGGTGAGTCGGCCGGTGCAAAACCGCAAACATGTAGATAGATCAGAGTCCCGTCGTTTGCACGGATCATGTGCAGCTCTTCTAACTCGACAGAACCGTTGGAAAGTGTCAGTTCCAGATCAAGGCTGCCCTTGATAAATTCACCGTCTATGTTGTTTCCCGAAAAGTTTCCTCCTTCAATATCGAGAATACGTCGGCTTCCATATTGGGTTATCCCGACTGAATGAATTTCGCCAAGGTTTAAATCTGCGCTGAATACAAGAGTTCCTTTTTCGGGAGGGGCAACACCATCCGGCATGCCGCAGGTCCAAGATGGATCGGGAACAACAGTCATTTCTGTTAATGGAACAGTATCTGAATCAGTATCCGTATCTGTGTCGGTGTCGGTGTCCGTGTCAGTGTCCGAGTCCGTGTCAGTGTCAGTGTCAATATCCGTGTCAGTGTCAGTGTCAGTGTCAGTGTCAGTGTCAGTGTCAGTGTCAATATCAGTATCAGTATCAGTATCATTGTCAGAATCCGAGTCAGCATCAGAATCCGAGTCAGCATCAGAATCCGAGTCAGTATCAGAATCCGAGTCAGTATCAGAATCCGAGTCAGTATCAGAATCCGAGTCAGTATCAGAATCCGAGTCAGCATCAGAATCCGAGTCAGCATCAGAATCCGAGTCAGCATCAGAATCAGTGTCAGAATCCGAATCTGTATCGGAATTCGAGTCAGTATTTATTTCTGTGCTGATATCGCTATCCAAATCGGGGTTTCCATTATTTTTGTCGGAAGTACACATTGATTCTACTGTTCCCAGAATAGCAACAAATAAAATCACGAAATTTAGCCGGCGACTGTTCATCGAAAATGCTCCTTCTTATTGGTCTGTTACATTCGGATACGGTCTTTTAAGAAAATATTCCACAATACCGATCACAATATTAGTACATATCAATGAAAAAATAGGGTTGAAGAGTGTTTGGTTTTTATTAATTAAAGAATAAATACAATTCTAAAAAGCATCGAATTTTACTTTTGCAGTATACCTTGGCGAATTTTTCAGCGGACGAACGCAGTGAAATTGTGATTCTATAACAGCTCCCTCCGGCAACAATAAGTCTTCTATCGGTTTTGATGACATTACATATACAACACCATGAGGATGAATTAGTTTTGTAGATCTCCGCAGCCATTCCTCCGGTTCAAACACTGCTTGAGATACAGCACCGAAACCGCGCTTTTCCAATCGGTCATCTTTGAACTCTATAATCTCTGCTTTTAGCGACAAGAAATGAACAATATGTCTTAAAAATGAAGCCCTAAGGGATCTCGGTTCTACCAAAGAGACATTTTTGAGATCTGCTACGATTATTGCAGGAATTCCCGGCAGGCCGGCACCGGAACCGATATCTATAAACGAAGGCATTGAATAGTCTAAAACAGGAATAAGCGTGAGGGCATCAAATAGAGGACCGTTGATGAATTCCTCAGCGTTTTTGGCACCGGTCAAGTTGGTGCGAAGGTTCCATTTAAGAAGCTCTTCTGTATACGCTACAAGCTTTTCGGCAATACCGTCTTGCAACTCTATACCCAAGTAGTCAAAAACGGTCTTCACTGTCTCGGTTAATACTACATTGTTCACGGCAAAGTCTCTTTTGAAACAATGTGAGAGCCGCATCCTATTTTGCAGCGAATAATGTTAACTATGCCCGGTAATGATGACAAGGCTTCGGCAACTTTGGGTTCGTCATCTGGGGTGCAAAGTATTTTGGGCTGAGGACCGGCATCGCAGGTGAAATATGCAATAAGTCCAGACTTTCTAAGTCTTTGCACCAAGTGAAGTCCTTCTACTGTAATTCCGTTCCAAAAAAGAATTCCCGGCCTTGCAGCCAATGCCGCTGCATGCATTGCCAACGCGTTAGCCTCTGCTATTTCTCCAAGTCGAACAATGTCTTTGTCTTGTACTGCGCGCTCTGCGGCCTTTATGTCGCTGTGTACTGTTTCAATCCATCTGTTGTAATAAGGCGATGTGTATCGTGTATGTTCCATTGCCTGGGTTGAACCGATAGCCTTGGGGCTCGGGTCAGTCACTCCTACAACAACTCTAAGATCCAATTCATTTCTTTCAGCTATTCGGTATGCATATGAATCAGATCCGTCGGCTTTAACCCCCATTTGCCAAACAGAAATACCTCCTGAAACAGAGCGAGCTGCAGAGCCCGATCCTCTTCTTGCTAAAACAGATAACTCTTGTTCGCTTAGCTTAAGATTTAAAGCAGCAGATGCCGCTGTCGCTAATGCAGCAAATCCTGACGCAGAAGATGCTAACCCTGCGGCGGTAGGAAAATTATTAGCGGTCGTTACAACGGCGCGATGACTAATGCCGCACAGATTACGAATCAAATCTAGAAATTTTGTAACTTTTTCAGAAAAAGAGTTCTCAATTGCCTTGCCGTTAAGAAACACCAAATCCTTTTCTTCTTCAGAAAGAAATAGAATCTCTGTTTCAGTGCATAAAGGTTCAAGAGCAATTGAAAGACTGGGTGCTGCGGGAAGATTTAAAGAAATGTCACGTTTTCCAAAATATTTAACCAATGCCAAGTTTGCATAAGCAACAGCCTTGAAACCCGAATCTTTATTATCATTTTCTTTTTTAGAGTTATTAAACATGATTCAGTTCATAAACTGCTTTTGTAATAAAAAAAAAGCTGTTTTTTTGACCTGAGAGTTTTCGCGAAGTATGGTGTATACATATGTAGGACAAGGTAGCCAAAACAGGTACCTTGTCGACAGGTGTGTAACTCAAACACGGAGGTAAAATGGACGATTTCACCTATACTTCATGGAAAGATTTTAACGAGCAGCAGTACCGAAAGGCCAATACCATTCAACTTTCCATTGATGAACTCGCACGCGATCTCTACTACGACGATTCGGACAATAAAAGTTATATGAATAATGAAGAGCTTAATTTCGACGATTGATTAGTAAAGTTTAATCCCGCTCTCCCGGGACCCAGCCCCGATTCAGGTCGCCTCCTTGTTTCGGGGCTTTTTTTTATTTCACTATTGTTGTTTTACCCAAGCGAATGCCTTCGATTGCCGCATTCAAGTCGGGTTGACCGAATATTGCGTTGCCGGCAACAATTGTATCTACGCCGGCATCCATTACTTCTTTTGAATTGAAGGGATAGATTCCTCCGTCAACCTGTAAACGGATAGACCGTCCCGACTTATCTATTATTTCTTTTACCTGTCTAATTTTGGGTAGTGAAGACGCAATAAACTTCTGGCCTCCGAATCCGGGATTTACAGACATTATGAGCACTATGTCTACCAAGTCGATAACGTGGTTAAGGGCATCAATCGGTGTTGCCGGATTGAAAGCAACTCCCGCAAGTTTGTCTAGATCTTTGATGACCTGTAAGGTTCGGTGAAGATGAACGCAGGCTTCCGCTTGAACTACCAAATGATCAGCACCGGCATCTGCGAAGTCTTTTAAATATCGTTCAGGGGAAACAATCATCAAATGCACATCAAGGGGTAGGGCAGTTGCTTTGCGAGCTGCTCTCAGCACAGGCAAACCGACGGTAATGTTCGGCACAAAATTGCCGTCCATGACATCAATATGAATCCAATCTGCACCGGCTTTTTCAACTGAGCGAATTTCATCAGCCAAACAACCGAAATCCGCAGATAAAATAGAAGGGGCTACAACAATTTTCATAACTTGTTTTCACAGAATGATAGAAGAAAAGTCAACGGCAAAATCCGTTATTATTTGACCGTATAAAGAGGAGCGACAGATTCCGCCCAAAGTCGGTTGATCTCGACCAAACCTGCTGAGCTAGGATGGACAGAATCCGAACTCAACAGAGTCGGGTTTTTCTTAAAAAATGTATAAAGGTCCGGCCCGCAAGGAAGATTGTATTCTTCGATTAGTGTTTCGAGAACAGCATTGAATTCGGGAAGGGTATTGTGAACGCCGCTGTCGGAATAGGGAATACTTGCCAAATGAGGAACTCGACCTGCTTCCAATAGAGTCTCTACTAACGTTCTCATATTCTTCTCGAAATTTGTGGAGGTTACTCTTTTGTTTCCCCATGCGTCATTGGTTCCGTAGGCCAGACCGATATGAGAGGCATCCGGATTTAGAGACAGCCATTCTTCTATGTGAAGCACAGCTTCGGCAGTTGACTCTTTTCCGATTCCTCCTGCAATCCAAGCAGGTGAATATCCTGTAACAAGTTTTGACAGAGCAACATCAAAAGGATTTAAACTGCCGGAGCGCTCAAAAGCCATCTTTGTAATACTGTCCCCCATAAAAAACCACGAATCCCTAGGACGTTCATCTCCTGTTTCGCTGATGTCGTAAAGAGCTATTTCATCAATAGTAACGGAGCGACCGTCCTGGCCGGCAAAAAATGTCATGCGAACCCATGAGCAATTTTCAAATTCAAAGCTGTGAGTTCGGGTTCTCACTTTGTTTTCCGAAACTTCGACAACAACATTCCACGTTCCGTCTTCTCCGTCGGTAGAATCAGTGGAAGTCGAGATATGATATTCAGAAGGCGAACCTCCGTTGGGATTGTTGTAATCGTTCCAACCCGAATCAGCCCAGGTTAATAAAAGTTTTGAATACGAACCGTCCATTTTTATCGAAACCCAAGCCGGTGTATCTGAAGTGGGTTTGCCGAAGTTTGTACCGGTGCCTGAGTGATAAAGTCCGTCAGTTAACTTCGCTGCATCTAAAACACTGTCTGAGGTGAAAACAGCCGAACCCAAAGATACTATAGGATTGGCAATTTCGATTTTTCCTAATTCATTCATAGTCGGCACGCAAACAAATCCTCCTCCTGTGTCGATCTCATCATCTGTATCCGATTCGCTGTCACCAGAGCTATCGCTGTCACTGTTGCCGAGGGTATCACTATCGCTGCTGTCAATGTTCTCGGCAGTATCTGCAATATCTGAGGTAGTATTTGAATTGCATCCGACAGACAAAAAAACAAATTGAATAGTCAAATACCGTATTGTTGAATTTCGTTTTACTGTTTTTTGGGGACGGTTGTGCATCAAAAAACCTTTCTTCCAAAATAAGCTAGCATTTCTACTCTTCGACAATTAACCTCAAAAACGATATGAGAGTTTTTGTGAGTTAGTCAACAATACAATAGTCAATATATTCCAATCAAAGTTTCAAGGTTTTGTGTGACGTGATATTTCAATTCGCATTCGCACTATGCGAAATTGAACCAATAAAAAAGTTTAATATTTTAAGGAACATGGGGTCTCTTTATACAACTTTTTCGGGTCTGTTATTTCTGAATAATAAATGGCAGATGAGCAGGTCCGGACGAATGCTTCTTGACATTGCAGCGCCTTCAAGCAAAGCATATAGCTATTCGGTCCGACGGTTCGGCTCGTTTGCAGCATAAGGAGAATGTATCTTTTGTATTCGCCGGTTGTTGATATGGATGGAAATTGACAATGACTAAAGCTGTTGTCTTTAGTTTATTTGCATTGGGCTTTTTTTCGTTGTCTTTTTCTGCCGTCGGATATGATCAGAATGTTACCGCAGATTTGTCCCTTGAAGGTTACACGGTTTATGCGGGTAACGGAGCTACCTTGAGTAAGCGCCGCGTGGTGGGAAATCTGGGGCTTGGAGCGTGGAATATTCTTCCTGACGAAAAAGATCCCTATTATAAAGGCCCCAGGCTTTCGATGGATATTTCTCTTCGCATTGCCGGAGATATGGGAATAGTCAAGAACGAATCAACTCCCAACTCTACATTGAGTTATGTACCGGGACTCGATCCTTTGTCTCTTGCTTTAATGTCTGCATACCTTGACGCTGTCGGATTTTGGCACAACACGCTCGATCTAAGATTAGGGCGACAACTTCGACTGGACACTCTTGGCTTTTTTGCTTTTGACGGCGTTGATATTAGAATACGGCTTCCTATAGGTGTTGAGCTCTCTTCCTACGTTGGCCTTGAGGTTCGCGGCGGACAATTGTTCGGTTATGACAATTTTGAGTTGGACGGAACTGACAGGGGCAGGCGGGAAAAAATGTCCAAAGAGCGTTATCCGGACAGAGAAGAATCAAAAACCAGGCCGGTTGCGGGATTCGAACTCGGTATTGCACCTTGGAAATGGCTGGATGCGGGGGTAGGGTTTAGAGTTACCGGAATAGCGGGCAATAACGGCAATATGGCGGATGAGCGCGTAGGCGGGCGGATTCACATTGATGCCGACAAAGTTCAAATGTCCGGAAGAGCGGTTTACAACACTATGATAAACAACGTCAGCGACGCTGAGGCCGAAATAGGGGTTCTTCCCTCTGAACCGCTGGGCTTTTTTGTTGAATACTATCGATACAAACCTACTTTTGATGCAGATTCTATTTTTAATGTTTTTAACACAACCGCACAACACGACCTGGGCGGCCGCGTGGATCTGCGTATAAACAAAAGTGTCGACCTTTCTTCGTGGGCTTTTGCCAGGTTTGCAGATGAGAGCGGAGGTATTAGCGGCGACGAAGAAAACGCTTTGATTGCGGGTGTCGGCGGCGGAATAGGTGCTAATTATCGAACGATAGAGCGCGCACTATCCGGCAGGTTCAGTGTGGTTTCGGAATTGGGGGAGCGACGAGTAGGTGCAGAGTTGGGAGGAGGGCACGGCTTTCTCAATAATCATAGACTTTGGCTGTCTTTTCGAATGTCCTATTGGCACATAGAAGATGACTTTTCAGAATTTTTCAAAGGTGATGTGGTCGGTTATGTATTGTCAGGTTTGTTCAAACTGACCCATCAACTAAGTTTTTTGGGCGAATTCGAACACTTTGCGGGTGACGGCAGGCCTTCGAGGCTGACGGCGTTTGCCTTTTTAAAAATGGATTTGTGGCGATGAGGCCGTTATTTGTATCTTTAGTTTTATTCTTAGCGGTTTGCATAACCGGAGCGGTTTGGGGCAATCCTTCAAATTCTTTTACAAGGCTTTCTCCTTCTATTTTTCCAAATCCCAAACGCTCACCTACCGGTGCTCACGAAAAATGTCCCGAAACAAAAAAGAACTGTGTAACCTGTCATCACAAGGCGCCGTCGTCAAAATGGTCTTCAGACAGACTGGTACCTGACATGGAGGTGTGTGCTCCCTGTCATCCGGCCGCCAAAAATGCCGGTCCTTTAAGCGTGCCTACGGAGGAATGTAAAGCTTGCCATCAATCAATTACGCCTAAAAATCTTCCGGTAAGAAATGACTATCCAAGAGCTAATATAAGGTTTTCTCACAAAGCTCATCAGCAAACGCCATGTACAAGCTGCCATCTTGGAGCAGCCGTCGGAGCGCCGCCGAGCGTATCGCTGGATGTGCCGGATATGAAAAGCTGCTTTCAGTGTCACTCTTCTTCTCCATGTAGAACCTGTCACCTTACCGAAAAAGACGGGAAAATGATAACTGATTTTGGAAAAGGCGAGTTAATACCCCCTGCATGGCTTAAAGGAAAAAGCCATGGAGTTCAGTGGACAGGCACGCACGCCAAACAGGCCGGAAAGGATTCTGCATATTGCGCATCATGTCACCGCGAATCATTTTGCACAGACTGTCATTCGGGAGCGAGAAGACCAAGAACAGTACATCCCGGAGACTGGATGACATCTCACGGAGTAAGCACGCGCATTGACAATCCGAGATGTACCGGCTGCCACAGAGAGCAGAGCTTTTGCCTGTCGTGTCATCGCCGGAGCGGAGTAGCACCGGACAGTCCTCCGAAGTCAAAACCGCCGGGAAGTATCAGCAGATACCACAAAAACATGGACAACCGAACCCTGATGAGAAGAGCAAAACAAGACATAGTAAGCTGCGTGTCCTGTCACTCAGAAAGCTCATGTATAACCTGTCATGTCCGCTACAATCCGCATCCAAAAGATTTTGCAAAACGCTGCAAACCTTTGGCAGTAAGAAACAAAACCTCCTGCGCCAAGTGTCACACAAACGATGTGTCTAGATTCTGCAAGTAGAATCGGTTGTTGTTAAACGCAGCATTTTGACAACGGTCTTCAAGCCGCTACGGCAATGACTAAGTATCTCAACAATCAATTTAAAACCTTTGTCTGAGGTTCTATTCGGCATAGAATTAAAACTATTGAATATGTGAATTCGTCTATAATAGCCCAATGTTGAATAGTAAATATATATATATAACGAGTAAACTAAATAAAATATAATATAAGTAAAAACATAAAAAAATAGAAAAATAAACTTTTGTGGTATACGATATGTGCAGAGCGAGTTGTATCTGATTTGAGAATCCGTCTATCATCACATTGCCTGCTAAACATTGCCTGCTAAAAAACATTGCCGGCTAAAAATATGTTTTTTAAAACTATATTCTGCGAAATATTGCACGGCGTTTTGGGGTGTTTCTCCTCGAAAGAAAAACCTTGTTGGGTTGAATTGCCCCAAAAATTACCAAATGCCTGCTGTCGGGATTTCCCTTGTGTTATATGGACAATGTTAATGCTGCTCTTGCAATTGAAACATTTGAAATGATTTGACCGAGCTATGAAAGAGGCATAAAAAAATGCTCGGTTTTTTGTCGGTTTGATGTGAGTTTTTCAGAATAACTCAAATATGCGACTTGGGCCGAGATAATAACCTTTCACTGCTATAGGGAGTTAGTTGCAATGACAAACAAGAATTACAATGCATTTGAGATGGCGCAGGCTCAGTTTGATTCGGCTGCTGAAATTTTGGGACTGGATCGGGCAACACGAGATCTTCTCCGCGAGCCTATGCGAGAGTATCATTTTTCTATTCCTGTGCGAATGGATGACGGATCGTACAAAGTGTTTAAAGGCTTTCGAGTACAGCACAACGATGCGTTAGGCCCTTGTAAGGGTGGAATTAGGTTTCATCCTCATGAAACGGTCGATACTGTAAAAGCCCTCTCTATGTGGATGACTTGGAAGTGTTCAGTTGTCGGTATTCCCCTTGGCGGCGGAAAGGGCGGAGTTATCTGCGATCCTCACTATTTAAGCGAGAGAGAGCAGGAGCAGATATGCAGAGGATGGGTACGTCAGATAGCCAGAAATGTGGGGCCTGTTAATGACGTGCCGGCACCGGATGTAATGACCTCAGGACAACATATGTTATGGATGTTGGATGAGTTTGAAAGTATACATGGAGGCAAATATCCGGGCTTTATTACGGGTAAACCTGTCGGCTTGGGCGGATCACTTGGACGTACCGAAGCAACCGGTTACGGTGTTGTTTATACTATTAGGGAAGCCCTTAGAGAAATGAATATCAAAGCCGAAAATACAAAGGCGAGCATACAGGGATTCGGTAACGTTGCGAGATATGCTATTAAGCTGTATTGTCAGATGGGAGGCAAAGCTGTATGTGTGTCCTGTTGGGATCAGCAGGACCAAGTTTCTTACAGCTTCCGACGTCTAAGCGGAATTGATGCCGATGAGTTGCTTACTATTACCGATAAATTCGGAGGCATCGATAAAGGCAAAGCCAAAGAACTCGGTTACGAAGTGCTTCCGGGAGATGCCTGGCTGGAGCAGGATGTGGATATATTAATTCCCGCAGCTCTTGAGAATCAAATAAGAGAAGATAACGTCGGAAAAATATGTAAAGGAGTAAAAATTATTGCTGAAGGCGCAAACGGTCCCACTACTCCTGTGGCAGACAAGGTAATCAAAGAACGCGGAATATTTGTTATTCCTGACTTCCTGGCAAACGCAGGTGGAGTTACATGCAGTTACTTTGAGCAGGTGCAGTGCAACATGAACTACTTTTGGGAAAAAGATGAAGTGCTTGGAAAACTGGATACAAAAATGACCTCTGCTTTTATTGCCGTTAGCGAACTGGCAAGAAGGCGCAAGCTGTATATGAGAGATGCTGCATACATAATTTCAGTTAGCCGTGTTGCTGAGGGATGCAAAGCTCGAGGCTGGGTATAGATAGAAATCTATTCTTAATTTCTAAATAGTTATCATCCCGAAAGCGGGGTTTTAAAAGAAGCTGACCATGTGTATCGGATGTGTATCGTAAAATGCTTGTCGGCAATAAGATATTTGGCGGCGCGCAAATCGCGTAAACGGGCGGCTTATCTAAAACATCCGCCTTTAAGATGAGAACTAAATGAATAGCACACTGCATATCTCGTCGATGAGAGTGCTCTTGTTTGCTGCTCGCGATGGAGGTATATCTTAAATGAACCCCGAAAGCGATTCTTTCAAACGTATTGTTCGAAGTCTCAGGGAACGTGTAAAGGAGATTAGTTGTCTCTATCAGGCAGATGAGATACTCAAGAAAAGCCATGACAGTTTGGATGGACTCATGACTGAGCTTTTGGAGATTCTTCCAAGAGGATGGCAGTATCCCAGCCTTTGTAAGGCCAGAATAACTTATGAAAACCGTTGTTTTCAATCTACAGGATTTAGAGAAACTCCTTGGACTCTGTCCGCTGATGTGGAAATCAGAAATAGACGTGTGGGCACTGTGCAGGTAGGGTATACAGAAAATCCTGTCGGTGACGATAGAGAACTATTTCTCGATGAGGAAAGAACACTTATCCGGCAAATCGCTGATCGCCTTGCCTTTACACTTTTTTCTATCCGGTACCATGACGTTTTTAGAGATTGGGAGCAAATACAAAGATGTCTATCTGAGGATGAATGCGGTGACGGAAGGCTAATTCTGGATATGCTGAGGCATACCGACCAAAAATTGTTTATCCGCATATCCAGAAAAATGATGAATTACCTCTGTAGAGCCGGTAGCAGCAAAGCCAATGAAATAATGTTAAATCTGGGAAAAGGAGATAATAACACAGATAACGATGTATACGAAGAATCCAATTGGCCAAGGGAGAGAATTCCTCTTTACCGAATGCTGAGTCTCAGTGATGATATTTTTAAGCTGGCAGTCGAACTATTTGGTGATCAGGAAATGCTTCACATGATTCGTAGATGGATAATAGAGGATCAATCGGACTCCGTAGTAAAGATAATCGATAATAAGCAATCCTCTTTGACAAACGTAATAGATGCTATACTTGAGTACAATGCTAAGCCTTCCGAAATTTCGACTCCTGCTTTGATTAGGATTCATGTTGCTCTAATAAGACGATTCTTTTTTGATCGACTTGAGTTCATCAACGTTGCAAAGAATTATGTAAATCTGTTTGATTTTGGTGAATTTGTCAAAAAAGTAATTTATCCTACGGGAAGTCTTGGAAAGCTTGGAGGTAAAAGCGCCGGGATTTTTCTCGCTTCAAAGATACTGGAGAAGAATCTGGAAAATGCGAACATGACCGGCGCAGTAAAAGTTCCTAAAACCTGGTGTATTGCGTCCGACGGAATGACGGGCTTTTTACACTATAATACTCTGGAGGACATGGTAGAGCAAAAGTATAAAGAGATTGACCAGGTTCGATTGGAATACCCGCAAATAATACAGATATTCAAAAATTCCTATTTTCAGCCGGAAATTATAAACGGACTTTCCGCTGCTTTGGATGATTTTGGAGATACCCCTCTTATTGTTAGAAGTTCAAGTCTTTTGGAGGACAGTCTTGGAACTGCTTTTTCCGGAAAGTACCGCAGTCTTTTTGTAGCCAACTGCGGAACCAAAAGAGAGCGTTTAGAAGAGCTAATGGATGCAATTGCAGAGGTTTATGCATCTGTGTTCAGCCCCGATCCCATTCAATATAGAGCTGAGCATGGGTTTACTGATTTTAGAGAGGAAATGGCTATCCTAATACAGGAGGTGGTAGGAAACAGGGTGGGAAAATACTTTTTCCCCAATTATGCCGGTGTTGCTTTTAGTCGAAATGAGTTTCGATGGTCTCCTCGTATTAGTAGAAACGACGGTTTAATACGATTGGTTCCCGGATTGGGTACCAGAGCTGTTGATCGAGTAAGTGAGGACTATCCGATTCTTTTGGCACCGGGACAGCCGTCTCTTAGAGTTAACATCACACCGGATGAGACAAGGCGTTATGCACCTCAATACATAGATGTGATAAATATGGAAACCAGAAAGTTTGAAACTCTCTCCATCAGCGAGCTAATAGCTGAGGTGGGTGAGGAGTGGCCGAATATACGTAAAACTGTCTCTATATATAAGGACAATTTTATCAAACCGCCTGTGGGTTTGCTGGACTTAGAAAACGATGAGACTGTGGTAACTTTTGAAGGTTTAATCAAAGATACGCCTTTTTTAAAGCAGATCCATACAATCCTCAAAGTTTTAGAGGAAAAAATGGGAGTCCCTGTGGATATCGAGTTTGCTTCGGATGGAGAAAACTTTTATCTGCTACAGTGCAGGCCTCAGAGCTTTTCAGAACAAGAGGCGTCTGCTTCTATTCCACAAGACATTTCAGAAGATTCAATAATTTTTACAGCAGAAAGATATGTATCTAACGGTAAACTTCCTGAAATTACGCATATAGTATATGTTGATCCGCTCAAATACAATGAGTTATCTGATTTGTCAGCGTTGAACGCAGTGGGTCGCGCTATCGGAAAACTAAACAAGCTGCTTCCAAAAAAACAATTTATTTTAATGGGACCCGGACGATGGGGAAGTCGCGGCGACATTAAACTTGGAGTCAGGGTTACTTATTCTGATTTCAGCAACACCGCTATGCTGGTTGAAATCGCTCGACAAAAAGGAAACTATATACCGGAGTTATCATTTGGAACTCACTTCTTTCAAGATCTTGTGGAGGCGTCCATTCGATATCTTCCATTATATCCTGATATACCCAGGGTTAAGTTTAACCATAGTTTTTTGACCAAAACAGAGAATATTCTACCTAAGCTTTTGCCGGAAATGGCATTTTTATCTGATACGCTTCATGTAATTGATGTTCCCGAATCAACGGGAGGACGGATTTTAAGAGTCTTGATGAATGCTGACCTGGATCAGGCGATAGCATATTTGTCAACGCCTGTGCCTCTTGAGCTGCAAGAAAGACATGTTGTTAAGTTACAGGAGACAAATGCAGAAGACCATTGGAGATGGAGATTATCAATGGTTGAAGAAATTGCCTCAAAGATGGATCCTCAACGGTTCGGAGTTAGAGCGCTTTATGTTTTAGGAAGTGTAAAAAACGCAACAGCAGAACCTTTCAGCGATATTGATATGCTAGTTCATTTTTGTGGAAACGAAGTGCAGCGTGAGAGTTTAGTAAACTGGCTGGAGGGATGGAGTTTGTGCCTTGGAGAACTAAATTACCTTAGAACAGGTTTTAAAATAGAGCGATTTTTAGACGTCCATATCGTTACCGATGAAGATGTTGAAAAGAAAAGAGGAATTGCCTCAAAAATAGATGCGGTAACTGATGCTGCACGCCCGCTGAATATGGGTACAAACGATGTGTCTAGTTTCTGTAAGTAGAATTGGTTGTTGTTAAGAAAATATGATTTTGTATTTGGAGAGATATTTTAAGCTTTTAGAGCACAATTCGTTTTTTATCAGAATATATTTCGCATAGATTAATTGAAGAGTTATTATGTCAACGAAAGGATGTAATTCAAATTTGACGACCGAAAGAAAACCGCCCACATATAATCGCCAAAAGCTGTGTTGGCCGCTTCTGTAACATACAAAGATAGCACTGTAATCTTTAGTCTGCTCCCTATTGTTCAATCTTTATAAAGTATAGAAGGGGATTATACTACTCTAAAAAACCATCCTTTTCGAGCTTGTTAAATAGTAACCTTCGTTGTCGTTCTTTTTTCTGTTCTTCCAGGGAGATAACCTTTGGTGAAGATGCACATTTCGGTATTTGTGATGCTTGGCAATTAGCTAAAGGGGTGCTTGGGTGCTGACATGGACATAAAATGTTAATTTGATTATTTTTTTTTGTCATGTTTTTTGCCGCCATTGTTATCTAACTTAAGACTTTTTAGCACATTTCTTTAAAGAAGCTACCACAATTTGTTCGTAGCGTGAAAATCCGTCAAGAGGAGGTCTAAAAATCGGTGTAGCTTTACGAGGATCTTTTTGAACAACTTTGCCTTCTTTTTTACGTTTTTCTGAGATCTGGTACATTTTCATCATGTTCTTAGGAGCAATACCTTCGTATTGAATAAACTGAACTTTCTTTCCATCTTCTACACCTGAGGTTGAAATCGCATCACAATGTAAATCCATCGCTAAACTTTTTGGATAGGGTTCAATAAATACAACTTTTTCGATTCCTGCTGCAATGATGTGTTTTGCACAGTTATGACACGGGAATGTTGTACAATAGAGCGTTGATCCGATAAGTCCATTTTTTCCTGTGCGAGCGACAGAAATTATGGCTTCCATTTCCGCGTGAACGGCTCTTGAATACTCTATCAGATCTTTAATTTCAGATGTTTTGAGAATTTGTCTACTTATAGAGGCAATTTCTTCAGGTACAAATTTATCCAGTTGGTGTTGCAACTTCTCCAGATCGCCTTTGAAGCCTTGAGTTTTAACAAACTTTTTGAGTATTTTTTTTAGACCTTTTTCCATATTATCAACGTGACTATTGGAAATATTGGAATACAAAAGGTCTTTTCTTTTGTCGTTATGACAACATTTTTCCTGCCATTTATGACAACGATGATCACTCCCTTTATCTTCGTCTGAGTACAGTCCTCCGCCAAACTTGGGTGGATCGTTTCTACCTACACCTAAAAGCTCTCCTTGTTTGTTGTAAATGACCGCACCGACCTGACGAGACAAACAAGCTGATCCGCATGCTGCCGATGCAGCCGCCAACATTGCTTTTTCGTCGGCAAGTGGTGTTATTACTTCTGTATTGAAAAGTGTATTCAGAAAGCGTTCGATGGTTTTAATCAGCCCATCGGTATTTTCTTCATCATTTCTTATAAAAAAATCTGCTAAGTGCATGGTATCTCGAACTTGTTGGCCGTATATCAAGTCTTCGCTTTCATCACGCAAAAATATTCCATCCAGTTCACTCGCTTCTATTTTCCCTTTCGCACGACTTTTTCGAATCGGTTCAGGCGCGAAAACACCCACCAGCCAAAAAAGATCACCGTAGACATCTCTTAAAAGTTCGACTTCTTCTGGATGTTTTAATGAATCGATAAAGTGTACTACTCGACGGTTTCTACAAGGTCCGGTTTCATTCTCATATCCCTTATCTGTACGCTCCAATGCAATTTTTTCGACAGCTTTCTTGGCCAAATAGGAATTACCATATTGTTTTCGAAGTTCGTTGCCGCGTGTTTGAAGTCGGTCAATGCGGTTATGAGCGGACTCTTTTGAAGTATGTTTGGGGTCGTCAAGAAAATCACTAATCTTGATGAACCCTGTCTCATAGTTGAACTGTTCATTAAATAATTCGCCCAATCGTTTCGCTGTTGTAGAGCTCCCGGAAAATATCGGTCCTACAAGACCAAAGATCAATTCGTCGCTTCTTCTTTCCGACAATGAGTACTTGATTTTTCGCGGCTTATTGGAAGGATTAACTTCCGAAATTTTTTTTGAAGCAGTTTGAGTTTGCATTGACTACCTTCTTTAATCTATTTAGCAAAGATGGCTCAACTCAATATATCGATTGAATATCTATTAAGCAAAATATCAGCTTTGATCTGTGAGACCTTAAACTAAGCCTTATAGCCTCCAATGATTCTTTATTTCAGTTTCCGACGCGTGGTTCTCACAACAAGAGGAGAAAGACTACGCAGATCAATTACTTCAACATGATTCTAATGCGGTTATGCAATAATGCGGCTATGCAATGTTTTATATGAAAAAAAAACACTTCAGCAAATCCTTGCCGTCCATTACAATACTTACATGTTCCTAATGACCTATTCAAAGCTTTATTATTCAGGCATTGTATGTCTTTGCCTTGTAATCTCCGTGTTGTTTTGTTCTTGCTATGAAGATCCATATCCCAAATGCAGTGATAAGTGTTCTGAAGATCTGAAAGCTTGCCGAACATTGAACATTGAGAATCGTGATAAGTGTAAAGCCGTTTGCAGGGAGCAGTATCCTGAATATATCGATTGTTATTGGCATTGCAGAATGGACAGCAATATTGTCGATATTTGTCTTTCATATTGTGTTGATGATACTCCCAACGGAGAACTTGGAGAGGAATGTGTTTTACAATGTGATTCGGCATATAAAAAGGCGGATAACAAATGCAATTCAGAAGAAACAAAATGCGATTATTATTGCTATTACTATTAAACGATAGGCTCAACAATGACTGTTAAAAAGACATTTCTAATTTTGCTGTTCATTGTTTTTCAAACGTTATCTTGTCTTCCCGTTATTAACGAAAAAGAAATGGATTTGTCTGATTTTCAAGAATTTGAAATCTACGGGGACGGAGAACCTCACTATATAATATCCTGTCAAGAAGACGGCTCTTTTCTCTTTACAGTAAGAAGTGCTGACGAATTTGTTATGGATCGCATTTTGAATAACGATGAATTGGATCAAGTGCGCTCTGCCTCAAAGAAAATTACACTGAGAACAATATTGGACGATGGAGAGATAGGAAGCTACGAACCTGGATCATATTTTGCTATTCGATGGGATGACATCCAAGCAGATACTTGGCGAGGATATTATTTAGAATACGCGATCGATTACAAAATTACAGATGACTTTTTTGAAATGATGGAAACCTTTCGCAAGGCAGGTTCATCATGACTTATAGACTCTTATTTATCCTTGCCGGATGTGTTTTTCTTTGTATTCCGGCTTTTGCTGTTAAAGCCGAAGACACTACTCCCGATAGAAAGCATCGAATTGAAATCGGTCACGGTGTGCCGGTTTGTGTTTGGGGGCCTAACTTTGTCTCTGCTTGCGGAATTGGCGGAAATGATTTTCACGGAGGTTATGTCTATAGTTTTAATAAAAGATTCGGCATCGGCGGTTTTGTCAACGCAGGTGTTGTTATCGCCTTGGATTTGGGAATTACCTGGCGTACCTGGATTTTGCCGAAACTGTTGTATTGTGATATCAAAGCCGCTGCTATGGCTCCTCGCGGAGTAAGCATAGATCATGTTTGGTTTTATGGGTTTGAAACAGCTTTGGGTTTAAGTGCACCTGCAAGAGGAAGAGCGCGCTTTATAATGGAAGCTGATGTGCTGTTTCTTTTTAACCAAATGGGCTATCTCGGTTTTTTAAGACCTATGGTCGGCTTGGTAGTAACCCTTTAATAAATCAAAAAAACACAAAAATATTACCAATTCGTTTACATTGTATTTTATGATACTTCTTTCAATAGAGAGGCACAAACTGTGTCAGGGTTTGGATTTTTTGAATGATCCGTATTTGCAGTCTGGTGTTCAAATGTCTGTAAATACACACAAATATTCTTTTCCCAAAAACGGCATAGAACATGCTTATATAATTTAAGCTTTGCAGAGATTGCAGGCGGATTTTTGTTCATTAGACCGATAGGAGGTAAAAAATGAAAACAATAAAAACTAGTTTGTTACTCTTTCTTGGATGTTTTCTCTGTCACTTATCCTGCACTGAAACAGGGGTTCAACAGGATGATTCCTATAACGGATCGGATGATGAGAATTCCAATAACAATCAAGAAAATACCGACGGAAAGTATGAGCTATTAAAGTCGGATAAATCAAGAATTACAGACCCGTCTCCTTCTCAAAGCGTTCTTAATCAATTAGTCGATGCCAATTCGGCTTTTGCCTTTGATTTGTATTCTAAATTGCGAGACGGACACGAAGGAAATATGTTTTTTTCGCCGTTTAGTTTGTCAACGGCAATGGCGATGCAATACGGAGGCGCAAGGAGTTCAACTGAAAAGGAAATTGCAGAAACAATGCATTTTGATATGCTTGAGGAAGAAGCCGTGCACGAAGCTTTCAATAAGCTGCTTTTGGATATTGAAAGTCGAAATGAACCGGCAGGAGATCGCGCGGACAGCGGGTTTTCGCTTGTTCTTGCAAACAGTTTTTGGGCACAGGACGGCTTTGATTTTCTGCCTAACTATCTGGACCTGCTTTCAACCAATTACGGTGCGGCTATCAGGACAATCGATTTTAACGGCAATCTTTCGAAATCAATCGAAATTGTTAACGGCTGGATTGCAGAAAAAACTCAAGACAAGATTGTAAACATGTTAAAAGAGGATGAACTGACTCCCCCGATCTATTCTATGTTGATCAATGCTATCTATTTTAAAGCTGCATGGAACAGTCCTTTTGATGTTAAAAACACCGCAAAAAAGGAATTTACTCTATTGTCAGGGGATACTGTAACGGTTGATATGATGGCTCAAAACGAGCATTTTTCTTACGGAAAAGGTACTGATTATGAAGCTGTTGCGCTTCCCTATGATGGGGAGCAACTTGACATGGTGCTTATTGCGCCGAATGCCGGAGAATTTGTAGAATTTGAAAACACCATGGATAAAAATAAAATTAAAGATATATTAGACAATATGGGACATTATTCTCAAACTTGGGTAACCATGAATATTCCCAAATTTAATATTTCCTCTAGATGGGAGATGAAAAATGCTTTTGCTGCTCTTGGAATGGAGACACCGTTTGACGAAACGGCAGATTTTAGCGGCATGAGCGATGAGTTTTTGCGAATTCAAAAAATATTCCATCAAACGCAAATTTCTGTGGATGAAGCAGGCACCGAAGCTTCTGCTGCAACCGTCATTGTTGATTCCAACGGTGATGCCGAATATGAAGAGTTCAACCTAAATCGTCCGTTTATTTTTCTTATCCGAGATATTCCGACTGGGTCTGTTCTATTTGTCGGTCGTGTAGTCAATCCGACATTATGACGGATTGTCTTGTTTGATGACACGCCTACAGTTTACAAAATTTCTTGTTGAACGCTATTTGTCGGCATTGGTGACAATATCGATTATTAGTTCTTGCGATCATGTTAATGAGTCAATTTTTTTGGAACCGGCAACACCCGTCGGCTTGGAATGGGTAAAAATTCCGGGTGGAAAATTTTTTATGGGCAGCAATGAATGGTTTGATGAACAACCCATAAGCCGCGTGTCTGTTAAAAGCTTTGAAATGAGCCGAACGGAAATAACAGTAGCTCAATACCGCGAGTGTGTAGATGCAAAAATTTGCAGCGAACCTGACGGCGGCGGAGAATATGAAAATTGGAATGAACCGGGATATGAAGATCATCCGGTTAACGCTATTGATTGGCATCAGGCAAGAGCTTTCTGCAATTGGGTAGGCGGCGATTTGCCGAGTGAATCCATGTGGGAATATGCGGCAAAAAGCGCAGGGCAACCGAGGCTTTATCCGTGGGGAGATAAGCTGCCGAGCTGTGATCTGACTGTTATGAATGACAAAAACGGGATAAGCGGCTGCGGCACAAAAAGAACTCTGCCGGTTTGCAGCAGAAAAGAAGGGAATACTGATCAAGGTTTGTGCGATATGGCCGGCAATGTTTGGGAATGGGTTTTGGATTGGTATCACGGAATTTATGATTGCAAACAGGATTTAACTGCCCACAACTGCGAACTCGGAGGAGCCGTTCCAAAGGACGGGAGCGCTTGGTCCGAAACAGGAAAATTTATCGTTGAGAGAGGCGGAAGTTTTAACAGTGATTCGTTCTATCTAAGAACGGCAACAAGACTTCGAGTTTGGCCGACAAAAAGAAGTTACGGACTAGGTTTTAGATGTGCAAAAATTATGCAATAAAATGTCAGCATCCCGGGCCGGTAACACATCGGACAGAATCTCCGTCGGTTTCAAGAATGACTTCCATAAACTCCGGTTTTGCAGGAATTACCGAATCGGGGTTTTGCGCGTCTTCCAAGTAGGCTCGTAACCATCCTTGTAGTTGTATACGAATACATGCAGAACCGTTGTTTGTATCATCCATACGAGATATGTCGATAAATTCGATACCGTTGCCTCCAAATGAATGAGCCCAGATTCCGATTATACAGCCGAGTGTATTTGGGATTTCTTTTAAGAGCACCAAAGCATATCCGTTTCCCGGATCGACAAGCCTAATCAAACTTATTTCTGTCCCGTTAACGGTGAAAAAAAACGGTTCACCGTCTCTTTCCCATCTCTCTCCCCAATATACAGGCTCTTCAGCGATGTCTCCGGGGCTCACGTTTAGCAATGCCCCTGATGTATCGTTGAGCGTTGACGGACGGCTGTTGACATATGACAAACAGGCTTCTTCCGCTGACACTTCTGTCAAATTTGTGGTCGAAGCAATATCTGCGGTTTGCAATTGAAGCGCCGATGTCAGTTGTTCGGCCCATTCTACTAAAGCATTACGAGCTTCTGTTTTATAATTATCAGAGGTCTCGATTACAGCAACATAGTCATCTATTTCGAAAAACAAAAAAACATCGCCGTCGCTTTCGATCATACGAATACCTGAGCTGTCAGGAGACGGTCGGTGAGGTATGCGGGATGGCGCAAAATACAATATTGCATAGGTTTTCTCCTTTTTGGGGATACTTTTTATCCAACGACTGATAGTGCGCACCTCTCCTGAGCATGTCAAAGGTCCGTGTATGCTATAGAAAGCACAGACATAACCGAAAGAATTGGCGGCGTTTTTGTTAATTCGTTTCCACCTATTCGGCAAGGGAGGAATATTCGCAAGGCAGGATTCCCGTACTCTATAGTCTAGGTCGATGCTGCATTGTCCGACTGCGGTTATCACATTCTTGTTGAGCTTAGGTTCGCAACCTCCTACTAACAATAAACAAAAGGCAGTGAAAGCTGAGAAACTTCGCAGAAGGTTATTAGTTTTTTCGTTCATTTTGATCCAATTGAACATAACAGATTGTGTCCTGCATATTTTCCTGTTTTATTAAAAAAATTTTGTAGTGCGTAACTTTTTATTCAAGTAAAGTCTAGTAGAATTGGTTGGTTTCCATCTCAAAACGCTCCTTTTTGAAGGGAAGAGGGTATCGGTTGACGAGTGAGTATGTATGATTTTTCGATGTTACGCAGTGAGGATACCAATGCCAAGTGTTTTATTTGGACTGTGCAGACAAATTGCAAACGAGATCTATAGGAGTAAACAATTATGAACGAGGAATATAAAACGCGAACCTTCCTTTCGTCGGTCTCTGCGTTTGCGGGTTCTGTTTTTTTCTCTATTCTGCTGATTTCTATTTTGGAAGCGTTACGGATTCCGAGAGCTGACTATCATGGTGTTGTTGCAAGCTTTCTGTTTTCACTATTTTACACAACAAATGGTGCAGTTGAGATTCTATGGCTGCCGGCTGTTTTTCAACTCTTTGTAGCAGTGACCTTGACGCTACGCAGTTTTCTACCCAACAGGCGGCTAATACTCATAATAATCGAACTTGCGATTTTATTGTGTGCTGTAATTTTTTGCCATGTTAAGTTGGTTGAATATAGACCATTTGCTTGGTATCCGCCGTTTATGGCATTGCATTTTATCGCTTTTATTGGGCTCGCAGTATGGTCTGTGTTTTTTCCCCTTTTTGAGGATACGGGTAAAGGCAAAAGAGCGACAAAGATGCTCGGTCGATACTTTATTCCCGGAGTTGCAGTGGTTTTGTTTTTCGTGATGCACTTCGCTAACTACATACTATACTATGACCGTTACCCAACTTTGCACACCAGTTTGCTAATGACCTCTTATTTGTTTCTTCAAGCCGGCCTGTTAACATTTTTCCGCAGCCTTACCTTATTTAAAAGTAAGCCGGCCGTAGTTATTGCAATACCGACAATTTTAGGGGTTATAGTGATCATCTCAGCTGTACTCTCACGGCTTCCTGCGGCTCAACCCTACAGTGCAAGATTTTTTCGCTTCAGTGTGATCGGCCAGGAGCTTTCACGCAACACACTATCAACGGGTAAAAAGTCAGAACTGACAGGTGTTGGATCCTTCGATCCCAATGGTGTACAGCGCTTTGCTGAGCAAAGCAAATTGCCGGCTCTTCCAGACGATTTTGATCTCCTAAAGCACAATATATTACTTGTCTCCATCGAGACCTTCCGAGCAGATGAGAGTTCTTTAAAAAACCCAGAGCTCAATCTAACGCCAAAACTATTGAACTATGCCAAGAATGGATCTCACTGGTTTACCCGTGCCTATGCAGGAAGTTCCTACACTCTGCAATCTATTGCCGGGATACTGACCATGTCTTACACTTCATCTACCGGTCTCGAGATTTATGACCCTCGATGGAATGGATATTTGCCTGAGGAATTCCCCACCATTGCAGACCACCTTGAGCATTCGGGCTATGACACTTTTTGGGTTCCATATACCGGAGGCGCATCGGAGGACGGAATACTTGATTGGGCTTGGCCTAGGTTTAGCAAAGTTTCAGTACAGAGGGGCGATGAAGCTGTGCTCGCTGAAGTAAAACGTGAGTTGTCAAGAAGGAAAAATGACAGTCGTCGTTTTTTTGGGTGGGTCTTTTTCCCTGGTCCGCATGCTCCGTTCCGAACCCATTACAAGGATATGCCATCCGAAACCAACAAAGATCGATATCGTCAGGAGTTGCGCTACATCGACGGTGTTGTAGACCGGTTGCTCACCCATATTAAGAAAACAGGACTCGACAAAAACACTGTCATCATTATCCATGGGGATCATGGAGAGGAGTTTAAGGATCACGGCAAGACTGGTCATGAGTCGCTCTATTCTGAATGTTCCATCGTTCCTTTGATCATCCGCATTCCAAAAGTAAAGGGTAAACGTAGCACTTTACCGACTTCGTTGAAC